>DASSZV010000056.1:0-20700 GCA_035702765.1 Solirubrobacteraceae bacterium
CCAGGCGTGGTTGTACACCGCGGCGGTGGGGCCCTCGGAGGTGTAGCCGGGTGTCGCGGAGTTGAGGAAGTAGTTGAGCACGGCCTGGGGAAGGGTATTGGGGGTGCTCACGAGCAACTGGGGCCCGTAGGCGCCGGAGGCCGACAGGGCGGCCGAGGCCGCCGCGTCGAGGGGCTGGCCGGCGTTGACGAGCACGTAGCCGTGCCCGGGGCTGCGGATGGCCCAGCCGAAGGAGTGGGGCACGTGCACGCACTGCTGGCCGTAGCTGCAGGCCGGGTCGCGGTACTCGGCGAAGGCGACCGACTCGGCCGGCGGGGTCGTCGCGGCGATCCGCCTGACCCGCCCGTAGCGGGTGAGCGCCGCCATCACCGTGTCGGGGATCGCGCTCGGAGGTCCCAGCACATAGAGGTGGGCGTGATGGTGACGGCGCAGCTGGGCTGCGGTGACCGCCGGGATGCCGTGGGCGTTCACGTACAGGATCGGTTCCCCCGACTCGGCCGCCCAGCCGGCCGCGGGCATCGTGTCAGCCGGGTCCTGGGCCGAGGCGATGACCACGTCGGTCGATTCGCGGTGGCGCAGGCGCGCTTCGTAGGCGTCGATGCGCGCCGCGAGGGTGTAGGGGTCGGACCCGGGGATCGTCGCGTCGTGCAGCGTGCCGGTGCTCGGCACGTCACCGATGCGCACGATCTGGGCGCCGCCCAGGGCGGGGTCGCCCGTTGGGGCGAGCAGCCGCAGCGCCGACGCGGTCGCCTGGGGCAGACCGGCCGGACCTGAGAGCAGGATCGGCGCCCGGAACGGAGCGCCCATCAGTGAGGCGGCGGCCACGGCGGCCGCCCAGTCGTCGGCGGGAGCGAGGGCGACGGCCCCGGGATGGGTGCCCGCCGCCGCGGACGGGTAGACGGCCAGGGCGACGGCGGCGGCGTTGGAGGCGGGATCGTTGCCCGCCACGCGCGTGGTGTTCTTCGTGGCCAGGTAGGGGAAACCCAGCTGGGCGGGGGTGCTCGTGTGTGCCGAGACCGCGGCGGCGCCGCGGGACCGACGCGTCCCCGGGACGGGGGCCGGTGCGGCGGCCGTCGTCGGCAGGGGGGTGGTGGAGGGGGCCGTGGAGCGGTGCAGCAGGCCGGTGGAGCCACAGCCCGCCGCGAACATCGAGACAAGCGCCGCTGCGGCCACGGCGGTGCGTCCCGTCCAGGCACGTCTCATCGAGTCACACCTTACCGGCGCGCCGGCCGCGCTCGATCTCGTCTCGCTCGGCGAGCCGGTTGGCCCGGCGCAGTTCGGCCTCCCGGTTGCGTCGCTGCTCCTCCGCGGTCTCGGGGATCAGCGGCGGAACCTCGTGGGGACGTCCCTCATCGTCGAGACAGACCAACGTGAGGTACGCGGAGGTGGTGTGGCGGATCTCCTTCGTACGCGGGTTTTCGGCCTCGACGCGGACCCCCACCTCCATCGACGTGCGCCAGGCCGCGTTCACCTTCGCCTGGAAGGTGACGAGCTCGCCGATGGCCACCGGCGTCATGAAGGTCATGCGATCGACCCCGACGGTGACGATCCGGTGGGAACAGTGGCGCATGGCGGCCAGGCCGGCCGCCTCGTCGCACAGCTTCATGATCGTGCCGCCGTGGATGTTGAGCGCGCCGTTGGCGTCGGTGATGCCCATCCAGTGGGCGAGGATGGTTTCGGACTCGGAGGGATGCTTGGGCACCATGGGCGGAGCGGTACGCTACCCGAAGCACTTCGCCTGCAATCCCGCCAAGGAGGATGCGATGCCGGGTCTTGCCGGTCGCACGTCAACCCTCATCAAAACGAAGATCTCCAAGCTTCTGGATCGGGCCGAGGATCCCTCCGAGACCCTCGAGTACAGCTACCAGAAGCAGCTCGAGCAGCTCCAGAACGTGAAGAAGGGGATCGCCGACGTGGTGACCGCCAAGAAGCGCCTGCAGTTGCAGGAGGAGAAGATCCAGCAGCAGGTGGTCAAGCTCGACACCCAGGCCCGCCAGGCGCTCGCCGCCGGCCAGGAAGAGCTCGCGCGCACCGCCCTGGAGCGCAAGAGCGGGATCCAGACGGAGCTGCAGTCCCTCGACTCCCAGATCGCCGAGCTCCAGAACCAGCAGGATCAGATGACCGCGGCCGAGCAGAAGCTGCGCAGTCAGATCGAGCAGTTCCGCTCCAAGAAGGAGATCATCAAGGCCCAGTACTCCGCCGCGGAGGCCCAGGTGCGCATCGGTGAGGCGGCCACCGGCGTGGGCGACTCGATGGCCGACGTCGGCCTGGCCATGCAGCGGGCACTGGACAAGACCGAGCAGATGAAGGCCCGGGCCTCCGCCGTCCAGGAGCTCGAGGCGGCGGGGACCTTCAACGACTTCACCCAGATCGGTTCCGGCGAGGACGACATCGACCGTCAGCTGCGTGAGCTGTCGAGCTCGACCGAGGTCGACGCCGAGCTGGCGCGCATGAAGGCCGAGCTTGGCGCGGGGCCGACGGCGGCGGCCCCCGAGCTCGAAGCGGGCGCCCCGGAGGAGGACCCCTCGGTCTGAACGGGGCGCTCAGGCCCGGGGCGTCAGGCCCCGGGACCTTCTCCGGGCGGTGTCTTCTGGGGCCGTGGAGCCTGTCTGGGCCCTGGCCCCTCGGCTGGGGCGGTGGATCCTCTCTGGGCCGTCCACGTCTCTGGGCCGTCAACGCTCTACTGGGAGCTGGTGATCGTCCCGATGCCCTGCTGGGGCGCTGACTGGGCCGGCAGGTTGTCCGACGCCGCGGGCTGGGCACTGGCGGCGGGCTGGGGGCTGGGGGCGGGCGCCGACGCGGTGGCGGCCGCGGGCTGGCTCACCGGCGCGCTGGCGGTCGCGCTCACCGGGGTCGACGTCGCGGAGCTCGATGCGGCAGTGGACTCGCTCGTCGCCGCCGTCCCGGGACCGGTGCTCGGCGCCGCGGTCGAGGCTCGCCCGCGCCGCGGATGGGCGTGATGGGACCGGTGCCGGACGACGCGGTGGCGGGCAGCCAGGTGACGGTCACGGCGGGCCGCGGTTCTCGTCGTGGGGTTCACGTCGACGACGAGGTGTGTGACGGTCGGCGGCGCGGGCGCCAGCGCCGTGTGGGCGGCGGGCCGCGCCGCGTTGCCGTTGAGGGCGACGAGCGCGACGGCGACCGCGATGAGCAGGGCGAGGATCGCGTACGCGGTACGCGGCAGGTCGGGCAGGCCGAATCCCCCGCGCCCGGGTGGGGTCAGCTCCGCGCGGAAGGCCTGCTCCGCCGCGGTGGTCGCGTCGGCGAGCTCCCGACAGCCGGCACAGCCGGCCAGGTGCTCCTCCAGGGCCGCGTCCTCCCGCGGCTGGATGTTGCCGTTGGCGCGGGTGGCCAGCAGGGCCGCCGACTCACGGCAGGTGCAGTGCGAGCTCGCGCCGATGGAGGCCCAGACGGCCCGGCGACGATCCTCGGGGCGGCTGCGGTCCGGCACCGACACGGCCGTCATCAGACGCGTGAGCGCGAGGAGCGTCTCGTTCACCGAGACCGCATTCGAACCGGCGCTCAGCTCCGGCCGCTCGGCGACGGCCGAGGCGAAGGCGTCCAGGGCATCCTCGGCCGCGGGACCGGCGACATCGGGCTCCAGCAGGACGGTCGCGTAGGCGTGCGCGGCCCGTCTCTGGGCGGCGGAGATGGTGAGGGACGCGGTCCCCGGCGTCACGCCTGCTGGCTGTCCCTCCGACATGGTCGGGCCAAGACTACGCACTGGCAGCCCTGGCATCGGCATTTGTCGCGGTGCTCCCGGACCGGCGGGCCCATCCGCCCCCGTCCCCCGGCTCTACAGTACGGCGCCATGCAGGAGGAGCTCGCCGCGCGCGTCGCAGAGATCGGCTGGTACCACACGCTCGAGCTGGCTCCCGGGATCGTCACCGACGGCATGTTCGACCTGCGGCCCTGGGTGGGTCGCTACGGGCTGCCCGCGCGCCTGGACGGGCTGCGCGTGCTGGACGTCGGCAGCTGGGACGGGTTCTGGGCCTTTGAGATGGAGCGCCGGGGGGCCGCCGAGGTCATCGCCCTCGACCTCGACGACGAGCGCGAGCTGGACTGGCCGCCGCGGCGGCGGCCTGCGGACGCGGAGATGCCGCCGGGCCCGCGCGGAGCCGGCTTCGCCCTGGCTCGCGCGGCGCTCGGGTCTCGGGCCGAGCGCGTGGTCTGCAACGTCTATGACGCCGACCCGGCCGACCTGGGCACCTTCGACCTGGTCGTCTGCGGGATGGTGCTCGTGCACCTGCGCGATCAGCTGCTCGCGCTGGAGCGGATCGCCCGGCTGTGCCGGGGGACCTTCATCTCCGCCGAGGAGCCGGCCGCGGCCCTGGACCTGCTGCCCTTCCCGGTGAGCCGCTACCGCGCCGACCGCGACGCCGCGGTCGTCTACTGGCTGCCCAACCGTCGCGCCTGGCGGGCGATGATGGGGACGGCGGGCTTTGACGAGGTGCGCGAGCACGCGCGCTTCGTGATGCCCTCGCGCCGGGGCTTCAGCGTCCGCCACGTCGTCCACCATGCCAGTGCGAGCGTGCTCGCCGGCCGGGCGGTGCCGCGGCCGGCGAGGATCACCGAGCGGCGCCCGGCTCCCGCGCCCTGAGCTCCAGGGCGGCCAGCACCTGCGCGGCCGCCGCGTCGGGTGACACCTCCCCCGTGAGCAGATGCACCTCAGGGGCGTCCGGGGCCTCGTAGGGGGAGTCGACTCCGGTGAAGTCGCGCAGCTCGCCCCGGCGGGCGCGTGCGTAGAGGCCCTTGGGGTCCCGCGCCTCGACGACCTCCAGGGGGGCGTCGACGAACACCTCGAGGAAGTCGCCGGTGGGAAAGCCGCCTCGGGCGTGGGCGCGGGCCGCGCGGAAGGGGGAGATGACCGACACGAGCACGACGAGTCCGGCGTCATACATGAGTCGGGCGACCTCGGTGATGCGCCGGATGTTCTCGTCTCGGTCCGCCGCCGAGAAGCCCAGGTCGGCGCACAGCCCGTCGCGTAGGACGTCGCCGTCCAGGCGGACGCACAGGCACCCGCGGGCGTGGAGGTGGGCCTCGACGAGCTCCGCGACGGTCGACTTCCCGGCGCCCGACAGACCGGTGAACCAGACCACGGCGGGAACCTGGCCGAGCCGCCGGGCCCGGTCCGCGCGCGTGAGGACGGGCAGGGTGAGCGGGGGCGGATCGGTGGCGGTGGGGGGCACGGGGCCGTCCATGGTCTCAGACCGTCCGGCCCGCGGAGCGGCGGGCGGCGGCGAGGGCTCGCAGGTGCAGCCGGGCCTGTCGGCGCGAGCCGGCCGCCCGAGACCCCGGGGCGAGGCCGCGCAGCCCGGCCCCGGCGGCGTTGACGCCCGCCCAGAGGACCGGCACGACGGGCCCGCGGCGCCGGTGCAGCCAGGTGTAGGCGCTCTGGAGGGCACGGGCGTCACGCGCCTCGCCGTAGAGCTGGCTGATCGCGGCGGCGTGGACGTGGTCGACGAGCGCCTCGGGCACGTAGCGGCTGTGCCACCCCGCCCGGTGCAGGCGCCACGCGAGATCCAGGTCCTCGGCGTAGAGGAACTGGTGAGGATCGAACCCGCCAACGGCGTCGAAGGCATCCCGGCGCACGAGCAGAAAGGCCCCGTGGGCCCAGGCGACGCGCCGGCCGACGCGCCGCTCCCAGCGCCCGTCGAGGGTCAGCGTCTCCCCGAGCCCCGGCCGGATCCGGGCCAGGCCGAGGGCGAGGACGAGCGCGACGCCGATGGAGGGAAAGGGATGGACCGAATGCTGCAGGCTGCCGTCGGGCAGGCGTAGGGCGGGGGCCAGCGCGCCGGCCCGCGGGTCCGCCCGCCCGGCCTCCAGCAGCGCGGCGAGGGCGTCGGAGGCCACCGCGGTGTCGGCGTTGGCCACCGCCAGCCAGGGCGCTCCGACCGCGCGCGTGGCCGCGGCGACGACGTTCACCGCGGCTCCGAAACCCGGGTTCGTCGGGGAGGCGATGAGGTGCACCCAGCCAAAGCGCTCCCGCACCATCTGCGCCGATCCATCGACGGAGGCGTTGTCGATCACCCAGACCTCGGCCCGTCCGGCCCGGACATCGCCCTGGAGCGCCGCCAGCGCCCCGGCGAGCAGCTCCCGGGTGTTCCAGGAGACGACGGCGACGACGACCTCCGGCCGGCGCCGCCGCAGTGGGGCAGCGGTCGGCATGGCTCTAGTATCACCGCCCGCCGTGGCGATCAGGACCAGACAGAGAATCGCCATCATCGGCGCCGGACCCTGCGGCCTGGCCTGCGCCCGCGAGCTCGAGCGCCTGGGCCAGCATGACTGGCGGATCTTCGAAGCCGGGAGCGAGGTCGGCGGCCTGGCCCGCTCCGTCGTCGACCCCGCCGGGTTCACCTGGGACCTCGGCGGACACGTCGTCTTCAGCCACTACGGCGAGTTCGACGCGCTGTTGGCCGAGGTCATGGGGGACGAGGTGGCCCATCACGACCGCTCCTCCTACGTGCGGGTGGGGGAGAGCTGGGTGCCCTACCCCTTCCAGAACAATCTCCGTCACCTCCCGGAGGCGGCGCGGCGCGAATGCCTGGAGGGCCTGGCCCGGGCGGCCGGGGGAGACCCCAACATGACGTTCGCCGCCTGGATGGAGGCCGTCTTCGGCGCCGGGATCACGCGTCTGTTCATGGCCCCCTACAACACCAAGGTGTGGGCGACCGACCCGGCCCGGATGCAGTCCCGCTGGATCGGGGAGCGCGTCTCGGTGATCGACTACGCGCGCGCCGCCGCTGCGGTCGCCGCCGGAGAGGACGACCTGGGTTGGGGGCCCAACAGCCACTTCGTCTTCCCCCGCCAGGGCGGGACGGGGGAGATCTACCGGCGCATGGCTGCACCGTTGGCCGAACGGATCGACACCGACTGCCGCGTCGTCGGCGTCGATCCGTTGCAGCGGCGGCTCACCCTGGCTGACGGGAGCGAGCACGCCTACGAGGTCTGTGTCTCGACGATGCCCCTGGACCGGCTGGTGGCGAGCATCACCGATGTCCCGCCTGAGATCGCCGCCGCGGCCGACCTGCTCGTGCACAACTCCGTGGTCATGGTCGGCGTCGGGCTGGCCCAGCCGCTGCGCGACCCGCGCTCCTGGATGTACTTCCCCGAGCCCGAGGTGCCCTTCTACCGCGTGACGAACTTCGCCAAGTACGCCGCCGCCCACGTGCCCGGCGCCGACACGTCCCGCTACAGCGCCTTCATGACCGAGTCGGCGAGCTCGGAGACCCACCCGCTGGAGCGCGCGGGTCTCGCCGAGCGGGTCATCGCCGGCCTGCGCACGGTCGGGCTCGCGGCGCCAGGCGCCGAGGTCGTCTCCGTCCACGTCGAGGAGATCCCCTACGCCTACCCCGTGCCGACACTGGGCCGCGACGGGGCCCTGGCGCGCCTGGAGCCGTGGCTGGCTGCGCGCGACGTCTTCTCCCGCGGCCGCTTCGGGACCTGGCGCTATGAGCTGGGCAACATGGACCACGCGGTGAAGATGGGTATCGACGTGGCCCGCCGCATCGTCCGCGACGAGCCCGAGCTCGCGCTGGCCGCCGGCGCGGTCGCGGCCATCGGCTAGCGCCTCGATCCGCGGGCCAGGGCGAGGATCTCCGCCGCCGCGGCACGGTCGAAGTCGATCGCCGAGTGGGCCTCGGCGGTGTGGCGGCCGGCCGCCACGAGCGTCTCACGCAGCGTCGGCTCCTCACCCAGGCGTCGGACCGCGGCGGCCAGCCCGGCCGCGTCTTCGGCGGTGTGGATGAGCGCGTTGACCCCGTCCCGGAGGAAGTCGGCGGCTCCGCCCTGAGCGGTGCCCACCACCGGGCGGCCGACCGCCATCGCCTCGAGCGGCACCAGCCCCCAGGGCTCGCCCCAGCGCACGGGGAAGAGCACGACGTCCGCCTCGGCGTACACGTCCGGGGCCTCCGCCCGGCCCACCGCGGGACGGAACTCGACCCGTCCCTCGACGCCCAGGGAGATGGCCGCGACCTCCAGCTCGCGGCGGTAGCCGAGGTCGCCGTTGCCGACGATCGTGAGCGTCGCCGTCTCGGGCAGCTGGGCGAGGGCCTCCACGGCGGTGAGCACGCCCTTCTGCTCGACGACGCGGCCGATGTAGAGCAGCCGCCAGCGCCACGGCTGAGCCGGCGCGGGCGCTCCGAGGAATCGGTCCTCCACGCCGGGAGAGAGGACCGCGCCGTCCGCCGGCGGCGGGTCCAGGCCCGCCGCCGTGGCCATCCAGCTCGAGCAGAAGATCCAGCGGCCGCTGCCCAGGTCCAGACGGGCGGGTAGGCCGGTGAGCCGGGCGGCTGCCGGGGCGAGCGGAGCGAGCGGGAGTCGGCGCCAGCGCGCCAGCCAGGCGTCACGGCGTGGGCCGTACACCGGCCAGGGGTCGAGCACGAAGAAGATGTGGGGGAGTCCGGCGCGCTGCACCGCGGTGATGAGCGACAGCGACATCCCGCCCATCGGCCAGAAGGCCACG
Source organism: Solirubrobacteraceae bacterium (assembly GCA_035702765.1). GTDB lineage: Bacteria > Actinomycetota > Thermoleophilia > Solirubrobacterales > Solirubrobacteraceae > Palsa-465. The sequence goes on from DASSZV010000056.1 coordinate 8,465, forward strand.
ACGTCGGGGCGGAGCTCGGACAGGTGCCGCGCCAGCGTCGCCGCGTTGTGGCGCTCGAGCGCGACGGTCCGGGACAGGCTCATCCGCGGCCAGCGGTGCTCCTCCCAGTACCAGCGCAGCTCGCGGTGGACGTCAGGGTCCTCGGGCGCCTCGGGCGAGACCCCGGGCGCCCGGAAGTCGCTCACCAGCACGCGGGCGGTGTGACCCGCGCCGAGCAGCTCCCGCGTGACCCCCTGCCAGATGACCTCATAGCCCCCAAGCAGGTGGGGGGGATAGACGCTGCCGAGGGCGAGGACCCGCACGGTGCGTATGCTCGCAGCGATGTCGTCGGCTCCGTCGCGCCCCCTCCCGCCCGCGGGCGCGCGGAACCTGGTGGTCGTCATCCTCGACTCGCTGCGCGACGACGCCTGGCGCGCCGCCCCGCCGGCCAGCCTCGCTGATCTGGGGACTGCGGAGCGGCGCTTCTCCTACGCCACCTGGACCGCCCCCTCGCACCTCAACCTGCTCATGGGCCTGCTGCCCCACACGAGCCCACCCCAGGTGTACGCGTCGGACTATTACCGCCTCGACTTCCTGCGCTACCGGGAGCGCCTGGGGCTCCCCGGGCTCGAATACCGGGCGATGCTGCCGGGCCTGTTCCTGCCCAGCCTGCTGCGCTCACTCGGCTACCTCACCCACGCCCGGGTATCGATGCCGGTGCTCAACCCCTTCACGGTGCTCAACCGCGACTTCGACTCCTACCGGCTGATGCCCTCCCACCACGACCTGGGCGCGATCGTCGACGAGGTCGAGTTCTCCTCCGAGCGTCCGTCCTTCTGGCTCATCAACACGGGTGAGACCCACTATCCCTACACCTGGCCGGGCGGCCCGGACGTGACCGAGCTGCCCCACATCTCCGGCGTCCACGGGGTCGTCAAGGGCCTCGACGCCCTGCGTGCCGGCTCGGAGGCCGCGGGTGAGTTCTTCACCCCCGCGGCGCTCGCGGGGTTGCGCGAGCGCCAGGTCGCCGCGCTGGAGGCACTCGACGGCGCGCTGGGGCGGCTGCGGGAGAAGCTGCCCGCGGGCACCTGGCTCACCGTCACCTCCGACCATGGCGAGCTCTTTGGTGAGGACGGGTACTTCGGTCACGGCCCGGTGATGCACGAAAAGGTCCTCGAGGTGCCGTTCCTCGAGGGCCGCGCCGCCTGAGGTTCGGCGTTCTCGACCGCGGCGTGGGGACATATGCCCCATGCCGGGGCTGAGCAGGCGTCAGAGCACCGGGGTGCGGGTGCGCAGGCTTGCCGTCAGCAGTGCGCCCGCCCCGACGAGGTCACCCGCGGCCTGCACGACCGCGGCGCGCGGGGCCCGGCGCGGCAGGGTCGCCAGGTAGGGCAGCGCGGCGAGCAGCGGAGCCCGGCGTCGCGACCCCGCCGCCAGCGCGCTTCCGGCGAGGGCGAGATCGCACAGCGCGGTGGAGCGAGAGAGGAACCAGCGTCGGTACAGGAAGGCCTCCCGCAGTTCGGGCACCTCGCGCACGAGCGCGCAGAACCACCCGCGGCGGCGCTGCTCGGCCAGGTAGGCCCCCGACCGACGGGCGAACACGGCGTGGCGCACGACCGCCTCGGCGCAGAACGCCGTGCGCGCGCCCCTCCGGCGCGCCCGCCAGGCCAGCCAGGTGTCCTCCCCGAAGGGCCGGTCCTCCCCGAAGCCGGGCAGCGGCGCGAAGCCGCCGGCGCGCTCGACCCAGTCGCGGTGCAGGAACAGGTTCGCCGTCTCATAGAGCCCACTCTCATGACCGACTGACAGCGTGCGGTCCCAGAGCCGGTGTGGGCCAGCGGGCAGGACCCGGCCCTGGACGAGATCGGCGTGCTCCAGTGCGGCGAGGCCGGCGGCGAGCCAGCCGGGCTCCGGGACGCAGTCGGCGTCGGTGAAGGCGATCCGCTCGGCGCGCGCCGCGGCGACGCCGAGATTGCGCGAGCCCGCCGGCTCCCCGCCCGGGTTGACCCGTACGTGCACCCGAGGATCCCGCGCGGCGACCCGCTCGGTGAGCCCGCGGGTCCCGTCGGTGGAGGCGGAGTCGACGACGATCACCTCGAGGTCCGGGACCCCGACCTGGCCGAGTAGCGCGGTCAACGTCGCCGCGAGCGTGGCCTCGGCGTTGTGGGCGGGGACGACGACGGAGATCACGGGTGCGGGCACCGCGGCCGATTGTGGCGGCCCGGCGGGCATAATCGGCACGCGTGAGCTCCGTGGCGCTGCTGAGCCCCTGTTATTGGCCGGAGGTGCGCCGCGGCGGGGAGCGCTTCGTCCGTGAGCTCGCCGACGGGCTGATCGGTGCCGGGGTCGCCCCGACGCTCATCACCAGCCACCCCGGCCGCCCGTCGCGGCGCGTCGAGGACGGCCTCCGCGTCCTGCGGCTCCCGCGCCCGCCGGAGGGACCGCTGCTGCGCCGTGGCTGTGAGCGCTACCTCACCCACGTGCCGCTGTCCGAGATCGCTCTGCGCGTGGGCCACTTTGGGTTGGCCCACGCGACCTACCCCGCCGATGCCCTCGCCGCCGCCCGCTGGCGCGCGGCCACCGGTCGCCCCGCGTTGCTCACCTACCTGGGGATCCCCGACGCGGTCGGCCTCGACGCACGCCGGGGCCACCGCCGGCTGATGGAGCAGGCGGTGGCCCGCCTCGACCGGGTCGTCGCCCTCAGCGTCCATGCGGCGAGGGCGTTCGCCGACGAGCTCGGGTACGCGGCCCCGGTGATCGCCCCCGGGATCGACACCGACGCCTTCTCGCCCGGTGGCGAGCGGGCGGCGCACCCGGTCATCCTGTGTGCCGCGGACGCGCGCGAGCCGCGCAAGCACGTGCCCCTGCTCGTCGCCGCGCTCGAGCGTGTCCGCGGTGAGCTGCCCGACGCCGAGCTGTGGCTCTCGGCCCCCCGGAGCCTCCCCGTCACGCCCGGGGTGCGCTGGCTCAACCTCGACGACCGCGGCGTGCTCGCGGCCGCGCTGCGCCGGGCCTGGCTCGCCGCGCTGCCCTCGGAGTCCGAGGCCTTCGGGCTCGTGCTCGCCGAGGCGCTGGCCTGCGGGACCCCCGTGGTCGGCTACGCCGACGCGGCGATCCCCGAGATCATCGACTCACCGACGGTCGGGCGGCTCTTTGACACCCTCACGCCGGGTGCCCTGGCCGAGGCGCTGCTGGCCGGACTCGAGCTCAGCGGCCGGCCGGAGACGGCGGGCGCCTGCCGCCGGCGGGCGCTGGAGCTCTCGAGTGCGCGGATGACCGCCGCGTACCTGGAGCTGTACCGCGAACTGGGCCTCGAGCTCTAGGCGCGCGGCGTCGGCCAGCCGGCGACGTCGCGGTACCAGGCCAGCGTGCGCTCCAAGCCCTCGGAGAGACCGACCCGGGGCTGCCAGCCGGTGAGCGCGGTGAGCTTGGTGTGATCGACCCACTGGCGGTCGATCTCGCCGGCGGGAACGCCGGCGCCGCGGATGTCGGGGATGACGCCCGTCCCGGCGAGCTCACAGATGCGCTCGACGACATCGAGCACGCGGTGGGGCGCCCCGCCCCCGGCGTTGAACGCCTCACCGGCTGCCGGGCCCGGGCGCCCCGGAGAGCCGGCGCCCGCAGCGCCGGCGATGGCGAGATACGCGGCGACGGCATCCTCGACGTAGAGGAAGTCCCGCTCGGGCGAGCCGTCGGAGCGGATCACCGGGGAACGGCCGCCGAGGGCGGCGGAGATCGCCTCGGGGATCAGGCGCGAGGCGTTGAAATCGCCGCCCCCGTAGAGGTTGGCGAAGCGCGTCACCGCCACGGGCAGGCCCCAGGTGTGGAAGTAGGAGCGGGCGAGCAGATCGGTGGCCGCCTTGGAGACGTCGTAGGGGTAGCGGGCCTGGAGGGCGTGGTCCTCGCGGTAGGGCAGCTCGGTGTGAGGACCGTAGGCCTTGTCCGAGGAGGCGACCACGACGCGCGCCACCGTCGCCTCGCGGCAGGCCTCGAGCAGCAGCCAGGTGCCGCGGATGTTCGCTTCGAAGGTGGACAGGGGGGAGCGGTTCGCCGTGCCCACGAGTGTCTGGGCGGCGAGGTGGAAGACGGTGTCCACCTCGTACTCGGCCAGGGCGCGGCGGATCAGGCCCTCGCTGGTGATGTCGCCGTGCACGACGTTGACCCGCGCGGTGAGGCCCATCAGCGCGAGGGCCGAGCGTGGCCGGTCGTCGCGGTGGATGACCGTCACCTCGGCGCCGCTGTCCAGCAGGGCGCGGGTGAGCCAGGAGCCGAGCAGTCCGTAGGCGCCGGTGACGAGAACCGATCCGCCCACCGGCGCCGGGGTCGAAGCGGCGCTCACGCCCACACCTTCCACGGTGCGGTGCCGCTCGCCCACAGGTCGTTGAGGGCGACGGTGTCCTTGTAGGTGTCCATGCAGTCCCAGAAACCCGTGTGGTGGTAGGCGCGCAGGCGCCCGGCGGCGGCGAGGCGCTCCAGGGGGGCGCGCTCGAGCACGCAGTCGGGGTCGAGCAACTCGAAGACGTCGGGCTCGAAGCAGAAGAAGCCGCCGTTGATCCAATGCTCGGAGCGGGGCTTCTCGATGAAGCCGCGGACCACGCCGTCACCGTTCACGGCGGCCACCCCGAACTGCAGCTCGGGCTGGACGACGGTCATCGTCGCGGTGGTGGCACCGGTGGCGTGGGCGGCGAGCAGGGCGTCCAGGTCGACGTCGGCGACCCCGTCGGCGTAGGTGAGGCAGAAGCGCTGCTCAGCGAGATGCTCCCGGGCCCGGAAGACGCGCCCGCCCGTGGGAGTGTCCAGGCCGGTGTCCAGGCACTCGATCTGCGTCCCCGCGGGCCAGTTCGCGGTCCGGGCGAACTCGGCGATGAGCTCCTGGCGGTAGCCGGTGAGCAAGAGGAAGCGGTCAAAGCCCTGGGCGAGGTAGATCTGGATGACATGCCAGAGGATCGGCCGGCCACCGATCTCCACCAGAGGTTTGGGGATCGACTGGGTCCGCTCCTGGAGGCGGGTCCCGCGGCCACCACAGAGGATGGCCACGGCGGGACGCGGCAGGTCTCGGGAAGGCACCGCGGGATTATGGGCGATCGTCGGAGAGCGGGCGCTCCCCCGAGGGCGGGGAGTGCCGGGACGGTCGGTGGTCCTGGGCCGGGAACGTCTCGCGCCAGGCCAGGGCGGCGAGGTAGCCGGGGGCGGGGTCGGGCAGGTCACAGAGCGCATATCGGCCCTCGGGCAGCTCGACGTGGCCGGCCAGGACGTCGAGGCCGCTCAGCGCGGTGCGCAGGCCGCCGCCCTGGGCCTTGGCCACCGCCTCCTTGCGTACCCACAGGCGCAGCAGGGCCACGGCGGGATCGGCCTGGTCGGCCAGCCAGGCCGCCTCGCGCGGGCTGCACATCCGTCGGCTGAGGCCGGGCGGGTTGCGCAGGGGCCGGATCCGCTCGAGGTCGACGCCGACCTCGGTGTCCGCGCAGATGGCGATCAGGGCGAGCGCGCCCGAGTGCGAGAGGTTGAGGTAGGGCCCGCCGGGCACCCACGGCTTGCCCGCGCCGTCGCGTCGCAGGGTGCGCGGGGCGAGGTGCGCGGCGAGGGCGTCGTGGGCCCGGTCGGCGGGGAGGATCCACACCTCCAGCGGCGCTGGCGCCGACGCGGGCGCGATCACATGTAGCCGAGCAACCGCATCTGGCGCTCGAGGTCGGCGACGGCGGGATCCTCGGTTGCCCCGGCCAGGCCGGCGTCGCCGGCCACGGCGCCGCCCAGGGTGGCGGCCGCCGGAGCCGCGGCGTCCAGCGCGGCCGGTGTCGCCGTGCCCGCGGCGCTGCGGACCATGGCTGCGGCGGCGGCCAGGTGACCGGGCAGCGCGGGCGGCCGCGGGTCGTCGTCGCCGCCGCGCACGGTGAGGGTCCCGTCACTCACCGCCCAGCGGTCCGCGGCGAGCCGGCGCACCTGGGCGGGGGAGAGGCTCCAGCGCTCGGCGAAGGCGACCATACGCGGATCGTCGGGCGGACAGATGGCCGCGGCCCGCGCCATCGCGATGCCGTCACCGGGGGGGCCGAAGAGGTCCCCGGCGAGCCCCGCGGCGCGGGCGATCCGGCCCGGGAGCTCGCGCAGGGACAGGGCACCCGTGGTCTCCGCGAAGTGCTCGGCCCCGGGCCCGGCGGCGATCAGCGGCACCCGGATGAGCTCGTCGCCGACGCCGAAGCCGTGGGCCAGGCGGCCCGCCTCTCCGAAGGACTCACCGTGGTCGGAGGTGACGATCACCAGCGTGTCGTCGAGCATCCCGCGCCGGCGCAGGAGCGCAAGCACGCCGGCGAGCCAGCTGTCCATGGAGACGACGCAGCGGCGGTGCAGGTGGGCCAGGCGGGCCATCACCTCGGCGGGGAGGGCCAGGCCGCCGGCCGCCGCGACGCAGATGGACTCGAACGTGAGCAGGCGCGCGCAGTCCCGCGCGGCGGCGACCCGCGCCCGGGCCGGGAGGTCGTCGTAGGGGCGCGGCGGCAGATACGGAGAGTGCGCCTCGACGAGATTGACGAACCAGAACTGCGGAGTCTGCGGCGCACAGTCGCCGATCATCCGGGCAAGCCGGCGGCCGAGCTCACGCGCGCCGTCGTCGTCGCGGGCCCGCAGGCCCTCCCGGGCCCAGGTGAGCCCGGCGCGCAGCCGGCCCGCCCCCGCCCTGACGGCGCCGTCGAGCCGCGCCGACGCAACGTAGTCAAAGCTGGCAAAGCCCGCGTCCAGCCCACTGTGGGGGGAGACCCACAGGTTCGCTGACAGGCCGTGGGTGGCGTAGCCGGCGGCGGCCAGGCGCGCGGCCAGCAGGCGCTCGGCGCGAGGGGCCAGGGTCGCGGCGACGCTGCGTGGGTCGCCGCCGGGCGCCTGATCGAGGCCGAGGGGCCCGGCGAGCTCGCCGGTGAACATCGCCACGTGGGAGGGCAGCGTCCAGGATGCGGTCGCGTAGGCATGCTCGATGGCGACCCCGCGCCGGGCGAGGGCGGCGAAGGTCGGGGTGGCCGCCGAGGGGTCGTAGGGGGCCAGGGCGTCCCGGCGGGCGGCGTCGAGCACGAGCAGCAGGATGTGCGGGCGCGACGCGGGCATCTGCCGGGCAGTCAAGCAGGCCGCCCAAGGCCGGGGAGAGGGTCGGCCCCGGGTTCCGGGGCCGCGCGCAAGGATGTAGCGTCAGCGTCGTGGTGACGCACGAGGAACCCCCAGGCGCGCGGCAGATCGCCACCGGCGAGCGGGGTCTGCGGCGCTCCGCGGCGCGCGGGATGCTCATCAACAGCGTCTTCGACGTCGGCATCGGCGGCGTCAACCTGCTGCGGGGCGTCGCCCTCGCCGCGCTGCTCACCCGGGCGGACTTCGGGCTCTGGGGCATCCTGCTCACCTCCCTGGGGGTGCTCGCCCAGCTGAAGCTGATCGGGATCTCGGACAAGTACATCCAGCAGACCGAGGCGGACCAGGAGCTCGCTTTCCAGCGCGCCTTCTCGCTCGAGCTGGCCAGTGCGGTGATCATGTTCGTGCTGCTGTGCCTGCTCGTGCCCGTCATCGCCCTGCTCTATGGCCACCGGGGGCTGCTGCTGCCCGGCTTCGCGCTCTGCAGCATGCTCATCGCCTACGCGCTGCAGAGCCCCCAGTGGGTCTTCTACCGGCGCATGGACTTCCTCCAGCAACGCCTGCAGACCTCGGTCGAGCCGGTGGTCGGGCTCATCGTCGCCGTCGCCCTGGCCGTCGCCGGCCTGGGTGTGTGGGCGCTGGTGCTCGGGGCGCTCGCCGGCGCCTGGAGCGGGGCGGCGGTCGCCGTGGCGCGCTCGCCCTACCCGCTGGCCTGGCGCCTGGATCGCCGCGCGGTGAAGGTCTACTGGCAGTTCTCGGGGCCGATCCTCGTGGCGACCCTGTGCTCGGTGGCGGTGGCCAACGGCACGATCCTCGCCGCCGACCTCCATCTCGGGCTGCGGGCCGTCGGCGCGCTCACCCTGGCCACCATGGTCATCGCCTTCACCACGCGCGTCGACGGCATCATCGCCACCACGGTCTACCCGGGGATCTGCGCGATGGCCGACCGGGTCGAGCTGCTGCGGGAGAGTTTCACCAAGACCAACCGTCTGGCCATGCTCTGGGCGATCCCCTTCGGCATCGGGCTCACCCTGTTCGCGCCCGCGCTCGTCTCCCACGTCCTGGGGGCGCGCTGGGCGCCCGCCACCGCGCTCATCCAGATCACCGGCCTGGTGGCCGCGGTGAACCATGTCGGCTTCAACTGGGACGACTACTACCGGGCGCGGGCGCAGACTCGGCCCGTCGCCGTGGTCGCGCTGGTCTACGCGGTCGTCACGCTCGCCACCGGCCTGCCCCTGCTGTGGCTCGACGGGCTCACCGGGCTGGCCTGGGGGATCGCCATCGGCGCCGGCGCGTCGCTCGTCGTCCGCGCCGTCTACATCCGTGCGCTGTTCACCGGTCTCGACCTGCTGCTCCACGCCTGGCGGGCGGCCGTGCCGGTGATCCCGGCCGCCGCCGCGGTGCTCGTCCTGAGAGCCCTCGCGGGCTCGTCCCTCGGGGTAAACCTGACCGCCCTGGCCGTCTACCTGGTGACCGTCGTGGCGGCCAGCGCGCTGTCGGAGCGGGCGTTGCTGCGTGAGGCGTCCGGTTACCTGCTGGGGGGCCGGCGGTGAGCGTGATCGCCCAGGCTGGCGCAGCGCCGCCCTTTGGGGGCGGCGACGTGACGGTGATCGTCCCCACGGCCGGCCGCTGGGACGCGCTGGAGCGCACCCTGGACGCGCTCGCGGCCCAGACCGTCGGCGGCTTCGCGACGATCGTCGTCGTCAACGGCCTGGAGGGCGCCGTGCCCGCGTCCGTCCGGTGCCGGCCGCGTCTGCGCGTCCTGGCCAAGGAGAACGAGGGTCCGGGACCCGCGCGCAACCTCGCCCTGGCCCTCGCCGACACCGCGCTGATCCTGTTCCTGGGCGACGACACGATCCCCGTCTCGGACCTGCTCGCCCGCCACCTGGCCCGCCACAACGCCGAGCCCGGACCCGAGGTCGCCGTCCTCGGCAAGGTCCGCTGGCATCCCGAGGTCGCCGGCGGCCGGGTGAACCGCTTCCTTGACTGGAGCGGGATCCAGTACGACTACGCCGCCCTCGACGCCGAACTGGAGCGGGCCCGCTCCCGGCCGGGGCGGGGCGACGGGGACGCCGCGGCAGCCATCGACGCCGGATTCGGTCGCTTCTACACCGCCAACGTGTCGCTCAAGCGAGCCTTCTGTGAGCGCTTCGACCCGGCTTTCCGCTTCGGCTACGAGGACATCGACCTGGGCTTCCGCCTGGCCGAGAAGGGCATGACCCTGCGCTATGAGCCCCGCGCGCTGGCCCTGCATCTGCACGCCAACACGCTCGCCGGTCTGCGGCGCCGCTTCGAGCTGGTCGGCGAGGCCGAGCGCGTGATGGCGACCAAGCACCCGTGGTTCGACCCGTTCTTTGAGCCGCGCTTCCGCGAGCTGGGCCGCGGACCGCGCCTCTCCCCGCTGTGGGCGACGATCCATGACCACGTTCCCCGGCGCCTGGAGCGGGTGTGGTGGCCGGTGCACGCCCGCGCCGAGCGCTGGTATTTCCAGGAGTTCGCCGAGAGCTTCCGGATCGGCTGGGATCGCGCGCGCGACCTGGAGGAGCTCGCCGCCTACCTCGGGGAGGAGTTCTCGCTGGAGTCGCTCTGGCGCCACACCGAGCTCGTTGAGGCCGAGTTCGCCGCCAGTGCGGATGAGGGCACGTTCTACCGCAGCTCGCGCGCCTACCTCTACGACCTCACCGCCTTCGCCATGGCGGGAACGAAGCTGACCTATCACGAGACGCTGCGCAGCCTCGTCCCCACGGGAGCGCGGATCCTCGACGTCGGCTGCGGCATCGGGGCCGACGGCCTGCGGCTGCTCGAACGTGGCTTGCGCGTGGAGTTCGTCGACCTGGCCAGCCCGTCGCTGGAGTTCCTGCGCTGGCGGCTGGCCCGCCGCGGGCTCAGCGCCCCCGTTCACACCCTGGAGGAGATGCCCGCGGGGCCCTTCGACCTCGCGTACGCCTTCGACGTGCTCGAGCACGTGCCGGACCCGTGGGCGACGCTCGCCGAGCTCGAGGAGCGGGCCGCCCTCGTGCTCGTGAACGTCCTCGCCCCCGTGCCCGGCGACCTGTCACTGCACCATGCGCTGCCGGTGAAGGCGATCCTGCGTCACGCCCGCAGCCGGGGCCTGGTGAGCCACCAGCGTCTCTACGGGCGCTCCCATCTCATCGCCTACCGCGGCAGTGGCGCGGCGAGCTCCTCGGGCTCGCCGCCCGGGGGGCCGAAGTAGTCGAGCACGCGGGCCGGCGCGCCGGCGGCGACGCAGTAGGCCGGCAGCGGACGCGTGACCACCGAGTTGGCCCCGAGGAAGGTGCGGGTCCCGATGTCGGCGATGATCGTGCACTTCGTCGTCGTCGTCACGTGGTCGGCGAGGGTGATGGGTCGCAGGTCATAGCCCTGGTCGAGCATCGGGCGGTCGAGGTCGCGGAACTGATGGTTGCCGTCGACCACGAGTGTCGCCTGGCCGAACATGCAGTGCGCGCCGATGGTGATGGTCGAGCTGCACTGGATGATCACGTCGTAGGTGAAGACGGTCATCTCCCCGATGCAGATCCGGGCCTGGGGACCGCCCAGCTCGGCTCGGAAGCCGCGGCGGAACTCGACGCCCGGCCCGACGTGGAAGGTGCCGCCGTGCGGGGCGTGAACGGAGAAGCCGGGGCCGAGGTAGACGGGGCCGGCGAAGCGGACGTCGACGTGGGGATTGCGCCAGCGCAGCCAACGCAGACGTAGCCAGGACATGAGCATCGGTCCGGGGCCGGGCAGGTAGAAGAGGAACACGCGCAGGCCCGGGGCAGAGCGCCACCAGCTCCGCCAGATGCGCAGCTGGGCTCGCCACAGCGCCCACCGCGTGTCCGGCCACTGTGTGGTCTGGGACACGGGGATGGAGCCTGGTGCGCTCATGTCGCAATACTAGGTTCCATGGCCACCACGACTTCACGCCGATCGCGCGGCCGCCGCGGCCGTCGCGGCGGCGACAACCTCGAGCCGCTGCCGCGCGAGGCGTGGACGCGCCTGGCCGCCTGCACCGCCGCCGCGGCCCTGCTCCAGCTCGACGGCACGGTCATCACCGTGGCGCTGCCCAACGTCGCCCACAGCCTCGCGGTGTCCTCCTCCTCGACGGCGATCATCCTCAGCGCCTACTTCGCCGCCTACGCGATCTTCCTGTTCCCGGGGGGGCGGCTCGTCGACCGCCTGGGCGCGCGGCGCCTCGCGCTCGTCGGGCTGCTCATCTTCGCCGTCGGGGCGGCGCTTGGAGCCGTCGTCTCGGACCTCACCCTGCTCACGCTCACCCGTGTCGTGCAGGGCGTCGGGGCCGGTCTGGTCTCGCCCGCCGCGCTCGCCGGCGCGGTGTCGGGATTCCCCGCCGAGCGTCGGGGCACCGCGCTGGGAATCTGGGGGGCCTCCGCCGGCCTGGCCAATCTCGTCGGCCCGCTGCTCGGCGGACTGCTCACCGTGGCCTTCGGCTGGCGCGCGGACTGGTGGGCGCTCGTCCCCATGGCCCTGGCGTCCGCCTACGCGATCGTCCGGCTCGTCCCGGCCACGGCCGCGGACCCCGGTGAGGCCGGACCCGGACGCGTGCTCAACGCGACCGTCGTGTCCGCTGCCGCGGTGGCCGGGCTCACCTTCGCCGTGATGATCGGCTTCTTCTACCTCTCCGAGCAGTACCTCCAGCGCGCCGTCGGCTACTCCGCTCTCGGCGCCTCGGCGATCCTCATCCTCGTCGCCCTGCTCGTCGGCGCCGCCGCCCCGCTTGCCGGGCGCCTCGTCGACGCCGGAGGCTCGCGTCTCCCCGCCCTGCTGGGCTTCGCCGGGACCTTCGTCGGCCTGGCCGTGCTGGCGATCCCCGGCGTGTCCCTTGACGGGATCGTCACCGTGCTCTGCCTCGTCCCGGTCGGGCTGGGGCTGGGCATGCTGTTCGTGCCCGTCTCCCGCGCGGCGCTGAACGCGACCCCGCCGACTGTCCACGGGCGCACCTCGGCGACCCTCTCCTTCATGCGTCTGCTCGGCGCCGGGGTCGGCGCGGGGCTGGCCGGCGTCGCCCTCTCAGGCGGGGCCACCGCCTCGGCGGTGCATACGGCGCTGGCCGTCGGTGCCGGGCTCTGCCTGTTCGTCGGTCTGCCGCTCTCGGCTCGCCTCTAGACGCCGAGCGCCGGCGGCGGCCCGCGCGGGCC
>DASSZV010000105.1:0-20120 GCA_035702765.1 Solirubrobacteraceae bacterium
TACATCTGGGCGCCGGTGCCCGACGGCTTCACCTCCTCGGCGGCCTACTGCGAGCACGTGCTTGAGCAGGCCGCCGTCGTCATCTCCCCGGGCGGGGCCTACGGCCCGAGCGGCGAGGGGTACTTCCGGATCTCGCTCACCACCCCCGATGACCGCCTGCTCGAGGCGGTCGAGCGCATCCGCCGGCTCTAGCAAGCCGGTGGCCGGCCCGCTGACCGTGGGTTCAGCGGGCCGGGCGGGCGCGGTCGCGCTCCGCTGGGGCGGGACCTCCGACGTGGCCTCTACCATGGGAGCGGTTGGAACAGAGTCACGCAGGACCCACCGGGAGCGCGCGCAACGGCAATGGCCGCGCTCCGCTGCAGGGACGCGCCCGCCAGCGCGCCTACATGATCGCCGCGCTCACCGAGGGCGGTGTCGACGACCTCCAGGAGCTCGAGGAGTTGCTCTACACCGCCGGCGCGGTGAGCGTCGGGGCGATGGTCCAGCTGCGTGAGCAGCCCCACCCCAACTCCTACCTCGGCCCGGGCAAGATCGAGGAGCTCAAGGCTGAGATCGCGCGCGTGGACGCCAACGTCGTCGCCTGCGACGACGAGCTCACCCCGCGCCAGGAGCGCAACCTCGAGCAGGCCCTCGGCGTCCCCGTGCTCGACCGGACGGCACTGATCCTCGACATCTTCGCCACCCATGCCAATTCGGCGGAGGGCAAGCTCCAAGTCGAGCTGGCCCAGCTGCAGTACAACATGGCCCGCATGCGCGGCCTGTGGACGCACCTGGACCGTCTCGGGGTCGGCGGGGTGGGCACTCGCGGACCGGGGGAGACCCAGATCGAGACCGACCGCCGTCTGGCCCGCAACCGCATCTCCGCCCTCAAGCGCCGCCTCGTCCATGTCCGCGCCAACCGCGGGGTCATGCGCGCCGAACGCGAGCGCGCCCACCTGCCCCAGGTGGCCCTGGCCGGGTACACCAACGCGGGCAAGTCGACGCTGCTCAACGCGCTCACCGGTGCCGAGGTCGGCGTCCGGGACCGCCTCTTCCACACGCTCGACCCGACGACCCGCGTCCTGCGCGCCGGCGGGCGTGACTACCTGCTCACCGACACCGTCGGCTTCATCGCCAAGCTGCCCCATCAGCTCGTCGAGGCCTTCGGCGCGACGCTCGACGAGACCCGCCTGGCCGACCTCATCCTCCACGTGGTGGACGGGTCGGCGCTCGAGGAGGATCGCGCCGAGATGATGCGCGCCGTGGATGACGTGCTCGCCGAGATCGACGCAGACGCGGTTCCGCGGCTGCTCGTGCTCGCCAAGGTTGACCTGCTCGACGCTGAGGAGCGCGCGGCGCTGTCTCACCGCCACCCCGGCGCACTGCTCGTCTCCGCCACGACCAGAGAGGGACTCGAGCCGCTCATGCACGCGATCGAGGACGCCTTTGCCGCGACCCTCGTGGAGGTCGACCTACTCATCCCCTTCGCCGAGGGGGGACGCCTGTCGGAGCTGCACCAGCTCGCTGGCGACCTCGTCCGCGAGGACACGCCCGAGGGCTTCCACATCCGCGCCCGGCTGCCCCGGCCCGTGGCGGAGCGCTTCGCTCCCTACGCCCTGGCACACCGTCCGTCGTGAGCGAGCCGCCCCGGCCGGGCCCACCGATGCTGGCGGTGCGCCGCCTCGACCCCCGTGCCCGGTTGCCTCAACGGGCCCATCCCGGTGACGCCGGGCTGGACCTCTGCGCCCTGGAGCCCGTCGAGCTCGCTCCCGGCGCGCGCGCCGCGGTCCGCACCGGCCTCGCCTTGGAGATCCCGGAGGGCCGGGCGGGACTCGTCCTGCCCCGCTCCGGGCTCGCCCGCCGTCACGGCATCAGCCTCGTCAACGCCCCCGGCCTGATCGACGCCGGCTACCGCGGTGAGCTCGAGGTGCTGCTCATCAACACCGACACCCGGGAGCCGGTGCGGCTCCAAGCGGGCGAGCGCGTCGCCCAGCTCGTGCTCGTCGACGTCGGCCTGGACGAGGTCGTCGAGGTCGACGCACTGTCAGTGACCGCGCGGGGCGCCGGCGGGTTCGGCTCCAGCGGCCGGCACTGAGCGACGAGCGCGGCGGTCCGCGGCACCGGCCGCGGCGGCGGACGACCGGCCTCAGCGCAGCGCGTCGACGCCCTCGCGGGCCCCGTCGCCGCTCTCGAAGAAGTCCCAGACCTCGACAAGGTTGCCGGCCGGATCCTCGAAGTAGATCGAGCGGTCCCCACCGTCGTGCTCGACCGGGCCGCGCACCTCGACGTCGGCGCGCCGCAGGGTGTCGGCGATCCGCTCAAGCTGGCCCTCACTGGCCGAGAAGGCAAAGTGGACGTGGCGGCCGCCCTGATCGTCGAATTCCTTCTTGCCCGGCGACCACAGCCCCAGCCGGGCGCTGTCGCCGACGGCGAGCCAGACGCGGTCGTCCTGGCGCTGCAGAACGCTGAGCCCAAAGGTGTCCCGGTAGAAGCGTTCGAGTCCGCCGAGGTCCGTCGTCTCCAACGTCACCTCGGCAAAGCCGCTCACGGTGTGCTCGTCACTCATACGCCGGGCACCCTAGCGCCCGGGAGGGTCGGGACACCCTCAGCCCCGCTGGCGGCGACGGGGGTGGCGGGACCCGTGCGTGGAGGCGCCCGACGTCGTCGCGTCCGTGAGCGGTGCCGCGGGGGTGGGGGAGGTGCCCGTCGGGGTGGTCGGGATCGACCACGGGGGCGGGTTGGTCAGCCCGTTGCCCTGAAGGAACTCCTGGGCCACCCCGACCGCCGACTGTGACGGGTCCGGCGAGCCCTCGACCTCGGCGACCAGGCCACGCATCGCCTGGGTGGTGAGCAGGGCATCTACCTGGCGGATGGCCAGGAGGAAGGCCGGACCCTCCGCGGCGATGGTCTTGGCGCTCACCACGGGGACGATGTTGCCGAAGCCCAGGACGTGGCGGGGGTCGGCGAGCAGGCGGTAGCGCGGGTCGGCCAGCTGCCAGTCGCTCGTCTGGACCCAGGCGGCCCCGAGCGCGCCGACACGCAGACCCAGGTATTGGGTGCCGATGTCGATCGGTGTCGTGATGGCCGGTGCGAAGCCGTAGGCGCGTTCGAGCGCGGGCAGCCCCGCCGGGTTGGCCGAGAACTCCAGCGGCGAGCCGAGGATCAGGCTGTTCTGGACCCGCCGCAGACCGGCGAGGGTGCGCAGATGGTGGGCGCGGGCGTAGCGAGTGAGCACCGCGACGCCCACGGTGTCGGCAAAGCGGGTGGGGGCCAGGAGCCGCTGGCCGTGGGCCCGGGCCCAGGCCGCGCCGGCGCGGTAGGCTGCTCCCACGGTGGCAAAGCGGGTGCTCAGCCGGGCCACCTGGCTGTCGTAGACGTTGAGGTACTCCGGGTAGATCTCCAGGTCGCCCTCGGCCATCGCGGCCTGGGAGATCGCCGTTGTGCCGATGTTGCGGTCGAGCTGGACCGTGTAGCCCTCGTGCGTCAGGGCGTCCTGGTAGAGCTCCCCGAGGATGAACTGCTCCGGGGTGTTCATGTCCCCGAGCAGCACGGGCGGTCGGCTCACGCCGGGGGCGATGGTCGTCGCGGTCCCCGAGATGACCGTCGTGGTGGCGTAGGCGACCGTCGGGGTCGTGGGGTAGCCCGCCGCCGCCGCCGCCGTGGCGGTGGCCGCCGAGGGGCTGCTCGTGGGAGCGCCCGAGCCGCAGGCGGCGACCACGCCGAGCAGCGCCGCGGCGGCAGCCCCGGCGGCCCATCGGCGTGCCGGACGGCCCCTCACAGCCCCGCCGCCCGGCACGCGTCGGCGTGCGCGGCGTCCTCGAGGGCGTCATCGAGCGGCGCCAGGTCCTCCAGGCCCAGCGCGGTGGCGATCAGCCAGTCGGCGAACCAGGCGTTCTTGGGCAGCAGCGGACCGTGCAGGTAGGTGCCGATGACCGACCCGGCGCGCGCGCCCTCCATCCCGTCCTCCCCGTTGTTGCCGTGGCCCCTGAGCACCCGGCCCAATGGCCGGGTGCCGCCCTCATCGCCCAGCCGCGTCCGCCCGCCGTGGTTCTCGAAGCCAGCCAGGACCGTGTCCCGCCCGCCGCTCAGCGTCACCTCGATGGCGACGTTGCCGGTGAGCCGGGGGCCCTCGGTGCGATGGGTGCGGACATCCAGCAGCCCCACGCCGGGGAGCGTCGTGCCGTCGAGTTCGTAGCCGTGACCGAGCAGCTGATAACCACCGCACACGCCGAGCACGACGGCTCCCCGTGCGGCCGCGTGGCGTAGGCCCGCTGCCTTGGTGGCCAGGAGATCCTCCGCACACAGGGCCTGGTCGCGATCCTGGCCGCCGCCCATGTAATAGAGGTCGGCCTCCTCGCCGCTGAGCGGGTCGCCCAGGCCGGCACCGCCGAGCTGGACGTCCAGCCCGCGCCAGCGGCAGCGGCGCTCGAGCATGAGCAGGTTGCCGCGGTCGGCGTAGATGTTCATCAGGTCGGGGTACAGAGCGCAGACCCGCAGGAGCGGGGAAGGGGAAGCGGAAGCGGAAGACTCAGGGGGCACGGAAGATCACCACCAGGCTGCCGACGTGCTCGTCGGTCTCGGGGACGGTGTGGCTGGCGACGGGACGCAGCCCAGCGGCGGACGCCTCGGCGAGCAGGTCGCCCGGGCCGAGCAGATCGAGGGCGATGAGGTCGTCGCTCACCCGGCGGTCACCGGACGGGCTGACGACCTCGCGACGGCGCTCGAGGATCACCTGCTCGTCCTGGCGCCGCACCGCCGTGGGCTGGCTGGCGTAGACGCAGCCGTCGATCTCGACCATGTCGGGCAACGGCAGGGCGTCGACCTCCTCGCCCCCGAACTCGTCGAACTCGGGGGCGATCGAGATGGCGAGCACCCCGCCGGGCGCGAGATGCTCGAGCACGCAGGCCAGCAGCCGCGCCCGGCCCGGGCGACCGCCCAGCAGCTGGATGGTCTGCATCGGTACGGCGCACAGCGCGAAGGGGCCGCCCGGCGCGCGGAAGTCCCGGGCGTCGGCGCACACCGTGGACACCGACCCGCCGCCCCCGGCGGCCAGCCCCTCCTGTGCCCGCTCGCGCAGGGCGGCGAGGAGCACCGGGTCGTGGTCGAGGGCGACGACGCGGTGGCCGCGGCGGGCGAGCTCCAGGCTCACTCGACCCGTGCCCGCCCCGACGTCGAGGATCGGATCGCCGCTGTCCCGGGCCAGGCGGGTCCACAGGCGCAGATCCTGGCGGTAGGCGCCGCACTCGAGGTCATGCCAGATGACCTGGGGCTCGGCGCTCACGCCCGCTCCTGCCAGAAGGCGTCGACATGGCCCCGGGCGGCGAGCTCCTCGCGCAGGGCGAGCATCGCCGTGTAGGTCGGGACGGCGAAGAGCTGGGACCGGCCCGACCCGGCCGGGGAGCCCCCCGCCAGGGGGGCCAGTGCGGCGTCCAGGGCGCGGGGGAGTTCGGGCACGACGGCCAGACGGTCGGTGGGGACGCCGGCGTACTTCAGGCGCAGGGCGAGCTCGGCAGCCCGGGTCCCCGCACAGACGGCGCGGCCGATGTGCGGGGCCAGCAGCTCCCAGTCGGCGTCCCAGATCCAGGAGACGTCGCGTCCGTCGGCGATGCGGTCGTTGAGCACGCCGAGCAGGTGCAGGTCGGCGGACTCGAGGGCGAGGGTGCGCAGGACCTCGTTGGCGCCGGCCGGATTCTTGATGAGCAGCAACTGGAGGTCGACCGCCCCGATGGCCACACGCTCACCCCGCCCGAAGGCGGCCGCGGTCGCCTCCAGCCCAGCGACGATCGTGTCGAGCCCGACGCCGAGGCCATGGGCGAGCGCCGCGGCGCCGACCGCGTTGTAGACGTTGTAGAGACCGGGCAGACCGAGGCGCACCGCGGCGCTGCCCTCCGGGGTCTCGAGCCGGAAGTGCGCACCCCGGGTGCCCAGCAGCTCGATCCCGGCGGCGCGGATCGTCGGCTCCGGTCGCGTCCGGCCACAGCCGGGACAGCGGTAGCGCCCCAGGTGGCCCAGATGGACGGCGGAGTAGGTGTAGGGGCTCCCGCAGCGGCGACAGTGCGTCGAGTCCGAGGCGTGCTCGAGCTCGCCGAGACCCGCGTCGAGCTCGAGGCCGAAGTAGAGGACGTCGGGGCGGATCGCGTCGCTGTGGCGCTCGCGGCCGAGGTCGGCGACCAGCGGGTCATCGGCGTTGAGCACGAGCCGGGTGCCGGGTGCGGCGGCGCCGACCACCTCGGCCCAGCGGTCGGCGATGGTGTCGAGCTCCCCGTAGCGATCGAGCTGGTCGCGAAAGAGGTTGGCCAACAGCAGCGCTCGGGGGGCCAGCTCGCTGACGAGCGTCGCCAGCCAGAACTCGTCGACCTCGAACAGGCCCATCTCGCCGGCGATCCCGCGGCCCTGCAGGGCGTCAAGCAGGGTTGAGGCGATGCCGCCGGCCATGTTCGCCCCGCTGCGGTTGTGGACGAGGGACACGCCGGAGCGCTCGAGGATCGAGGCGACCATGGCCGCCGTCGTCGTCTTGCCGTTGGTCGCCGAGATGATCGCCGAGCCGGCGGGCAGCCGCGCGGCGAGCGTGCCGATCGCGCCGGGCTCCCAGCGCAGCAGCAGGCGGCCCGGCAGGCTCGTGCCGCCGCCGCGGCCCGAGGCACGGACGGCGCGACCCGCCGCACGGGCGAGAGCCGCCTTGACCGCGATCGCCGCCACCTCAGGCCGCCACCCGGATCCGGACCGCCGCGGGCTCGACGCGCACGCGCGCGGGCAGCGAGGTGACCTCCTCGCCGTCGGCGAACATGCGCAGGGGCCGGTCCGCAGTGATGGTGACCTCGCGACCCCGCAGGACCGTCACCTCGGGCATCCGGACGTGGCGACCACGGAAGATCTCCGGCATGTGCACGAGGAAGCGCAGCTTGGGCATGTCGGCGATGAGCACGACGTCGAGCTCGCCGTCGTCGATCTCGGCTCCGGGGGCCAACAGCATCCCGCCCCCGTAGGCCCGGGCGTTGGCCACGGCGACGGAGAAGCCGCGCAGTGTCCGGGCGTGACCGTCGAGCTCGACCGAGAAGGCGGCCGCACGCCAGCTCGCGAGCGCCCGCAGGCCACCGTAGGAGTAGGCCGGTGCGCCGCGCACCAGCCGGGTCGTGTTGGCGATGTGGTTGGCCGCGGAATCGAGCCCGCAGAAGGCGATGCCAAGAAAGGGTCGGTCCTCGAGGCGCCCCAGGTCGACGCTGCGATCGCGGCCGCCGCGGAGCAGCGCGCAGGCGGCCAGGGGATCACGCGGGATCCCGAGGGTGCGGGCGATGTCGTTGCCGCGGCCGCCGGGCAGGATCCCCATGACCGATCCGGAGTGGGCGACTGCGCCGGCCACCGTGCCGATCAGGCCGTCTCCGCCGAAGGCGACGGGCATGGCGCCGGCCTCCAGCGCCGCCACGGCGAGTTCAGCGGCATGGGCGAGGTTCGTGGTGGGATGCAGGGCGTGGTCGAGCCCCAGCCGCGTGAGCTCGGTCGAGATCCGCCCGAGCCGCGCGCCGGTGCGCCCGTCGCCTGCGGACGGATTGACGATCACCCACAGCATCACCTCGAGAGTACGAGTGCGGCGAGATCCGCGCCGATCGCCACCGGGCGGGGATCGTGCGCCGCCTCCGCCTCCGCCCGGCCGGTGATGCCGCTGAGCACGATCGCGGCGTCGAGCCCGGCCGCGGCGGCGCCCCCGAGATCGGAGACGAGATGGTCGCCGATGACGAGCGTGCGTCCGCCGCCGAGCCGGTCGAGGGCGACGGCGAAGACCTGAGCGTCGGGCTTGCCGACGCTGCGGGCGCTGCGCTGGGTGGCGAACTCGATCGCAGCGGTCACCGCGCCGGTGCCCGGGGACGCGCCGCCGGGGGCGGGGTAGGTGCGGTCCCGGCCCCCGCAGATGAGCTCTGCGCCGTTGAGCACCGCACGGACGGCCGTACGCAGCTCGCGGTAATCGAAGTCCTCGTGGGCGACCACGACGACGAGGTCCGCCTCGGTCTCGGTCTCGGTGCCGTTCACCACCCGATGTCCGGCCTCGGCGACGTGACGGAACACCGCGGGCGCCCCGATGACGTAGACCCGCTGCCCCGGCGCCCGCTCGGCGAGGACGTACTGGATCGCCGAACCGACCGAGACGACCTCCCCGGCCGAGGCGGTGCAGCCCAGAGACCAGAGCTTGCGCACGTAGTCCTCGGGGTTCCGGGTGCCGTCGTTGGTGATGAAGGCCAGGCCCTTGCCCGCGGTGCGGATCGCGGCGATGGCCTCCGGGGCACGGCGCGTGACGACTCCGCCGACCCAGACCGTCCCATCGAGGTCGAGGATGACGTTGTCGTAGGCCTCCAGCAGCGGGGTGAGCGTCACGCGCGCATTATCCGTGAGCTCAGAACAGCGCGGTCTGGGCCGGCGGGCTCGGCGCCCGCGGCGGGTCGAGGCAGTCCGGCGCGTCATGACGAGCGTCATTCACTGCCGGTCCAACCGGGCGGACCGCCGTGGCTGTCGCGGCGAGGCCGCCCAGGAGGTCGTGCAGGACCGAAACGGGCGTGCCCGGGTCGAGCCAGGCCGCCTCGACCTCGGGAGCGAGGATGACCGGCATCCGGTCGTGCAGAGGCGCGATGGCCCCGTTGGCGACCGTGGTGAGGATCGTCGCCGAGCGGATCTCTTCGGGGGCACCCCCGTGCCAGACCGACCACAGCCCCGCAAAGGCGAACGGGGCGCCGTCCCGGCGGGTGATGTGGTGGGCGACCCGGTCGTGCCACTCATAGAAGCCGTCGGCGGGGATGAGACAGCGGAAACGGGCGAAGGAGCCTCGGAAGGCCGGCTTCTCGGCGACTGATTCCGCGCGTGCGTTGATCATGGATCCGGACGAGGGGGGTGCGGCGAGAAACGGGGGCACGAACCCCCAGTGCAGCAGCTCGCCGCGCGGCGCACCCTCACGGTCGGTGGTCACCGCGAGGATGTCGTCGCCGGGCGCGACGTTGTAGCGCGGACGGATCTCCAGGCGCTCGCCCACGGGGAAGCGCGCCGGCAGCGCGGCCGGGTCGGCGCTCAGGCTGTAGCGCCCGCACATCTCCCGCGGATCAGCGGCCGCCGCGGCGCTGAGCGAGCATCTCGGCCCGTTTGGCCTGGGCGGTGCGTTGACGGCGCCGGCCGAAGATGATGAGACCGATCACGATCAGCACGGCCGCAGCGATCGCGTAGAAGCTGCGGTTGGAGACCGAGATGCCCCCGGTCACCGCACCGACGCCCGAGAGGATGCCGAAGGGCACGCCCCAGATGACCGCGAGGAAGGCGATGAACAGCAGGAAACCGAGCAGCACGCCGCGGTAGCGCGCCAGGGCGCCGGCGCTCTTGGGCGGGGCGATGAGGCCGAACAGGCGCAGCCCGAAGAGCTGACGGCCGGTGGGCGCCTCGACCCCGAGACGCTCGGCGGCGACCTTGAGGTCGCCGGCGCGCCGTTCCGCGAGGGCGAGGGAGGCGTCGGCCATCCGCCTCAGCTGGAGGCGCTCCTGGGGCCGCGCGGCGGCGAGGGCCTTCTGGAAGTGGGCGCGCGCGGCGGCGGCGTCGTAGCGCTCGGCCGCCCGGGAGCCGAGGATGGCCTGCGCGAGGGAGCGGTAGCGGGTCTCGGCCTCGAGCTCCTCGTCGGATTTCGACTCCAGCGCCTGCATCTGGGCCATCTGGTTCTTGGGCTCGACGCGGATCTGACGCTGCTGCTGTTTGGCCATGACCGCCAGTCTAGTTTGCGGACCCGCAAGAATCGCCGTGGGCGCGGGGGAATCAGCGCGCCACGAGCTTGCCGAACAACGCCCCGAGGCAGTCCTCGGGCACCGCGCAGATGCCGCTGTGGATCTCCGAGCGCTGGAGCACGGTGCTCGCGGGCGCGGCGAGCCAGCCGAAACGCTCGGATTGGGGCAGGGCGGCGATCGGTCCGGCACCGGGGTCCCCGGCGGCGACCCGGGCCAGCGCGTCCAGGGCGGCGGCGATCGGCTCGGGATCGACCTCCGGGGCAAGCGCGGCCAGACGGGCGCGGTCCAGCGCGACGCGGGCCTTTAGAAAACCTCGGGTGCGGCAGAACAGCACCACCCCTGCGTTGATGAACTCCTCGCGCTCGACGGCCGGCACCACGCGGATGACCACGTACTGGAATGGCTCGGGCTCAGCCGGCACGCGCCGCCTCCGCGCTCGCGAGGAAGGGTCGGGGAGCGCGCAGACGCCGCTCGAAGTACTCGACGTACCGCTCCCGGTCCCGCCCGGGGTCTTCGCCCAACAGGGTGTCGGGGACGAGCGTGACGATCTCCGCGATGCGCTGGGGGTCCAGGCGCGGGGCCAGGCGGGCATCGGCGGCCTGCAGGTCAGCGGCGCGGGGCAGCAGGACGTGATCGCGGATGAGTGGGAAGGGATCCCCGGCCCGCGCGGGCAGGTCCTCGTCGCGGTGATGCTGATAGAGCGCCGCACCGTGGTCGATGAGCCAGGGCCGCCGGTGCCAGATGAGCAGGTTCGGATTGCGCGGCGTGCGGTCGACGTTGGTGGCCAGCGCGTCGAACCACACGATGGCCGCCGCGAGCTGCGGATCGACGAGGTCCAGCCGGGCGGCGTTGAGGTCGAGGGCCCCGGGGAGAAAGTCCAGGCCGACGTTGATCCCGGCGCTGGCGGTGACCAGCTCGTTGATCTCCGGGTCCGGCTCGGTCCGGCCCAACGGCGCCGGCACGTCAACGAGCACGATCTCGGGCACGGGCAGGTCCAGGGCGCGTCCAAGCTCGCCGACGATGATCTCGGCCACCAGCGCCTTGGCGCCCTGGCCGGCGGCGCGGAACTTGACCACGTAGAGACCGTCATCGTCGGCCTCCACCAGTCCGGGCAGCGAGCCGCCCTCCCGCAGGGGCCCGGCGTAGCGCACCGCCGTCACGGTCCTCAGCGTCGCCATCATCGCCTCAGCCGGGCGCCGCAAAGACACCCATCTGGGTGAGCAGCTCGCGGGTGAAACCGGTCATCGCCTGGGCCTCGAGCGCCACCGGAGCCCAGAAGCGTGCCGCGGACGTCTCATCCCCGTCACCGTGGGCGAGCAGGGCGCCACCCACTGGGCGCGCATCAAAGACGGTCGACACAAAAGCCACCTCATCCCCGTTGGGGTAGACGTGCTGGAAGATCGGACCGCCGACGACCCCACGAATGCCCGTGAGCTCGACCTCCAACCCGGTTTCCTCCAGGGCCTCGCGGGCCGCCGCCTCACGTGGATGCTCCCGCGGCTCGATCGACCCGCCGACGGTCTGCCAGAGATCGGTGTCGGCGTTGCGGACCATGAGCAGCTCGCCGGCCTCGTTCCATACCAGCGCACTCACCGACGGCAGCAGCAGCTGGCGATGTCCGACGAGTTCGCGCAACTCACGCACGTAGTCAGAGATCGGCACCGGGCCAGAGCATAGGGAGGCGCCGCCCCGCGGCGAAGCCCTCCGTGTGGGCCGGGGCTAGGGTTCGCCCATGCCCCCGTCCCGCGACGTCCCGGACCGCCACGCCGATCAACCCCTCGGCGTTCCCGTCAGTTTCACGGCCGCGAGCCCCCCGGACCGGACCCCGATGGTGGGGACCCACGTCACTCTGCGCCCGGTGGACCCCCGCGCCGACGCCGCACCGCTCTACCGCATCAGCCATCTCCCGGACGGCGACCCGCGGATCTGGACCTACCTGTTCGACGGGCCCTACCCGGATCTGGCGAGCTTCGCGAGCGAGCTCGAGGTCGAGAGTCGCTCGGACGATCCGCTGTTCCTCACCGTCGTGCGGGACCGACAGCCCCAGGGTCAGGTGGCGTTTTTGGCCATCGTCCCCGATCACGGCACGATCGAGCTGGGCTACATCTGGTTCGGCCCGGGGCTGGCGCGCACCGCGGCGGGCACCGAGGCGATCTTCCTGATGCTCACCCGCGCCTTCGACCAGCTCGGTTTCCGCCGCGTGGAGTGGAAGTGCCACGCGCTCAACGCGCCCTCGCGCCGGGCCGCTGAACGCCTGGGCTTCCTCTATGAGGGCACCTTCGCCCAGCACCGCGTGGTCAAGGGCCACAACCGCGACACGGCCTGGTTCGCCATCACCGACGCCCGCTGGCCGCGGGTGCGCCAGGCCCTGCAGGCCTGGCTCGACCCCGCGAACTTCGACGCCGCCGGCGAGCAGCGCCACACGCTGGAGACCCTCCGGGGCGCCGAGCGTTAGCGTTCTCGCGATGACCGAGTCCCGCGAACCCTGGCCCTGTGCCTACGGTGAGAACGCCTGGCAGGCCCCCGCCCGTCTCGTCCACGACGCCGGCGAGGATCCGCTCGCCCTGGGCCGCTTCGCCCAGATCGAGGGCGCGACGCCCAGCTACAACAACCTCGCCGAGCTCGACCGCCAGCTCCAGACGATCACGCACATCGCCGCCGCCTTCGACGTCGCCGGCGGGTCCGTCCCCGCGATCGCCATCGGGACCAAGCACGGGAACCCATGCGGGGCGGGGGTGGACGCAGACCCGCGTACGGCGGTGCAGCGGATGCTCACGGGGGACCTGCGCGCGATCTTCGGCGGCTGTGTGATGACCACCGTCGAGGTCGATGAGGGCGTTGCCGAGACGCTGCTGCACCACGCCAACGAGGGCCGGCGCCTGCTCGACACGATCGCCGCGCCCGCCTTCTCCGAGGCCGCCATCGACATGCTCGCCCGCAAGGGCGGCAAATGCCGCATCCTGGCCAACCCGGCCCTCGGCGAGCTCGGGCGCGACTCGCTTGACGGGGCACCGCGGCGCCGGCCGGTCCGCGGCGGCGTGCTGGAGCAGCCGAACTACACCTTCGTCCTCGACCTTGAGGACCCCGAGATGTGGAGCCATGGGGAGCTGTCTGAGGAGCAGTCCGCGGACCTGCGGCTCGCCTGGGCGGTCGGCGCAACGAGCAACTCCAACACGATCACGCTCGTGCGTGACGGCCGCCTGATCGGCAACGGCGTCGGCCAGCAGGACCGGGTGAGCGGCTGTGCCCTCGCGGTGATGCGCGCCCGGGACGCCGGCCACGACACCGCCGGCGCGGTCGCCTACAGCGACAGCTTCTTCCCGTTCCCGGACGGGCCCAAGGTGCTCATCGACGCGGGGATCGCGGCGATCTTCTCCACCAGCGGGTCGGTGCGCGACGACGCGGTGCGCGAGACGATGATCGCTGCGGGGCTCGCCGTGCGTCAGCTGCCCGACCGCTCAGCCCGCGGCTTCTTCGGTCACTGAGGGGTGGGGGCTCGCGCCGCGCACGAGCGCGGCGCTGGCCAGCGCCCCGCTCCCCACGATCAGCGCGAGCGCCGGCCAGGGCACCAGCAGCCCGCTGCTCACCAGTGCGGTGCCGGCCGTCGGGCCGGCCATCCCCTCGATGGCGAAGCCGATCCCGAACACGGACAGATATTTGCCCTGGTGGGCGGCGTCGGCGAGCCCGAGACTCACCGTGAAGGACGCGGCCGAGGCGAACATCTCGGTGAGCGTGAGCAGGGCGGTCCCGAGCATAAGGAGGAGGATCGCGTCGAGCGCGCCGACGGCGTGGGCGGCGAGGTAGGCGCCCCCCGCCGCGGCCATCGCCAGCGCCGCGCCGAGGTAGGCCCGTGGCGCGTCGGCCAGCCGGCGGAAGCGGGCGGACAGCGACATCGTGCCCGCGACGACCATCAGCGTGTTGAGCGTGTAGAGCAGCCCGACGAGCGCACGTGGGGCGGCGGTGTGGCGGACCACCCAGAGCGGCAGCACGATCGACAGGCCGACCTGGTTAAAGGCGATGAGACTGCCCAGGAACGCGAGGGCGACGTAGCGCCGGCTTGCGAGCACGGTCCAGATCGTCGTGGCGTCCGCCCCCTCGGTCACCGGACGCGCAGGCGTGGCGGGCACCCGCAGGGCCAACCCCAGGGCGACGACGTAGCTCCCCGCGTCGAGCAGTACCGCGGCGACGAAGCCGGCCCCGCCGGCGGCGAGCGCGAGCGTGGCCAGCAGCCCGCCGAGACCCAGACCGAGGTTGCGCAGCGAGTACTGGGCGGCCATCACCTGGGAGAGCTCGTCGCGGTCGTTGCGCGCCGCGATGAACAGGGCGCCGGCGTTCCAGCCCATGCCGCCGAACACGGCGCTCACCGACTCGACGACGGCGAGGGTGACCAGTGAGTGGACGGCCAGCCAGCTGGCGATCCCGGCACCCGCCCCAACCCAGGCGACGAGCAGGGCGGCCTTGGGGCCCACGGCATCGATGAACTGACCGCTGAAGGGGGCGCTGAGCAGCGCGACGGCCCCGCCGATGGTGAGCCCGAGCCCGACCGTCGTCGCCGCCAGGTGCTCATGCAGCGTGAAGAAGAGGACGCTCAGAGGCATCACGGCGCCTGAGCCCAGCGCCTCGAGCAGGATCGCGGAGGCGAGGCGGGGGCCGCCCAGCCGGGCGACCAGCTCGCTCAGCCGCAGGCTCACAGCTTCTCCGGGACGCGGCACACGCGCGCTGACCATAGGCGATCGAGTCGGGCCATTCGCGGGCTCAACGCCGCCAGCTGGCCGGCGTGCCAGGTCCGGTGAAGCGAGGCCCGGTGAGCGTCGGCTTGTCTACTCTCAGCGGGCATGGCACACCTTCCGGAGCCGGCCATCGACCTGTACCTGCGCCTCGGGCGGCGCAACCGGATCTGGACCGACACCGCGGCCGCCCAGCGGCACCTCAGCGAGCGCTACCTGCGCCCGACCACCTTCGCCCCGCCGCGGCGCCTGCGCGGCGACGTGAGCCTCTCCCGGCGCCGCGTACGAGGCTGGCCCGTCTATGAGCTCGCCCCGACCGCGGGCCCGACGCGGGGGACCGTCGTGTACACCCACGGTGGCGGCTGGGTGAACGAGATCGTCGTCCAGCACTGGCGCCTGTGTGCGCGGATCGCCGCCGAGGCGGGTGTGCGGGTGCTCGTTCCGATCTATCCGCTCATCCCCGAGGCCACCGCCGCGGACGTCGTCGCCGGAGTGGCCGAACTCGCCGTCGAGGCCGACCGGGACGGGCCACTGTGTCTCGCCGGGGATTCCGCCGGCGGCCAGATCGCTCTCGCGGCGGCGTTGGTGGTGCGTGACCGCTTCGGCATCCGGGCGGGCCAGACGGTCCTCATCTCACCGGCGCTCGACGCGACCCTGTCGAACCCGGAGATCCCGGCGGTCGAGACGGTCGACCCCTGGCTGGGCCGCGCCGGCGTCGAGGTCTTCACCGACGTCTGGCGGGGGGATCTCACACTCACCGACCCGCTCGTCTCCCCGGTGTACGGCGACCTCACCGGTCTCGGTCCGCTCACCGTGTTCATCGGCACCCGTGACATCCTCTGGCCCGACACGCGTCGGCTGGCCGAGCGGGCGCGCGCAGCCGGGGTGCGCGTCGACCTGCATGAGCGCCCGGGGCTCGTCCACGTCTACCCGCTGCTGCCCACCGCGGAGGGAGAGGCGGCGCGGCGGACGATCATCACGACCGTCCGCGAGAGCGCCGCGCGAGCGTGAGACCGTGACGTGCCCTCCGAGCCGCGGGTCCACGCCGCCTCGGTCGCCCACGGAGCGGGGCACACCGTGGAGGGAGGCGCCCCGGCGGTAGCCGGGCGAGCCTGTCAGAGTCATCCCATGTCCGATCAGCCTGTCGTCGTCACCGGAGCCAACGGCTTCGTCGGAGCCGAGATCTGTCGCGCCCTCGTCGAGCACGGCGCTCGCGTGCACGCCGTGGTCCGCCGGTCCGGCACCGCCCCCGCCCTGGCGGGCCTCGTCGAGCACGTGGGGGACGTCCGTGATCCCGACGCGATGGCGCCCGCGCTCGCGGGTGCGCGGGCGCTGGTGAGCACCGTGCACCCGATGGGCGCCGCACGCGCCGTCCAGCACGCGGTCGGCGTCGCGGGGACGCGCGCCCTGGCCCAGGCCGCCGCCGCGGCCGGCGCCGCCCGGGTCATCCACATCTCCACCGCCGCGGTCTACGACCGCTCGCCGGGCGTCGGGGATGTCGAGGAGACCTCCGCGCTCGTCGGGGACGATGCCAACGACTACGCCGTGACCAAGCGCGATGCCGACCTTGCGCTCGCCGCACTCTCGGGCCCCACCCGGGTCCTGCTGCGGCCCCCGGCGATCCTCGGCCCGGGGCCGTCCTCGACCTGGAACACCCTGCGGCCAGCGGAGATGCGCGAGTCCGGGGAGGCGGGGCCCGTGAACCCAGAGGCGACCTTTGCCTGGGTGCACGTCCGCGACCTGGCCCGGCTCGCCGCGGACCTGGCGACGGGGGCGATCCCCGACGCGGGCGACTCAGAGAGCGCCGGCGGTCCGGCGGCCGGTGCCTGCACGGCACTGAACGTCGCCGCCCCGCGGGCAACCCAGCGCGACTATGTCGCGACGGCGAGCCGGGCCCTGGGCCTGGACCCGCAGTGGAGCGACGAGCCCGGCTGGACCGGCAGCCTGCGCGCCGACCGGGCCCGC
The DNA here is from genome assembly GCA_035702765.1 of Solirubrobacteraceae bacterium. Classification (GTDB taxonomy): domain Bacteria; phylum Actinomycetota; class Thermoleophilia; order Solirubrobacterales; family Solirubrobacteraceae; genus Palsa-465. Next base: position 16,421 of record DASSZV010000105.1, read on the forward strand.
AGCTGGGGGTGGACCCCTGAGGTGTCCCTGGCCGAAGCCCTGGCCGAGCTCGTGGCCGGCCTGGACGGCACGGCCTGAACCGACACGGAGGACGGGCCGACGAGCGTCCCGGAACCCAGCTCAGGCGGCGGGCTTGACCGCCACGAGGAAGGTCCGCCGGAACGGGAAGACGGTACCGACCGCCCGGGCGGGATAGGCCTCGCGCAGGGCGGCGGCATACTCGGCCTCGAAGGCGTCGGCCGCCTCCGCGTCGAGGACCGCGAGCACGGGCCGCAACCCGGTCCCCCGCACCCACTCCAGCACGGGGTCAGGACCCTCGAGCACGTGGATGTACTCGGTCTGCCAGGCCTCCACGCGCATCCCCGCGGCGCTGAGCAGCTCAAGGTAGGCGATGGGGGAGGCTACCGCGTCGGCGTGGCGCAGGACACCCCCGAGCCGTGGCCGCCAGCGCGGGGTGTCGGCGAGCTCACGCATGAGCCGGTGCGAGGGTGCGTCGAAGTTGGCCGGGACCTGGACGGCGAGCCAGCCGCCCGCGGGCAGCTCCCGCGCCCAGCGGGCGAGCAACGGCCCGTGGTCGGGGACCCATTGGAGCATCGCGTTGGAGAGCAGCACGTCAACCCCGTCGGCGTGGAAATCGCGGGCGTCTCCAACCGCGAAGCTCACGCGTGCGCAGGGCGCGGCGCGGGCGATCATCTCCGCGGAGGCGTCGACCCCCTCGATCCTCGCCTCCGGCCAGCGCTCGGCCACACGCATGGTGAGCTCCCCCGTCCCGCAGCCGAGGTCGACGACGCGGCGGGGCGCGGTGGCGCCGACGCGGGCGAGCAGGTCGAGAAACGGGCGGCCGCGCTCATCACCGAAGCGCGCGTACTGGACGGGATCCCAGCGCACGGCCCCCAGCTTAGGCGTGCGCAGGCTGGGTAGAGGCGTAGGAATGAAAATCGTCGTCACCGGAGGCAGCGGCAAGGCCGGCCGTGCCGTGGCCCGTGACCTCCAACAGGCCGGCCATGACGTGCTCAACGTCGACGTGAAGCCCTCACCGGAGTCCTATCACTACCCCGACGGCTCGCCGATTCCCTTCCTCGAGGCCGACCTCACCGACCTGGGCCAGGCCACCGAGGCCCTCGCCGGAGCCGAGGCCCTGCCGGGGATCGAGGCGGTCGTGCACTTCGCCGCGATCCCGGCCCCCCAGATGGCCCCGCCGGCCCACATCTTCGCCACCAACGTGGTGAGCACCTACAACGTCTTCGCCGCGGCGGCCCGCCTCGGCCTGCGCCGGGTCGTGTGGGCCTCGAGCGAGACCACGCTGGGATTGCCCTTCGACACCCCTCCGGACTACGCACCCGTCGATGAGGCCCACCTGCGGCCCGAGACGGGGTATGCGCTGTCCAAGGACGTGGGGGAGGAGATCGCCCGTCAGTTCAGCCGGCGCTTCGACATACCGATCCTCGGGCTGCGCCTCTCCAACGTCATGGTCGCCGAGGACTACGCGCGCTTCCCGAGCTGGCAGGAGGACCCCCACGCGCGCAAGTTCAACCTGTGGGGTTACGTCGATGAGAGCCATGTCGCCCACGCCGTGCGCTGTGCGCTGGAGGCCGACGTGCACGGAGCCGACGCCTTCGTCATCGCCGCCGCCGACACGGTGATGCACCGGCCGAGCCGGGAGCTGATGGCCGAGGTCTTTCCCGGCGTGCCGGTGGCCGACACGGTGACGGGCACCGACTCGCTGCTGGACATCGCCCACGCCCGCGCGGTGCTCGGCTATGACCCGCAGTTCAGCTGGCGCGACCTCTGAGCCGCCGCGCCGGCCGGGTCCACCGGGGCCGCCGATGATGGTCCCGGCCGGTGAGGCCGCGACCACCTAGCGCGCCTCGAACTTCTCCCGGCGCACGGTCGCCTTGCGGCCCTTGAGTTTGGTCCGGCGCAGCGCCTGGATGACCTCGTCGATGCGGTCGGCGGGAACCTCGACGAGGCTGAAGCGGTCGGCCAACTCGATCGCCCCGATCTCGCGGCCCTGCAGGCTCGTCTCGCCGGTGATCGCCCCGACGAGGTCCTGGGGGCGGACCTTCGCCGCCCGGCCCAGGCCGATGAACACCCGCGCGGTGTCACCCGACCCCGTGTTGCGCCGCGGCTTGCGCGGGCCGCCCGGGCCGCCGGATCCGCCGTCCCGGTTCGGGCGCTCCCGGGAGAGGGTGAGCTGGGGAATGTCGGGCTCGGTGTCATCCTCGCCGCCCCCGGTGCTCGCCTCATGGGCGAGCTTGATCGCCGCCAGGGCCACCTGGAGCGGGTCGAACTCGTCGCTGAGGGTGTCGAGCACGACGCGGAAGGACTCGAGGTCGTCCTCGAGCAGAGACTCGTGCAGGGCCGCCCGGGTGAGCTCGAGCCGGCGGGCCCGGAGGTCGGCGACGGTCGGCACGGTGGCGATCTCGATCGGCGCCTGGGTGAGCCGTTCGATCGTCTTGAGCATCCGGTGCTCGCGCGGCTGGGCCAGGGTGATGGCGGTGCCCTCGCGCCCGGCCCGGCCGACCCGGCCGATGCGGTGCACGTAGGACTCCGGGGCGGAGGGAACGTCGAAGTTCACCACGTGGGTGAGCGTCTCAATGTCGAGCCCGCGGGCGGCCACGTCGGTGGCGATGAGCAGGTCCGCCGTCTCGGAGCGCAGCCGGCCGAGGACTCGCGTGCGCTGCTCCTGGCTGAGGCCGCCGTGGAGCGCCTCGGCGCGGTAGCCGCGACCGTTGAGCGTCTCGGTGAGTCCGTCGACATCCGCCCGGGTACGGCAGAACACGATCGCCTGACCGGGCTGCTCGATGTCGAGGATGCGCCCGAGAGCGGCCGACTTGTGCGCCCGCGTGACGATGTAGGCGACCTGACGGACCTTGGGGGCCTCACCGGGCTCCATCTGCTTGAGGCCGACCTGGATCGTCGTGGGATCGCGCAGATAGCGGGCGACGAGGTGCCGGATGCGCGCGGGCATCGTCGCGCTGAACAGCACGGTCTGACGCTCGGCTGGGGCCTGCTCGAGGATCGTCTCGATGTCCTCGGAGAAGCCCATGTCGAGCATCTCGTCGGCCTCGTCGAGCACGACGACCTGCAGGTCGGCCAGGCTGAGGGTCCGCCGGGTGAGGTGGTCGATGGTCCGCCCGGGCGTGGCCACGACAATGTCGACGCCGCGCTCGAGGGACTTCATCTGGCGGACGATCGGCGCCCCGCCGTAGATCGGCAGCACGCGAGCGCCCAGATGGCGGCCGTACTTATGGATCGCCTCGGAGACCTGGGTGGCCAGCTCCCGGGTGGGCACGAGCACGAGCGCGCGCGGGCGCGGCCCCCCGAGGGTGATGCGCTGCAGCAACGGCAGGGCGAAGGCGGCCGTCTTGCCGGTGCCGGTGGCGGCCTGGCCCAGCAGGTCACCGCCCGCGATGAGCGGAGGGATGGTCTCAGCCTGAATCGGGGTGGGTTCCTCGTAGCCGAGCTCGGCCAGCGACTGCAGCAACTCGTCGCGGAGCGCGAGATCGGAGAAGGTCGTCATATGGCTCCCACAGTAGGACCCGCGCGGGGGAGACGCGGGATCTGCGCGGTCCGTCACACTGGCCGCGATGACCAGTGGCGCCGGGAAGCTTGGCCGTGGTCGGCTGGTGGCGGGCACGGCACGAGCCAACGCCCTGCGCAACGCGCGGTCGCAGTCGGGCCGCCATACACGCTGGGC
>DASSZV010000036.1:0-89970 GCA_035702765.1 Solirubrobacteraceae bacterium
GGTCTCACCGTGGCCAAGATCCTCGAGAACATGGAGATCGGCCACAACGTCATGCACGGTCAGTGGGACTGGATGCGTGACCCGGCGATCCACTCCACCAGCTGGGAGTGGGACAACGCCAGCCCGGCCGCGCAGTGGAAGCACTCCCACAACGAGCTCCATCACACGTACACGAACGTCATCGGCCGGGACAACGACCTGGGCTACGGGATCATGCGCGTCGACGAGGACCAGCGCTGGATCCCCTTCTACCTGGCTCAGCCGCTCTGGAACCTCATCAACGCCTGCCTGTTCGAGTACGGCATCGCCGCCTATGACCTCGAGCTCGGCAAGAACCTGAAGAAGCGCCGGCGCCAGGACCCGGAGTTCCGCGCCCGGGTTTCCCACGTGCTCGCCAAGATCCGGGCGCAGGTGAAGAAGGACTACGTCGTCCACCCGCTGCTGTCGGGTCCCTCGGCGCCGACGACCCTCGTGGCGAATCTCACCGCCAACCTCCTGCGCAACCTGTGGACGCACTCGGTGATCATGTGCGGCCACTTCCCCGAGGGCGTGGAGACCTTCAGCCGCCGCTCGATCGAGGGCGAGACCCGCGGGGAGTGGTACCTGCGCCAGATGCTTGGCTCGGCGAACATCAGCGGCTCGGACTTCATGCACCTGATGACCGGAAACCTCTCCTTCCAGATCGAGCACCACCTCTTCCCCGATCTGCCCAGCAACCGCTACAAGGAGATCGCCCCGAAGATCCAGGACATCTTCGAGCGCTACGGCCTCACCTACACAACGGGTTCGCTGCCCCGGCAGGTCATCTCTGCCTGGCGCAAGGTCATCCGACTCTCCCTGCCCAACGGCTTCCTCGACGAGGTCGCGGAACAGCCGCTGGCCACGGTGACGAAGCTGGCCCGCGGCGTCGCCCCCGAGCCGCGCCGCGCACCGGTCGCCGCCGCGGCCTGAGGCCCCCGTAGGTCCCGACCCCACGGGTGGGCCGGGTTTGGCCGCCCGCGGCCCTGCGCAGTAGCGTTGCCTGCGCCCATGGGTCCACCTCCGCTCCTGCATGGCTTCAACCCCACGCTGCTGCTCGTGCTCAACCTCGCCGGGACCTTCGTCTTCGGGTTGAGCGGCGGGATGGCGGGGGTGCGCGGCCGCCTGGACATCTTCGGGGTGGTCGTGCTCGCGGTGGTCGTCGGCATCGCCGGGGGCACCATCCGGGATCTGCTCATCGGCATTCCGCCTCAGACCTTCCGAGACTGGCGCTACCTCGCGGTGGCCGCCGGCGCCGGGGGGCTCGCCAGCGTCGCCCATCCGGCCATCGCCCGGCGCCAGCCCGCCATCGACACGCTCGACGCTGCCGGTCTGGGCCTCTTCTGCGTCACCGGCGCGGCACTGGGACTGGCTCACCGCCTGGGTGTCCTGGACTGCACCATCCTCGGCACGGTCACCGGCATCGGCGGCGGGATCATCCGCGACCTGCTGCTCGGCCAGGTGCCTGCGGTGCTCCAGGGCGGCCTGTACGCGACGCCGGCGCTGATCGGCGCGGCGATCGTCACCGTCGGCGCCCGGATGGGCGAGCATGGCGTGCTGCTGCCGGTCCTCGCCGCCGCCGTCTGCTTCGCCCTGCGGTTGGTCGCCATGCGCTACGACCTGCGCATGCCCGTGGCCGCTGACCTCTCCCTGAGCGGCCGGGGTGGAGGTCGGCGGCGGCGGTCGCGCGCTCGGCCGCCGCAATGACGCAGCGGCCAGGCGTGGCTCCCCGACCGCGCCCGCAGCTCAGTGCCCGCGGACGCGCGAACGCTCGGCCCCCATCTCAGAGCCCGGGTGCGGTGCGCCGGGGATCGATGAGGATCTTCGCGTGCGTCTCGGGGTCGCCCAGCGCGCTGAACGCCTGCGCGACCTCATCCAGGCCCACCGTCGCGGTGATCAGCGGTGCCGGATCGACCTTGCCCTGGGCGAGCATGGCCAGCGTGTCGCGGAACTCCAGCGGCGTGTAGCCGAGGACGAAGCGCAGGTCGAGCTCCTTGTTGATGGCCATCGTCGGCCGGATCCGGTCGTCCTCCATGCACACGCCGACCACGACGACGCGGGAGTAGATCGGCGCGCCGCTGATCACCTGATCGATCATCCCCGGGATGCCGACGCACTCGAAGATCACCGGCCGCTTGGGGTTGGTCGCGCCGAGCCGCTCGGCGGTTCGGTAGACCTCCGACCAGGGCAGCAGCGGGATGCGGCGCAGCTTGTCCATCGCGTCGACGGCGAGCCGGAGCATCGTCGGCGCGTCGGTGAGGTGGCCGTGGCCATGGCCGAAGGGGGACTCCTCCCGCGGGTCGACCACGGCGTCTGCGCCGCAGCGGACGGCGAGGGCGCGGCGCGCGGCGGAGAGGTCTGAGGCGATCACGTGGCGCACACCCTGGGTCTTGAGCATGGAGATGACGGCCAGGCCGACGGGACCGCAGCCGATCACCACGGCGACGTCACCCTTGCCCACCTCACCGCGACGCACGGCGTGCCAGGCCACGGCCATCGGCTCGGTGAGTGCTGCCGTCTCCGTGCTCAGGCCGTTGGGGACGGGGAAGGCGAGCGACTCCTCGGCCAGCACGTACTCGGCATACCCACCGGGCGCCTGGGCGGAGAGCCCGGTGAGGTGCACGGCTCCGTCCTCCCGCAGCAGCGGAAAGACGGTCACCGGGGTGCCCACCGGGGAGAGGCGGCGGCTGCGCGGCCCGTGCTCGGCGATCACCCCGGAGAATTCGTGGCCGAGAACCACCGCCTGGTGGGAGCGCATGGCCCCGTGGTAGCCCATCTCCGCGGTGGCATCGGCGAGCCGGTCGGCATGGTGGCGGGCATGCAGGTCCGACCCACAGATCCCACAGCGGCTCACCTCGATGAGCACCTGGCCCGGTCCCGGCTCGGGAACGGGCCGCTCCTGCACGGTCAGCTCGGCCTGCTCGCACACCACCGTCCGCATCGTGGGCATCCGATCCTCCTCAGGCCGGGGCCGGGGCCGGGGCCGGGGCCGGGGTACGTGTGCGCGAGCGCCTCACAGCGCGCCCAGCCCGCCCTCGAACACTCCGGCGATGACCGTCTCGGCCTCGGCATCCGGGGCACCCGCGGCGGTGAAGTTCGCCCGCCAGTCGATGATGCAGCCGCCGCCGTCGCCCGCGCGCACGGTGATGGTCGCCTCATAGTCAGCCACCGGCAGCGGGCCCGGGTCGAGGATCCGGTAGGTGTAGGAGTGCTCGCTCTCCCCGACGAGACGCTCGACCACGACGTTGCCGTCACCCAGGGTGAGGCGGCGCACCGCTCCGTCCTCCTCGGCCGTGCACGAGACGATCGCCGGGTGCCAGCTGTCGGGGGTCTGAAAGCCCCCGATGCGTCCCCACATCTCCGCCGCGGAGACGTCGAACTGCTTGGACCGTTCCACGTGTGCCATGTCTGCTCCTTCGGTACTCGTTCGTCGCTCGGACGGTCAACCTACCTCAGCGCGCACGGGGCGTGGGCCGATTCCCGAAGTGCGCCGGCGGGGACGACGCCGACGACGCCGACGACGCCGGCGCGCCGCCTGCGCCGAGGGCCCGGGAGACCTGGGCGGCCGCTGCGCTCACCGGGGCGGCCAGCCGCGTTCGCCCCGCGGTGTCGACTCCATGGCTGGGGAAGGTGAGAGCGACCGCGGCCACCGGGTGGCCACCGTGGTCACGCACCGCGCAGGCGACCGAGGCGAAGCCCGGGGTGACGCTGGCGTCCTCCACGGCGAAGCCGAGCTCCCGCACCTCCCGCAGCAGCGCGCGGAGCGCGGAGACCGACCGTGGTCCCGGGCCGCCTCGGGAGACGAGCACCTCACGTGCGGGATAGAGGGCACGGAACTGGTGGGCGGGCAGCGCCGCGAGCATGGCCAGGCCACTGGCGGTGAGGTGCGCGGGCAGGCGCACGCCGACCTCGGTGACGAGGCTCGGGCGCCCCGCTGCGCGCTCCTCCACGACGTAGAGCACGTCCCGGCCGTGCAGCACGGCGAGGTGGCCGTGGTGGCCCGTCGCGTCGACCAGCCGGGCCAGAACGCCCCGGCCGACCCAGCCCAGCGGCTCCTGGCGGGAGTAGGCGAAACCCAGCTCGAAGGCGGCGACGCCCAGGGCGTAGCGCCGCTCCGCCTCCAGGTGACTGACGAACCCGAGCTCCACGAGCACGCCGAGGATGCGGTAGACGCTGGAGCGCGGCACCTCCAGCGACCGGGCGATCGCAGCGGCCGGCATCGGTCCCGCGTGCTGGGACAGCAGCGTGAGGACCCCCAGTGCGTGACGCACGGCCGGGGCCGCGGAGGCGGATGAGGGGACCGACGCCGACGCCATGCCCGCACTGTCCCATATCTGGGACAGAACCGGTCGGGACGGCGTGTCCACGTCCAGCCCCGAGCGCTCTAATCGGATGCAGATGAGCGTCACTTCGCACACCGTCGAGATCACTCCCGGTCCGCTCACCCCCGAGCAGGTGCTCGCCGTGAGCCGCCAGCGTGCGCCGGTCCGCCTCAGCGTCCCGGCCGAGGCGGCGATCGCCGAGAGCCGCGCCGTCGTCGACGCCCTGGCCCAGGACACCCGACCCCACTACGGGATCTCCACCGGCTTCGGTGCGCTGGCCACCCGGCAGATTCCCGCCCACGACCGCACCCAGCTGCAGCGCAACCTGATCCGCAGCCACGCCGCCGGCTCCGGGCCCGAGGTCGAGAGCGAGGTCGTCCGCGCGCTCATGCTCCTGCGCCTGTCCACGCTCGCCACCGGCCGCACCGGCGTGCGCCTCAGCACCGCCCGCGCCTACGCCGAGCTGCTCAACCACGGAATCACGCCGGTCGTGCACGAGTACGGTTCGCTCGGCTGCTCCGGGGACCTGGCGCCCCTGGCTCACTGTGCCCTCGCCCTCATGGGCGAGGGCGACGCCCGCGACCGCGCGGGACGGCGCCGCCCCGCCGCCGAGGCGCTTGCCGCCGCCGGCCTCACCCCGGTCGAGCTCCAGGAGAAGGAGGGCCTCGCGCTCATCAACGGCACTGACGGGATGCTCGGGATGCTCATCCTCGCCCTCGCCGACCTCGACGAGCTGCTCGCCGTCGCCGACATCGCCGCGGCGATGAGCGTCGAGGGGCTGCTGGGCACCGACCGGGTCTTCGCCGCCGACTTGGCCGCCCTGCGCCCCCATCCCGGCCAGTCCCGCTCGGCCCAGAACCTCACCCGCCTGCTCGCGCACAGCCCGATGGTGGCCAGCCACCGCGGGCCCGAGGACATCCGCGTCCAGGACGCCTACTCGCTGCGCTGTGCCCCGGCGGTGGCGGGCGGGGCCCGGGACACCGTCGCCCACGCGCGACGCACCGCCGAGTATGAGCTTGCCGCCGCGGTCGACAACCCGGTGGTCACCTGGGACGGACGCGTCGAGTCCAACGGCAACTTCCACGGCGCGCCGGTCGCCTACGTGCTCGACTTCCTCGCCATCGTCATCGCCGACGTCGCCTCCATCGCCGAACGGCGCACCGACCGCTTTCTCGACCCGGCACGCAGCCACGGTCTGCCGGCCTTCCTCGCCGACGATCCGGGGCTCGACTCCGGGCACATGATCGCCCAGTACACGCAGGCGGCGATCGTCTCCGAGCTCAAGCGCCTGGCCGTGCCCGCCTCGGTCGACTCGATCCCCTCCTCGGCGATGCAGGAGGACCACGTCTCCATGGGCTGGTCGGCGGCGCGCAAGCTGCGCCGGGCCGTCGACGGCCTCTCCCGCGTGCTCGCCATCGAGCTGCTCACCGCCGCCCGCGGGATCGACCTGCGCGCGCCGCTGCGCCCCGGTCCGGCTACCACGGCGGTGATCGCCGCCCTGCGTCAACACGTCCCCGGCCCGGGTCCCGACCGCTTCCTCGCGCCCGAGGTCGAGGCCGCCCACCAGCTCGTCCACAGCGGCGCGGTGCGCCGGGCCGCCGAGTCGGTCACCGGCCCTCTCCACTAGCGCCGAGCCGGCGCCGACCCGTCCGAACCCAGGAGATCCCGCCATGGCATCCGACGCCCCCCGCACCCTCCGCGCCGCGCGCGGCACCGAGCTGAGCACGCTGGGCTGGCCCCAGGAGGCCGCCCTGCGCATGCTGCACAACAACCTCGACCCGGAGGTGGCCGAACGGCCCCAGGATCTCGTCGTCTACGGGGGCACCGGCAAGGCGGCGCGTGACTGGGACTCGCTCGCCGCGATCGAGCGCACCCTGCGCACGCTCAAGGCCGATGAGACCCTGCTGGTGCAGTCCGGTCGCCCCGTCGGGGTCATGCAGACCCACGAGTGGGCCCCCCGCGTGCTCATCGCCAACGCCAACCTCGTGGGGGACTGGGCGAGCTGGGAGGAGTTCCGCCGCCTCGAGGCGCTCGGTCTCACCATGTACGGGCAGATGACCGCCGGGTCGTGGATCTACATCGGGACTCAGGGGATCCTCCAGGGCACCTATGAGACCTTCGCCGCGGTGGCCGCCAAGCGCTTCGGCGGCTCGCTGCGGGGGACGATCACTCTCACCGGCGGCCTCGGCGGGATGGGCGGGGCCCAGCCCCTGGCGGTGACGATGAACGACGGCATTGCCATCTGTGTCGACGTCGATCCCACCCGCATCCAGCGCCGGCTCGAGCACCGCTACCTCGACGTGCTCGCCTCGTCGATCGACGACGCGCTCGCCCGCGCCGAGCATGCTCGTGACCACGGCCAGGCGATCTCCATCGGCCTTCAGGGCAACTGCGCCGAGGTCTTCCCGGAGATGCTCGCCCGCGACGCCCCGATCGACATCGTCACCGACCAGACATCGGCCCATGACCCGCTCGCCTACCTGCCCGCCGGGGTGCCGGTCGAGCTCTGGCAGGAGGAGGTCCGCCGCGACCCCGAGGACTTCATCGCCCGCGCCCGGGCGTCGATGGCCGCCCAGGTCGAGGCGATGGTCGGCTTCCAGAAGCAGGGCGCCGAGGTCTTCGACTACGGCAACTCGATCCGGCCCGAGGCCCAGCTCGGCGGCTACTCAGAGGCCTTCGCCTTCCCCGGCTTCGTGCCCGCCTACATCCGCCCGCTGTTCTGCGAGGGCAAGGGGCCCTTCCGCTGGGCCGCGCTGTCGGGGGACCCGGCGGACATCGCCGCGACCGACCGGGCGGTCCTCGAGCTGTTCCCCGAGAACGAGACCCTTGCGCGCTGGATCCGCATGGCCGGTGAGCGTGTCCGCTTCCAGGGCCTGCCCGCGCGGATCTGCTGGCTGGGCATGGGCGAGCGCGACCGCGCCGGGTTGGCCTTCAACGAGATGGTCGCCTCGGGGGAGCTGAGGGCCCCGATCGTCATCGGCCGTGACCACCTCGACTGCGGGTCGGTCGCCTCGCCCTACCGCGAGACCGAGGCGATGGCCGACGGATCGGACGCGATCGCCGACTGGCCGCTGCTCAACGCGATGGTGAACGTCGCCTCCGGGGCCTCCTGGGTCTCGATCCACCACGGTGGCGGGGTGGGGATCGGCCGCTCCATCCACGCCGGCCAGGTGAGCGTCGCCGACGGCACCCCGCTGGCCGCGCAGAAGCTCGCCCGCGTGCTCGCCAACGACCCGGGCATGGGGGTCATCCGCCACGTCGCCGCCGGCTACGGGCGCGCCGCCGAGGTCGCCTCCCAGCGCGGGGTGCGCGTGCCGATGCGCGAGGGCGAGTGAGCTCATGAGCGCCCGGCGCTTCTTCTCTGAGGCCGCCTGGTTGGGCGGCCATGGGGCCGCCCCGGACGTGGTCGTCGAGGTGGCGGACGGCGTCATCACCGCGGTCCGGCCGGGCGCCGAGCGCCCCCGGGATGCGACCGTGCTCCCCGGTCTCGTCCTGCCCGGCCTGGCCAACGCCCACTCCCACGCCTTCCACCGGGCCCTGCGCGGGTACACCCACCGCGGCGGGGGTTCCTTCTGGACCTGGCGCGAGGACATGTACGCGCTCGCCGCCGCGCTCACCCCGGAGAGCTACTTCGCCCTCGCGCGGGCGACCTTCGTCGAGATGGCCCTGGCCGGGGTCACCTGCGTGGGGGAGTTCCACTACCTCCACCACGGCCGCGGCGGGGTCCCCTACGGCGAGCCGAACCTCATTGGTGAGCTGCTCATCGCCGCGGCCGGGGCGGCGGGGATCCGCATCACCCTGCTGGACACCTGTTACCTCCAGGGTGGCTTCGACCGGCCGCTGGAGGGCGTCCAGCTCCGCTTCGGCGACGGGGACGCCGACGCCTGGGCCGCCCGCACCGACGCGCTGCGCGGCTCCGATCACGCGCGGGTCGGCGCGGCGATCCACTCCGTCCGCGCGGTCCCCGCGGCGCAGCTGAGCGTCGTCGCCGAGTGGGCCCGCGAGCATGACGCGCCGCTGCACGTCCACCTCTCCGAGCAGCGGGCCGAGAACGAGGCCTGCCATGCCGCGCACGGGGTGAGCCCGACCCGGCTGCTGGAGCGACACGGCGCTCTGGGACCGCGCTCATGCGCGGTCCACGCCACCCACCTGGAGTCCGAGGACATCGCCGCTCTCGGCGTCACCCACACGACGGTGTGCCTGTGCCCGACGACAGAGCGCGACCTCGCTGACGGGATCGGCCCCGCGCGGGCGCTGCTCGCCGCGGGCGCGCCGCTGTCGCTGGGCAGTGACTCCCATGCCGTGATCGACCCCTTCGAGGAGGCCCGTGCGGTCGAGCTCGACGAGCGCCTGGCCAGCGAGAGCCGCGGGCATTTCTCCGCCCAGGCGCTCCTGCGTGCGGCGACCGTTGACGGGCACGCGTGCCTCGGCTGGCCCGCGGCGGGTCAGATCGCCCCCGGCGCCCCGGCCGACCTCGTCGCCGTCGCCCTCGACTCGGTGCGGCTGGCCGGGGCGCGGCCCGACACGCTGCTGGAGTCGGTCATCTTCGCGGCGGGGGCGGCGGATGTGCGCGAGGTGATCGTCGGCGGGGAGCTCGTCGTCTCCGGTGGACGTCACCTGCGCGTCCCCGACGTGGTGGGGGAGCTGAACGGCGTGATCCGCGCACTCCGTGCGGTGCGCGCATGAGCCTGCTCGTCGACCACATCGGGTGCCTCGTCACGAACGACCCGAGCCTCGGTTCGGGTCCGCTCGGCGTCATCCGGGATGCGGCGATCGTCTTTGCCGACGGGGTCGTCGCCTGGGCCGGACCACGCGCGGCGACCCCCGAGGGGGCGGCGGTGGAGCGTCTCGACGCGGGCGGCCGCGCGCTCATCCCCGGCTTTGTCGACTCCCACGCCCACCTCGTCTTTGCTGGGGACCGGGCGGAGGAGTTCGCCGCGCGGATGGCCGGCCGCGTGTATGAGGCGGGCGGGATCCAGACGACGGTCGCGGCGACCCGGGCCGCGAGCTCTGCGGAGTTGGGTGAGAACGTCGCCCGCCTGATCGCCGAGGCCCGCCGCTCGGGGACGACGACGATTGAGTGCAAGTCCGGGTACGGCCTCTCGGTCGAGCACGAGCGCCGCAGCCTGGAGATCGCCGCCGCCCACACCGAGGAGGTCACCTTCCTCGGCGGCCACGTCGTCGCCCCCGAGTACCGCGACGACCCAGATGGGTATGTCGCGCTCGTCGCCGGGGAGATGCTCGAGGCGTGCGCCCGCTACGCGCGCTGGATCGACGTGTTCTGTGAGCGGGGCGCCTTTGACGCCGAGCAGTCCCGGACGATCCTCTCCGCGGGGGCGCAGCGCGGGCTCGGTGTGCGCGTCCACGCCAACCAGCTCAGACACGGCCCCGGGGTCCAGCTCGCCGTCGAGCTCGGGGCCGCCTCAGCCGATCACTGCAGCCACCTGGACGGTGCCGACATCAGCGCCCTGGCCGACTCGAGGACGGTGGCCACCCTGCTGCCGGTGGCCGAGTTCTCCACCCGCGCACCCTATCCGGACGCCCGCCGGCTGCTGGACGCCGGGGTCACCGTCGCGCTCGCCGGTGACTGCAACCCGGGGACGGCGTACTCGACGAACATCCCCTTGGCCATCGCCCTGGCCGTGCGGGAGATGGGCATGACCGTGGATGAGGCGCTGTGGTCGGCCACGGCCGGCGGGGCGGCGGCGTTGCGGCGTACCGATGTCGGCCATCTGGGCATCGGGGCCCGGGCCGATGCCACGCTGCTGGAGGCACCGAGTCACCTCCATCTCGCCTACCGCCCCGGCGTGCCCCTGGTCACCGCGGTGTGGAAGGACGGAAACGGTCCGGGCTCAGGACCGGCCCACGTGGCCCGGGGTCCGGCCGGGCCGGCGACCGGGGACTAGCGTCGCGGTCTGGGTGAGGGCCGCCCACGCCAGCGGCGCCACGACGGCCACGATCACGGCGAGGGCGAGGATCACGTTGATGATGGCGGTGAGAGTCATATCTGCAGCTCCTTGTCGGGGTGTCTTCTCAGATTTGCCGGGGTCGGTTATGGGACGGCAATGTCTCGGTAGTGGCCGGGACATGCGTTCGAGCGCCGTCGTCCTGTGGGAAACTGAGTGCTGTGGCGGCTTCAGCCCGGGTCCTGGTGGTTGACGACGAGCGCCCGCTGCGGCGCTTGTTACGCCTCTACCTCGAGCAGGAGGGCTTTGCGGTCATCGAGGCCGACGACGGACTCGACGCGCTGTCCCGGTTGCGGCGGGGCGGCATCGACCTCGCGCTGATCGATGTGATGCTCCCCGGGCTCGACGGCTTTGAGGTGCTGCGGCGCATCCGCACCGAGTCGGGCATCCCGATCATCTTGATCACCGCGCGCGGTGAGGAGGCCCAACGCATCACCGGGCTCGAGCTCGGTGCCGACGATTACGTCGTCAAGCCGTTCTCGGCGCCGGAGGTGGTGGCGCGGGTGCGGGCCCAGCTTCGGCGGGCCCGGGGTGACTTCGGCGGCCAGGCGCCCCTGCGCCTGGGGCTCGTGGAGCTTGACGAGGAGGCACGGCGGGTGACCGCCGACGGTGAGGAGGTGGACCTCACCCGTCGGGAGTTCGATCTCCTCGCCGCGCTCCTGCGCGATCCTGACCGGGTGCACACCCGCGAGGCGCTCCTGGAGCAGGTGTGGGGCTCGACCTACCTGCAGTCCAAGACCGTTGACGTGCACATCGCCGGCCTACGGCGCAAGCTCGGTGACGCGGTGACGATCAGCTCGCTGCGCGGCGTCGGGTACCGCCTGGAGCTCTAGATGTTCGCCCGCGCGCCCTCGCTGCGCTTCTGGCTGCTCGTCGCGATGATCGCCAGCGCCGTCGTCGGTCTGGGAGCGGCGGTGCTGCTCTTCACCCACGTTCAGAACAGCAATGAGCGCCTGGTCGACACCGCCATGGCACGCCATCAGGCCCAGACGATCGCCGGCGAGGTCCGGGCCGGGGCCCGCCCGGGCCGCCTGGCGGCGCTGCAGGCGCTGCTGCCCAGTGATCAGATCACCGTCGAGCGGGACGGGCGGGTGATCTTCCAGGGCCGTCGGCCGGCGGGCAACCAGCTGGAACTCAAGGCGGCGGCTCCGTTTCCCGGTGGCGTGGTCACGCTGGCGGACTACGCATCGCTGGGCCCGAACTCGACGCTGGATCTCGTCGTGATCATCGCGGGCGTGCTCGCGCTGGTCATCGTCGCCGCGATCGTCGCCGCGACACTCGTGGCTCGGGCCGTCAGGGCGCCGGTCCAACGCGCGATCGACGCCGCCGAACGCGTGTCGCGTGGCGACTTCGCCGCCCGGATGGGCAGCTCGGGCCCGGAGGAGCTGGTCAAGCTCGGAGGCGCCTTTGACGACATGGCCGCCCGCCTGGAGCGCGCTGATCAGGACCAGCGCCAGTTTCTCGCCGACGTGGCGCATGAGATCGCCACACCGGTGAACGCCGTCTCAGGCTTTGCCGTCGCGCTCGCCGACGGTGCCGCCGCCGACGAGCCGGCACGACGGGAGGCCAAGATCGTCATTGACGCCGAGACCGCTCGACTGCGCACTCTGCTGGGTGATCTGCGTGAGCTCACCCAGCTCGATCTGGTCACCGGATCGCACGTGCGGCCCCTTGTGCTGGTGCCCTTCGCGGAGCGGTTGGTGGCCAGCTTCCGGCCCTCGGCCCGGGAGGCCGGCCTGGATCTGCGTCTCGAGGTCGATGACGCCGAGGCACTGACCGACCGCCGCCTGCTCGAGATGATCGCCACGAACCTCATCACCAACGCGATCCGCTACACGCCGGCGGGCGGCTCGGTGCAGGTCGGCCTCCGTCGCCACGGCGACGAGCTCGTGCTGAGCGTCTCAGACACCGGCGTCGGCATCGCGCCCGAGCACCAGAGGCGAATCTTCGAGCGCCTCTACCGCGTCGACAGCACGCGGGATCGTGCCACCGGGGGCTCCGGCCTTGGGCTGGCCATCGTGCGCCGCGCCGTGGACGCGCTGGACGGACGCATCGAGCTGCAGAGCACTCCTGGCGCGGGCAGTCGCTTTCGCGTCACCGTCCCGGCGGACCGCGAGGCCGTCAGCCAGGCTGAACTAGGGTAAGGATCATGTTCGTCGAGATCTGGTCAGACATCGCCTGCCCCTGGTGCTACATCGGCAAGCGCCATTTCGAAGCAGCTTTGGGCGAGTTCGAGCACGCCGACGAGGTGGAGGTCATCTGGCGCGCCTACGAGCTCGATCCCTCCACCCCGGCCGAGGTCGAGGGCTCAGGCCCGGAGATCCTCGCCAAGAAGTATGGGATGACGCTCGAGCAGGCCCAGGCGGCCCAGGAGCGCATCACCCAGGTCGCCGCCGAGGCGGGGCTGGACTACCACCTGGACCGCTCGCGCATGGGCTCGACCTTCGACGGCCACCGTCTCGTCCACCTGGCGGGTCTCCATGGGTTGGCGGACGCGGCGAAGGAGCAGCTCTTCCGGGCTCGCTTCGTCGACGGTCAGCTCATCGCCGACCCCGACACGCTGCTCGGCGCCGCCGTCGAGGTGGGCTTGGAGGAGGGGGCCGTGCGGGAGATGCTCGCCTCTGACCGCTTCGCCGCCGAGGTGCGCGCCGATGAGGAAACCGCGCGCCAGCTTGGGATCACCGGGGTGCCGATGTTCGTCATCGACCGCCAGTTCGGGATGTCGGGCGCTCAGCCCGCGGAGAGTCTGCTTGAGTTCCTGCGCCACGGCTGGGCCCACCGCCCGGCCCCGGTGCAGGCGCACTAGCGTCGTGGCTGTGCGCCCGATCATCACCGTCGGGCACCCCGTCCTGCGCCAGCGCGCCCGTGAGCTGGCAGTGGAGGAGCTCGCCTCCGCCGAGATCCAGTCGCTCATCGACGATCTCATCGACACGATGCGGGCCGCCGGCGGCGCCGGGCTGGCCGCCAACCAGATCGCCGAGACGCTGCGCATCGCCGTCGCCGAGGTGCGTCCGAACCATCCACGCTACCCCTACAAGCCCGAGATCCCGCTGACCGTGATGGTGAACCCGGTGATCGAGCCGGTCCGGGACACGACGACCTGGATCAACGAGGGCTGTCTGTCGGTGCCCGACCTGCGCGGCACCCTCGACCGCTTCCTCACCGTCCGCGTGCGCTACCTCGACCGTCACGGCGTCGCGCACGAGGAGATCCAGCGCGGCCTCAGCGCCGGGACCTTCCAGCACGAGGTCGACCACCTGGACGGCATCCTCTTCCTCGACCGCGCCGATCCCCGCACCCTCAGCACCTGGGAGCACTGGAACCGCTATGAGCGTGACGCCTTCCTGCGTCACGTCGCCGAGATCGAGTCGCTCTGAAACGGCCGCCGCCGGACAGCCCCACGACGCCCCCGGCTCAGGCGAGCGGCGCGAGCGGGGCGAGCACCCGCTCGGCGGCCCGGGCCAGCGCGGGCCGGGACCGCCAGTCCGCGAGGGTGAGCTGGCGGGAGTTGGTGAGGTCGGTGGCGAAGACCCGCTCGAGCTGGGTGGCGACGTCCGCGTCGAAGATCTCGACGTTGACCTCGTAGTTCCCGGTGAGGCTGAGACGGTCGATGTTCGCGGTGCCGATGGTGCTCCACCGTCCGTCGACGGTCATCGTCTTGGCGTGGATCATCGCCTGCTCATAACGCCAGATCTCGACCCCGCCGCCGAGCAGCCGGCCGTAGCTGCCGCGTGAGAGCCAGTCGGCGATCACGTGGTTGGACACCTCGGGCATGAGCACCCGCACGGTGACCCCGCGCCGCGCTGCGGCGAGCAGCGCCGCGACCATCTCGCGGTCCGGGATGAAGTAGGGCTGGGTGAGCAGGATGTGGTGGCGGGCCCGGTCGATGGTCTCGAGATACATCCCGCGGATGGGATAGATGAGCTGAGCGGGAACGTTGCGGTGCACGCGCAGCCGCGGTTCCCAGTGCTCGGTCCCCTGCTGGGGGAGCGTCGGCTGATCCGGACGGCACTGGAGGTTCCAGAAGTCGATGAACGCGTTCTCCAGATCCCACACGGCGGGTCCGTCGAGACGCAGATGGGTGTCCCGCCACTGACTCGCGTACGCCGCGCCGATGTTGTAGCCGCCGACGAAACCCCGCTCGCCGTCGACCACCAGCAGCTTGCGATGATCGCGTCCGGAGCTGCGCACGTCCAGCATGAGCATTCCCGGCTTGAAGATCGGATAGCGCAGGACGTGCACCCCGGGTCCAAAGGCGAAGAAGCGCCGGGGGACGACGAGGTTGGCGAAGCCGTCATAGATCACGAAGACCTCGACGCCCCGCGCCGCGGCGTCGGTGAGGGCGCGCTTGAAGGCCTGACCGACGTCGTCGCTCTTGACGATGAAGGACTCGAACAGCACGCGCCGCCGGGCCGCGTCGATCGCCGCGAGCATGTCCGCATACAGGCTGGTGCCCTCGGCGTAGATGGTGGCGGTCCCCTCGCCCACCGGCAGCGTCCTGGCCTCGGTGCGTGGGAACGTCGCCCGCCGGGGTCGCAGCCGCTTGCGTGAGGAGTCGATGACGGTGAGCACCATCACCACCAGAGCCTGGGTGCCGAGCAGACCCAACGCGACCATCCGCAGACCCCGACGGACCCGACGCCCGGGGGGCCAGAGATGCCGGAGAGCGGTGAACATGGCTGGCGATCCTATTCGCTGGGGCGCCGGTGAGAATGACCTACATTCCGGCCGGTGCGACGGGTGGCGATCGTCGGGAGCAGCGGCGCGGGCAAGACGTGGCTGGCCCAGCGGCTTGCCGCCCGGCTCGGCGTCCCCCACGTCGAGTTCGACGCCCTCCATCACGGTCCGGGATGGACCCCGGCCCCCGCAGAGCAGATGCGCGCGAGGGTCGAGAGTCTCTGCCCGCCCGAGGGTGCCTGGGTGGCCGACGGCAACTACGCGGCCAAGGGCGGGGACCTCGTCCGAGCCCGGGCCGATCGCGTCATCTGGCTCGATCTGCCCCGCCGCCGCGTCATGGCCCAGTTGCTGTGGCGCACGGCCCGGCGCGCGGTGCTGCACGAAACGCTCTGGAACGGCAACCGGGAGTCCGTGGCCAACCTGCTCTCAGCTGACCCGGAACGCTCGGTGCTGCTCTGGAGCTGGACCCATCACGCGGTCCTGCGCCAGCGTTACAGCGCCGAGTGCGACGGACGCTGGGTGCGCCTGCGCAGCCGGGCCGAGGTTCAGGCCCTGCTCAGCTCGCTGACTCGATGACGTCGAGCACGCCGTCGCCCAGTTCGACCCGCCGCCCCGCCGCGGCGACGATCTCGGCCACCTCCTGCGCCGAGGCGGCCCCGCCGGCGAGCAGGACGAGCCGGGCGACCTCACCGCGGACCCGTTTGGCCATGTGGGTGATGACCGTGCGGGATCCGTCGGGCGCCTCGGTGAAGCCGCGCACGGCCAGACGGGTGGCCCGCCGCGGCCGCCAGGCGGCGACATAGCCGCTGGAGCGCAGGTCGAGCACCAGCCCACGGTCCGGGAGCGCGGCCGCCAGCGGCTCACGCCAGAACGCGGCGAGACCGCCGAGGCCCGGTAGCTTGTCGGCGATGTCGAGCCGGTAGGTCGGGACCCGGTCCCCCGGGCGCAGCACACCCCACAGCGCGCTGGTGATGAGCACCCCGTCCCAGGGCAGGTCGGCCAACCCGAGCGCGCCGTAGAGAACGCCGGTGTAGAGCTCGGCAGCGGGAATCGCCGGCGCGGCGCGCAGCCCCGGGTCGACGGCGTCGATGAGCTGCTCGCGGTGCGCGCGCAGCCGCGGATAGACAAGCGTGGAGAGGCCCATGCGGCGGCCCCGCTCGGGGGAGGCCTTGCCGCGGGAGGGGGGCAGGAGCACGAGCACGGTCGCGGAGCCTAGTCGCCCGCGCCGAGATGGCGCCCCGCGGGGGCTCCCGGGTCCGGCTCTCGCCTGCCCGTACAGGTCGTAGGATCGCGGGGTGCGTATCGAGCGGCTCCAGCCCAGCGACCTCGACGCCCTCGCCGAGCTCGAGGCCGCCGTCCTCGCCCACGATGGCACCCCGCTGAAGCTCGAGTGGGCCTACATCCGTGAGCAGCGGACCGTGGCCAGCCTCGTGATCCGAGACCGCGACTCCGCTGCCGGCCGCCTCATCGCCTACCTCGGCGTCTACCCCTTCGGCGGCCCACCCGAGGCCGAGCTCGTGGGCATGGTCCACCCCGGGCACCGTCGCCACGGGCTGGCCGGCGCGCTGCTCGAGGAGGCAAAGCACATCTGCGCCGCCCGCGGCCTCAGTCACCGTCTGCTCGTCGTCCCCCGCGCCGGGGTCGCCGCCGCCTCGTTCATTGCCTCCCGGCGTGTCACGCGTGAGCACTCGGAGTACTCCATGCGCCTCACCGGGACGCCGGTGCGAGTGCCCGAGGACCCCGACACGCTCGTCCGGGACGCGACCCCTGAGGACCGTGCCGACCGCATCCGCATCCTCACCGCCGGATTTGGCCCTCCCCCGGAAGACATGCTCGACGCCCTGCACCCCGACGGACTGCGCACGGTGATGATCGAGCACGCCGGGGCGGTGGTCGGCACCGCGAGCCTGCGTCTCGTCGGGGACCTCGGCGGGATCTACGGTTTCGCCATCGATCCCGAGCACCGCGGGCGCGGCATCGGTGTTGACGCACTCGGGCGCTTCTGTTCGCTGCTCGGCGAGGCTGGCGCCAGCGCGGTCCGCCTCGAGGTGGCCGTCGAGAACGAGCGCGCCCTGCACATTTACACCGCGACCGGGTTCGCGCCGCTGAGCACCGAGGACTACTACCGGCTCGAGGAGTAGGCGCCCATCGCGGGTCTGGGGGACCCGCGATGGCGTCGGCGGTACCGTGGGGACGCTCAGGGCGTCGGGCAGCTCTGCGCGTATGCGCAGTCATTGAAGGACTCACCGTCGGCGGCCAGGGCAGACGGGGTCGCCTCGTTGAACAGACCGGCGATGGGAAGGGGTGAGAGATCCAGCTGGGTCGGATTCCCCTGGGCGATCGTGTGGGTGACGCCGCCGGCGGTGTAGGTCGAGGTCGGCCCGAAGTGGACCGTGCCCACGTCAGCCAGGCTCGACTGGGCTCCGACAGTCGGGGCCTCGAGGATCCACTCGGCCGAGGACTCCGAGGAGCTGTAGCTCACCGTCTTGGACCAGGTCCACTTGCCCGCGTCGGCGATCGCGATGGTCCAGGCGTTGGCCCCTGCGTTGGTGATGTGCACCGTGACGTCGTCGCCGGGGGTGACCGTGCAGCTCGGGTCACCCGTGCAGCCGGAGGTGATCGGGGTCTCCGAGGCCGGCAGCATCTCATACCAGGCGTAGTACTGGCCGCCGCTGAGCGCGCCGGTGAGCGGCGTGTTCTCGGTGACGCCGGCCTGGATCAGGTCGCTGGTGCTGTAGCCGCCGATGCCCGTCCACGTGGCGGCGAAGCCGAGCGGGTTGATGAGCACGTTGGCGGTGGGCACGGTGAAGCTCGAGCTCACCGCGGTGATGTCCGGCGTGCTCGGGGTGACCGCGTAGCCGGACCAGTTCAGTGAGGTGGCGGTCCCGCCGTGGACGGGGAGCGTCTCCCCGGCGTGGGTGGGGATGAAGATTCCCCCAGCTCGCGCCGGCGCGGCGAGGCTGGGTGCGGCACACGCGAGGCTGACAGCGGCGGCCGACAACGCGGCGCCGAGGACTGACCGTGATCTCATGACTCTCTCCCTGTGTGAGTTGAGCGCCCCTGCCAGGGCGGGTGGGTCCCGGTGTCCCCACAGCCTACCGACCCGGTCCGGGTTGGTAGGTTGGCCGACCATGCGCAAGCTCCAGGTTCAGGGTGTCCACCACATCACGCTCGTCGGCGCGGACCGGCAGACCTCGATCGACTTCTGGGAGGGCGTGCTGGGCATGCCCTTCGTCTTCGAGCAGCCAAATCTCGACAACGCCGCCGAGAATCACCTCTACTTCGATCCGGGTGACGGCCGTCTCATCACGATCTTCACCAACGAGGAACGCCAGGGCGACCCGCGCCGCACGCCGACCGACGCGGGCTGTGTCCACCACCTCGCCTTCAACGTCTCCAACGCGACCTTCCGCCAGATCGTCGCGCGGTTGGACGAGCGCGGCATCCACCACTCCGGGGTCAAGGACCGCGGGTTCATGGACTCGATCTACTTCCGCGACCCGCTCGGCCTGCTCATCGAACTGGCCTCCTACCGCTTTGAGCCGCCCGCCGGCCACACCCACGCCGAGGTGCTCCTGCGCGCCCACCTCATCCGGGTCCAGCGCGGGGACGGGAACATCGCCCCGATCCATCTCGCTGACGCGATCGAGGAGCTCTCGGCCCAGCGGGAGACGCTCTCTGCGGACACCGCCCCCAAGGACGCCTACACCTACGGCAAGGACTAGTCGCCGGCGGCTCTAGGACCCAGCCCCAGTGGCCGGGTCCAGCACCAACTCGGCCTCCGGCGCCGGCGCTCGGGCGGCCTCGGCGGGCACCGAACGCCGCGCGAGCAGCCAGTAGAGGACGCCCCCGAAGAGAGCGCCCATGAACACCGACAGGTCCGCTCCCCCAGTGTGGGTCGACAGTGGCGAGGTCCAGGCCGGATAGGCGTTCAGCCAGGAGGCCGTCGCCGCCATCCCCACGAGCAGGGCGATCATCCCGGGCCAGTGGATGCCGCCGTTGCGGTAGTAGATCCCGCGCGAGGTCTCCATCAGCGCGGCGGAGTCGTAGCGGCCGCGGCGCAGGAAGTAGTCGACGATGTAGATCGTCGCCCACGGCACGATCCAGATGAGCATGAACAGCGTGAAGTCGGTGACGAAGGTGTAGAAGCCGGTCGAGAACACGGTCACGGCGGTGAGGATCCCGGCCACGACGGTGTCGAGCAGCACGCACTGCCAGCGCTTGATCGCCGGGATGATCGACTGCAGCGTGAGGCCCGAGGTGTAGAGGTCGAGTGAGTTGATCGCGAACAACTGGACGAGCACGATGATCAGGTAGGGCACGACGACCCACCCGGCGAAGGCGTGCGGCAGGCCGGCGATGGGGTCCGAGGCGCTGGCGACCGTGGTGGCCACCGCGGCGCCGAGCAGCACGCACAGGGTTCCCGGGACGTAGCTGCCGATGGCCACCGACCAGACGATGCGCCGGGAGCTCGCGTTGGGTGGCAGGTAGCGCGAATAGTCCGACGCGTTCATCGTCCAGCTCCAGCCGCCGGTGGAGAACATCAGCGCCAGGCCGCCCATCATCATCGCCAAGCTCGCGTTGTGCCCGGCGCCAAGATGGGCCTTGGGCAGCGCGAGGATCGCGAAGATGATGAACATCACCAGGAACGGCAGGACCATCAGGCGCAGCGCGCGCAGCATCGTCCCGTGCCCGAGCAGGGGCAGGAGCATCTGCACGAGCGTCCCGGCGACGATGAGCGCCCACTTCAGCTCGGTCGAGGTGTGCACGCCGGCCTTCTCCAGCAGCGCCTGGCCGGCGGCGACGACGAGATAGAGCCCGAGCACCTCGAAGCCGACCTGGGTGAGCCAGTTGAAGATCGACACCAGCCGCGCCCCGTTGGGGCCGAACGGCGCCCGACTCACCGCGAAGCCGGCCGTGCCGGCCCGGGGCCCGGCGAGTGAGGCCAGCCCGGTGACCAGGTAGGAGAGGTTCCCCACCAGCGCAACGAGCGCGGCCTGCCAGAAGCGCAGCCCGAAGGCGACGATGAGCAGCGCCCCGTAGGTGACGTACTCGACGTTGAAGAGTGCGCCTGCCCACATCCAGGCGAGGTCCCGCGGGCGGCCGCGACGCTCGGACAGGGGGATGTAGTCGATCCCCCGCGCCTCGAAGGTCGGCTCCTCGGCGATCGAACCGGTCAGGTCGGGTTGGGACGCGACGGTCGCGTTCACGGAACGGATACCCCCAGATCAGAGAGACAGCGGTGCGGGGAACCTGCCCCTGGGTCGGGATCCCCGCCCACATTGTTCCAGTCCTCGCCGACGGTGGTCGTTCTCCGGGCGGCCAGAATCATCGCTCCAGGCGGACGGGCACGTGGGTGAAGGCGTCGACGTCGAAGAGGCCGCCGTCGGTGATCCGCAACTCCGGGATGACCGACAGCGCGATGAAGCTCAGCTGCATGAACGGCTCGTCCACGGACACCCCCAGGCGCTCTCGGACGGCCCGGTTCAGTGCAGTGATCTGCTCGGCCACGACCGCGGCGGGACGGTCACTCATCAGGCCGGCCAGGGGCAGCGGCACCCGCGCCAGCACCTCGCCGTCGAGCACGGCGACCTGACCGCCGCCCAGGGCGACGATCTCGGCCACCGCCCGGGCCATGTCCGCTCCGCCGGCGCCGATGACGACGATGTTGTGGGCGTCGTGGGCGACCGTCGAGGCGATCGCCCCGCGACGCAGGCCAAAGCCGGTGGCCAGCCCGCGGCCGATCCGCCCGCTGGCGTGGTGGCGCTCGATCACCGCGGCGAAGCTGACGTCGGCCCCGGGCTCGCCGACGGTCACCTCGCGCCGGCGGGTGGTGAGGCTGTGGCTCTCCACTCCGACCGCGCGGGCCCGGGTGCCCGGTGTGAGCTCGAGCGCGAGTTGCTCGGGATCCGGCAGCGCCCCCACGCGGACCGTGTCGCGAAAGAGGGCGGGGGCGGGACGGGCGGGGACCGCCTCGGGCACGGTGACCCCGTCGCGAGCGACCACCCGGCCGGCCTGGAGGACAAGCCGCGGCTCCCAGCTGGCGAGCTGGTCGAAGACAAGGATGTCGGCCTGGAATCCGGGGCCGAGCTCCCCCAGCGCGGTGAAGCCGTGGTAGCGGGCCGGATGCGTGCAGGCCAGCAGCAGCACGTCGGTCTCCGAGATCCCGTGGGCGACGGCCAGGCGCGCGCAGTCGTTGATGTGGCCCGGTCCCAGCAGAGTCGAGGGCTCACGGTCATCGGTGCAGAAGGCGGCCTGAGCGGGGCCGTGGGCGACGATGCTCGGGGCGAGCGCGACCAGGTTCTGGGAGGCTGACCCCTCGCGCAGGAACACCCACATCCCCTTGCGCCGCTTCTCCAGAGCCTCCTCGAGCTCGGTGCACTCGTGATCGGACTCGACCCCGGCGGCGAGGTAGGCGTCCAGACGCGGACCGCGCACGCCCGGGGCGTGGCCGTCGACGCGGAAACGGGCGCCGCTGCCGCCGACGGCGATGCGGGCTCGCATCTCCGGATCCCCGGCGATGACGCCGGGGTAGTTCATTACCTCGGCCACCCCCTGCAGGGCAGGCCCGTCGGGGTGCGCATCGCTCAGCAGGGCGGCCAGGTCGGTGTGGTCCAGCCGGGCTCCCGAGGTCTCGAATGCCGAGGCGGGAACGCAGGAGGACGCGTAGATCCCAAAGGTGAAGGGCATGCCCGCCGCCGCGTCGGCCAGCGCCCGGATGCCGGGGACACCGAGCACGTTGGCCAGCTCGTGGGGGTCGGCGGCGACAGCGGTGGTGCCGTGGGGAAGGACCGCGGCGATGAACTCGTCGATCCACAGCTTGGTCGACTCCAGGTGCATGTGCGCGTCGATGAACCCCGGGGTGAGCGCCGCGCCGGAGACCTCGATGACCTCCCGGGCCTCGCGCGGGCCCCAGCCGGCGATCATCCCGTCGGCCACCGCGAGGTCCGTCTCGATCCACTCCCGGGTGGCCGGGGCGAACACGCGCCCGCCGGTGAGCAGGAGATCGGCCGGCGCCTCCCCGCGGGCGACGGCCAGGACGTGGGGGGATGCCTGGGGGCGGGCCATGGCGTCAGGGTCTCAGATCGGTGCAGCGGGGGGCGGGCGGGGGGTGGGCGAGTGCCTCAGGGCCCAAGGATCGGTGCGTCGGGAGGGACCGCCATGGCCCCAGGGTCGGGCACGGCGGCCCGCATGCGCGGGCTCGGCGGCCCGCATGCGCGGGCTCGGCGGCTCGTGGCGGCCCGTCACGGCCGGGCCCGCACGCCGAGGGGGACGTCCATAGACTGCCGCTCCGTGGCCATCCTCATTTCCGGAGACCGCGGTCGGCGCGGGCGCACCTACACCCTGATCACGCCGGCCAATCGGTACGCGAGCCGGATCCCGGACCTTCCCGGGGCGGAGTTCTTCAAGCTGGTCACCCCGCGCCTGGTGCCCGCCCGCTTCGGCGAGTACCTCATCACCGGGATCGGCTCCGCGATGACGGCCGACATCGCCCCGGGACTCGAGCACTTCTTCCTCGGCCTCGGCGGGGGTGGAGCGGTCCGCGCGGGAGCTGAACGGTTCGACCTCGCCGACGGCGGGTTCGCCTACGCCGGCCCGTCGCAGTTCGTCCGTCTCGAACTCGAACCCGGGGCGAGCATCGTCTGGATCAAGCGCCCCTGGGAGCCCTTCAAGGCTCTCGCCGAGCCCGCCCCCCGGGGCGGGCGCCTCACCGAGGTGGCACGCGCGGCGACCGCGACTCCGGGGCTGTACCGGCGGGAGCTGCTGGACCCGGCCGATCCGGCCTGTGACTTCAACGTCTCCCACCTGGAGTTCGATCCCGACGCCGCCCTCGCCCAGATCGAGATCCACGATGAGGAGCACGGCTTGCTGATGACCGCCGGGTCGGGGCTCTACCACCTCGACGGCGAGGAACTCGAGGTCCGCGCCGAGGACTTCATCTACATGGCGCCCTACTGCCCACAGGGCTTCGCCGCCGGGCGCTCCGGAGCGTCGTACCTGCTGTACAAGGACGTCTACCGCGACGGGTTCTGAGACAGCCGCCGGGGCGACCGGGGCTGACGGCGCTCAGCCGGCCGCGGCCGGCAGGGCGGGGCCGGGAACGGCCGCCACCGCGGAGCCGGTGACCTCGCGGGCGGTCCGGGCGACACGGGCGCTGATGACGCGGTCCAGCAGCGCCCAACTGGCGAAGAGGAGCGAGCCGAGCATCCCGCTCACCGCGAGCAGCACCCCGGCGGCGGCGCTCGAGGCGACACCGTGAGCGCCGAGAATGAGCATCGCCGCGGCCGGTCCGGTGCTCGGGCCGATGGGCAGCTGACCCAGCGTGAACATCGCGATGAGCAGCGCCATCGCGTCGAGCATCGAGACGTCTTCCCCGATGGCGTGCAGCATCATCCAACTGCGCAGCACCTGCGTGCAGACGGCAAGCAGGGTGAAGGCGATGAGACGACCACCGCTGGGACTGCGCATCACCGCCAGGCCCGCGCACAGCCCGGTCCGGCGCGCATCCGACAGGCGCCGAAGGCCGAACATGGCTGCGCCGGCAAGGGTCACGGCGATCACGGGAACCCACCACGGGATCCCCAGGGGCACGACGAGGGTGAAGGAGAAGATCGCCGCGAGCGCGATCTCCACCGCGATGATCGGGACCTCGGCGGTGAGCAGCGCGGGGAGCTTGGGGGTCGAGCCGGGAGCGGCGCGGCGCAGCGAGGCGATCCGGGCGGCGACGCCGAGGGAGC
Organism: Solirubrobacteraceae bacterium; assembly: GCA_035702765.1. Taxonomy (GTDB): domain Bacteria; phylum Actinomycetota; class Thermoleophilia; order Solirubrobacterales; family Solirubrobacteraceae; genus Palsa-465. The sequence continues at coordinate 23,722 of DASSZV010000036.1, forward strand.
CGTTGATGACGGCGGCGAGCGACCCGGCGCCGGCGGCGCGGAAGAGGATGCGGCGATCGACGCGGGCCCCCGCAGCGCGCAGCGAGATGAGCCAGGCCTCCGAACGCGCCAGCAGCGCGATCACCTGAAGCGCGACGGCGGCGGCGAGCAGCGACACCGGGGTGGAGGTGAGCGCGGTGGCGAACTCATGGCGGCGTCCGCCGAGCACAAGGCCGACGAGGCCCACGACCACGACCGTCCCGGCGAGGCTCAGCCAGCACTTGCGTCGCAGGGTGCGAGGCGCGTCCACGGCCGTGGGAGAGGGGCTGCGGGGTGGCTGATCAGCGAACGACATGGCATCTCCGTCCAGGGGTGCGGCTTGGAAAGTGGGAGCGTCGCGTCGCTGCGCGGCGGTTGCGCCGCGCGGCCAAGTCCGTTGTTTCACCGTAGCCGCCTTCGGGCGACGGGACAAGGCCTGTTTCCGCGGAACTCCATAAAAGTCTCCTCAGTTCATCGGCGGGGATCGGCTGGAGCTGCAGCGCGTCTGGCCACACCCGGTCGGTGGACTCACCGCAGGTCATCGGGGGCCGCCCGAGCGTCCCTGGCAAGGGGCGCGTCCGAATGTCCGGTCCGGGGGGCCGTCCGGGCGTCCGATGCTGGTCAGTCCGGATCGACGTCGATCCGGAGCAGATCCGCCGGGGTGTCCACGTCGGCGCTGGAGCCGAGGCTCGCGCAGTCGACGTCGCGGATCTGGACGCCGGTCAGTGCGCGCGCGCCCTGATCCCCGCGCAACGTGGCGACCTGGTCGAAGGTGTCCGCGCGGAGCAGAACAGGGTGACCCGGGCGACCGTCCGCGTAGGCGGCGCGCAGAACCGAGGCGGAGCGGTCCTCGTCCGCCGCCCCGAGCATCCGGGCCACCGCCCGGTCCGAGAGCAGTGGCTGATCAGCGAGGACGACCATCACCGCGCCGGCTCCGCGCTGGGCGGCGGCCTGGACCCCGGCGCGCAGCGAGGCGCTCATGCCCTCCTCCCAGTCGGGGACCATGACGATGTCCCTGGCGGTCACGACGCGGTCGACGGCGGCTCTCACCTGCATCTGGTGGGCGCCGACGGCGAGCATCACGCGGTCGATCCCGCCTGCGCGGAGCACGTGGACGGACCACAGCACCAGGGGCCGGCCACGGAAAAACGCCACCTGCTTGGGCGAGCCGAAGCGGCGCGCCGCACCGGCGGCCAGGACCAGCCCGAGCGTCGGCCCCGGGGCTGGGTCCTTCCTCCCGGGATCGGGAGGGCTGGTCAAATCGGACGGTCGGCTCACGGCTGCGCGTGAGCCTACGGCGTCACGGTGTCCCGCGCCGCCGTCGGACGGCGCGATGCCGCTGGCCCGCCTGCTGGCAGCCTCCGCTGCGATGCGGTCGGGCCGGGCACCTAGAATCGAGGTTCTGGCCCCCATGGTCTAGTGGTTAGGACGCCTGCCTTTCACGCAGGAGATCGCCGGTTCGAGCCCGGCTGGGGGTACTCGGAAGTGCCTGGTCATTGACGGGTTTTCGTCGCCAGAACGAAGACTCGTTCTCGTATTGGTGCCGTGGATACCACCCGTGGATACCACACGGAGTCGGAGAACCCCGCAAACGCGTCCAATCGTGGTGCTCGAGGATCTGACCGGGCACCAGCGCCGACCGATTGGCGGTCGAGTCCTCCGAGGACGTCCTGGGACGACTTGCCTCCGACGCCGGTCTCGTTGGGCGGATGGGGGCGCTCATGGACTGCATCGAAGCCGGGCGGGCTGAGCAGCGCGAGAGCGCCTATCGCGTCATCGCCGTCGATGACACGGAGCTTCTGCGAGGTGCCCTCGCGACGGCGCGACCAGGAGCGAGCCGAAGGTGTGACGCAGGTCATGCCAGCGCAGCGGCCACAGGCCGGCGGCGTCCCGGGCAGTGGCCGCTCTTGGGGCACTCTCGACGCCGGTCAGCTTGCCGGGATGTGCACGAGCAGTCGTCGGAGGTTCTTGCACGTCTCCTGTACTGCTGCTGCTGAGGCCGGGCTCAGGGGGAAGAGGTCAAAGAAGCCGTGGATCAGCCCGTCGTAGCGGCGGGACGTCACAGAGACCCCGGCGTCCTGCAACGCCCGAGCGTAGGCCTCGCCCTCATCGCGAAGCGGGTCGTACTCGGCCGTCACCACGATCGCGGGCGCAAGGCCCGTGAGATCCTCCGTCAGCACGGGCGAGAGACGCGGGTCCTGCGGGTCGGCGTGGCCGACGTAGTGCCCGGCGAACCACGCCATGTCCGCCCGGGTCAGGAAGTAGCCCTCAGCATTCTCCTCGCGTGAGGGGTACCGGTTCTCGACCTCGCGGAAATCTGTGGCGGGATAGATCAGCAGCTGTGCCGCGAGCCGCGGACCGCCGGCGTCGCGGGCCATGACCGCCGAGACAGCCGCGAGGTTACCCCCGGCCGAGTCCCCGGCGACCACCAAGCGATCAGGGTCGCCACCCAGCTGATCCACATGTGCTCCGACCCACTGCAGCGCCGCGAAGCAATCCTCGACCGCGGCCGGGTACGGAGCCTCCGGGGCAAGGCGATAACCGAGGCTGAGCACCACTGCCTCAACCCCGCCACACAACGCCCGGCACTGGTTGTCATGGGTGTCGAGATCGCCGATCACGAACCCACCGCCGTGGATAAAGAGGATCGTCGGCACCGGTCCCTCCACCTCTGGGCGATACACCCGTGCGGGCAGTCCTCCCGCCGGACCAGGAAGTTCGACCTCCTCGACCGCTGCGACCGATGGCACGCTCTCGGGATTGCGCAAGTCGACGGTCAGTGAGCGAAAGCCCTGTCGGGCGTGCTCGGGGCTGCCGGAGGCGAGAGACTCGCCGCCCATGGCCTCAAGAGCCGTGAGCATCTGCTGGATTGGGGGGTCAAGCGGCACGCACGCATTGTCGCTCGCCGTCGCCAGCCCCCGTCTCACACCGACCGAATCCACCCACTCTCCCACAACGTCTCTTGCCACCCCCCCCGGCGTGATCACCGGGCGGGTGAGCAGTCCTGTCGACACGGCGACGACAATCGCTTCATCACCCATCCACGGACTGAGTGTCCAGGGCCCCGGGGACGGTGTGACCGGTGCCGGCAGAGACCCGGCCGGGCGGCCTACGCTGTGGCGAGCTCCATCCCGCGACCCAGGAGGAACGTCATGCCCCTTGCCGGTGAATACGCACCACTGCCCCCAGCCGATTGGGTGCGCGAACAGATCGAGGCCTGGGAACGCTCGGGCGGCACCGAGGGCACGACGCTGCGCGACTCCGGGCTTCCGTGCGTCATCGTCGTGAACCGTGGCGCGAAGAGCGGCAAGCTGCACCGCACCCCGCTGATGCGCGTCGAGCACGACGGCAGCTACCTGGCTGTGGGTTCCAAGGGCGGCGCGCCCGAGAACCCCGCGTGGGTGCACAACCTGCGCACCCATCCCGAGGTCGAGGTCTGGGATGGTCCCCAGCGCGGTGACTTCAGCGTTCGCGAGCTCACCGGCGAAGAGCGCGAGATCTGGTGGCAACGCGGGATCGAGGCCTTCCCGACCTATGCGGACTATCAGACGAAGACGGACCGCCAGATCCCGCTGTTCCTGCTCGAGCCCGCTGCGGTCGCCTGAGGCGCCCGCTCTCGGGTTGCCGGCGCCCGTGAGGCGCCCGCAACCCGAGAGGGCCCTCTGATCGCGGCGGCCCGCTCAGCACCCCACCGCGGACCGGTCTCGCATATCCGCCCCGGTTCCCGGGTAGCGCACCGCCGTGACGCGCGCCAGCCTCACCCACCTCACACGAGCCGGGGTATTGTTCGCCCTCTGGCTCCTGCTCGTCGACGACGTCTCCAGCCCCCAGCTGTGGACCGGAGCCGTCGTCGCGATCCTCGCGACGCTCCTGACATCGGCGGTCGACCGGCTGCGCAGCGAGCGCCCCCGCCCCACCGTCGCGATGCTCAGGCACGTCCCGCGCGCCCTCGGGCTGCTCGTTCGTGACAGCGTCCGCGTGACCTGGGCGCTGGTGTTGATGCTCACGGGCCGGGGTGCCGGCCTGGGCCGCCTCTGCGCGGCACCCTACGGGGCCGTGGGGGACGGCCCGGCGGATGCCGCCCGGCGGGGCCTCAGTGAATGGGCGGCCTCCCTGGGTCCCAACCGGTACGTGGTCGGCTGTGACCGGGATGCCGGGACGATCGTCGTCCACGAGCTGCTTCCGTCCGCTGGTCCCCTGGATCCACTGGAGCTCGGTTAGGTCATGTGGCTGGCGGCGACCGTCGCGTTCGTGCTCGGGTTCATCCCCTGTCTCATCGTCGCGGTGCGGGCCGACGCGATCTCAACGGTGGCCGCGCTCAACCTCGCCGGGGTGCTCGCGACCTTCGCGCTCGTCACCATGACCGTCGCCTTCCAGAGCCAGTCCTTCATCACGCTCGCCGTGGTGCTCGTCCCCGTCTCCTTCGTCGGCTCGCTCGCCTTCGTGCGGTACCTGGAGGGCCAGCCCTGATGCGGACCGTGGTCGTCGACGTGTTCCTGTGGCTGGCGGTCGCCCTGAGCCTCATCTGCTGTGTCGGGCTGCTCGTGGCGCCCACGGCACTCGACCGGCTTCACTTCCTCGGTCCCAGTGTCCTGGCCGGCCTGTGCCTCGCCGTCGCCGTGGTGGTGCAGAACTCGTTCTCCCTCGTCGGCGACCAGACGATCCTTGTGGCCGTCCTGCTCGGGCTCTGCTCCCCGGTGCTCACCCACGCCGCCGCTCGGGCCGCCCGCGCCGCCGGCCGGGGAACCTGGCGGCCCGGGTCCGATGACGTGCTGGAGATGCGGCGGCGATGAACGACCTGCTCGCCCTGATCCTCGTGCTCGTCGCGGTGAGCGGAACCGTCGCGGTGCTCGTCCGCGAGCCGGCGCGTCAGGCGATCGTCGTGGGCATCCTGGGCTTGCTGCTCGCCCTGCTGTTCTTCGCCGTGCAGGCCCCCGACGTGGCGCTGTCCGAGTTCGTCGTCGGCGCGGGCGCCGTGCCGCTCATGCTCACCCTCGCCCTGGGCAAGCTCCGGGCTCAGCGGCTCGCCGCCGACCAGCTCAGCGCACGCCATGCCGCCGCCGAGCCTCCCGGAACCTGGCCCGGATCCGCTCCGAACCCGGAGGGTCCGTGACCCGCGGGCGGCGTCTGGCTGCCGCTGTCGGTCTGGTGCTGCTCGTCGGCGGTCTCGCCTGGACGGCGTTCGGCCTGCCCGCCTTTGGCCACTACCACCACCGCTACGGGGCGGTGGCGGCCCGGGAGTCGCTGCCCCTGCGCCGCGCGGAGAACGCCGTGAACACCACAGCGTTCGACTACCGGGGCTTCGACACCATCGGTGAGGAGTTCATCCTGTTCGTCTCCGTCGTGAGCGTCGTCGTGCTGCTGCGTGAGCTGGGGGATGAGGCCGACCATCCGCCTCACCGTGAGCGTCCCGGCGCAACCCAGCAGCACAGCACGCTCACACGCTGGGTCGGCTCGGCCCTGATGGGTCCGCTGGCGGTGATCGGCGCCGACGTGGTCACCCACGGACAGCTCAGCCCCGGCGGCGGATTCCAGGGCGGCATCATCCTCGGGGTTGCCGTGGCGCTCTCCTTCGTCGCCGGGCAGTACCTCATCCTGCGGCGCCTGCGCGCCATCGCGACCTGGATGGACATGCTCGACGCCGTCGGCGCGGGCGGCTTCGTGATGATCGGCATCGCCGGCCTGATCAGCGTCGGCCCGTTTCTGGACAACGTCCTCCCCTACGGCCACTCAGGGCTGCTCACCGGCGGGATCATCCCGCTGGCCAACCTGTCCGTCGGCATCGAGGTGGCCGGAGCGGTGCTCGTCGTTCTCGCCGAACTGCTCGACCAGCGTCTGCTCAGCGGGCCGGCATGAACGTGTTTCCCTACCTGGTCGCGGTGTGGCTGCTGGGCGTCGGCCTCTACGGCGTCATCACCAGCCACAACTACATCCACCTGATCCTCTGCCTCACGGTGATGCAGGCCGGAACCTACGTGCTGCTTCTCTCCATCGGCTATGTGCACGGCGCCAGAGCGCCGATCTTCTCCGGGATCCCCGCCTCGGCCCGGGTCGTCGACCCCGTCGTCCAGGCGCTCACCCTCACCGACGTGGTCGTCGAGGCGACGGTGGTGGCGCTGCTGCTGGCCCTGGTCATCCAGGTGGACAAGCGCTACGGCAGCATCGACCCCGACGAGATCTCGCGCATGCGCCGATGAGTGCTCTGCCCGCGCTCGCGGTCGCCGTGCCGCTGCTGCTGGCCGCGGTTCTCGCTGGCGCCCAGGCGGTGTGCGGGCGTCGGGTGGCGGACCTGCTGGCCATCGCCGGCGCCCTCACCGGGCTCGCCATCTGCGTCCTGCTCACCATCCACACCGGTCACGGCCTCACCGTGTACTGGTTCGGAGGGTGGCGCCCCCGGCACGGGCTGGCGTTGGGGATCGCCTTTGCCGTGGACCCGATCGGGTCCGGGCTGGCCGCCTTCATCTGCGGACTGACCACGCTCGCGCTGCTCTTCAGCTGCCGGACGACCGGGGTGAAGGCCCCTCACTACCACGTCCTCATGCTCACCTTCATGGCCGGCATGGTCGGCTTCTGCCTGTCGGGGGATCTGTTCAACATGTTCGTGTTCTTCGAGCTGATGAGCGTGTCGGCGATCGCGCTCATCGGCTACAAGATCAGCGAGCAGGCGGCGCTGGAGGGAGCGCTGAACTTCGCGGTCATCAACATGATCGGGTCGTTCCTGTTCCTCACCGGCATCGCCCTCATCTACGCGCACACGGGCGCGCTCAACCTCGCCCAGATCGGCGCTGCCCTGGCCCACGGCGGCGATCACCGCGTCGTCGTGGCCGCGTTCGTGCTCATCGCCTGCGCCCTGCTCATCAAGGCCGGCATGGTCCCGTTCCACTTCTGGCTCGCCGACGCCTACTCCGTGGCCCTGGCGCCCGTGTGCATCCTGCTCGCCGGGGCGATGAGCGAACTCGGGCTCTACGGGTTGGCTCGGATCTGGTTCAGCGCCCTGGCCCCGGGCCTGCACCGCCACACGGCTGTGCTGTCAGCCATCCTCGTCGCGCTGGGTCTGCTCACCGCGCTGTGGGGCGCGGTGATGGCGCTGCGGGAGCTCGACATCAAGCGGCTGCTCGCCTTCGTGACGATCTCCTTCGTCGGGACCTTCCTCGCCGGGTTCGGGCTGCTCAGCCCGGAGGGGATCGCCGGCGTCGCCGTGTACGTCGTCGCCGACGGCAGCGCCAAGGGATTGCTGTTCGGCTGCGTGGGGATCCTCCAGGCCCGCCGGGGCGTGGTCGGCCAGGCTCGCCTGCACGGCCGCGGACGGGACCTGGTCGGCACCGGCGTGCTCTTCGCCCTCGGGGGGCTGTTCATGGGTTCACTGCCACCGTTCGGGACCTTCCTGGGCAAGGCGATGATCGATGACGCGGCCCTGCGGGCCGGTGATGGCTTCCTGCCTCCGGTGGTGGCGCTCGCCTCCGCGCTCACCAGCGCGGCGATCCTCGTGGCGGGCGCCCGGGTGTTCCTCGGCTGGGGGCCGCCTCTGCCGTGCCGGCCCGGGGACGCGGACGCAGAGGCCGTGTCCGGGGACGACGCAGAGGCCGACCTGGCCGTGCGGACGCCGCGGGTGATGACCGCCGCGGTGATTGGACTGGCCGTCGTCGTGGTCGCGGCCGGCGTGTACTCCCCACTGGATGACCTGGCCACCCGCGCGGCGGGACGGTTCGTGGATGTCGGCGCCTATGACCGCAGCGTTCTGCACCATGCCGTGGCCTTCCGCAGTTCCGCCGGCCAGCCGCCGCACTGGTTCGATTACCTCTACGGCGCGGGCTCGGTTCTGCTCGCCCTCGCCGTCGCAGCGGTGATCCTGTGGGCGCCGCAGCGCGGCGGCCTGCTCCGGGCGTTGAAGACCGCGGCGCTCGCGGTCACCGCGCCGCTCGCCGATCTGCATACGGGACGCATCGGGGACTATGCCGCCGCCCTCGTGCTCGGGGTCGGGGCGATCGGCGCGCTGATGATCGCCGTGATGCGCTGAGATGTCCGCCATCACTCCATCTCCCGCATGTCCCTGCGGCTCGGGGCGCGTCTACGCCGACTGCTGTGAGCCAATGCATCACGCCCGCGCCGGCGCGCGGACCGCCGAGGTGCTCATGCGCTCGCGCTACAGCGCCTTCGCCTGTGCGCTCGGCGCCTACCTGCTCGACACCTGGCACCCGTCAACCCGCCCGGCCCGGCTGGACCTCGACCCGGGCCTGGAGTGGCGCAGGCTCCAGATCCGCGACCGCAGCGCCGGGGGCGAGCAGGACCCGGACGGGACGGTGAGCTTCGTCGCCCACTTCTACGACACTCGGCGACGGGAGTACGGCCGCCTGGTGGAGACGAGTCGCTTCATCCGCGAGGACGGGCGCTGGCTGTACCTCGAGGCCGTCGCCTGAGTCAGGTCCGAGCCGGATGGGAGCATGGGTTCAGCAGCGAAGCGGGCGCGGAACGATGTCTGGTTCGCTCGTCCAAGAGCCCGCCGGTCAGGACCCCACTGCCGCCGGAGCATACGGTCGCTCGGCCAGCGTCGGGCGGCGGTTCGCTTTGCTGCGATACATGCGCCGGTCGGCGAGACAGAGCGCCTCGCTTGCCTCGGTGGCCTCCGTTGGCAGCCACGCCTCACCGTAGGACGGCGAGATGGCGAAGCCCACGCCGTGCTCGCTCAGGGCGGCTGCCCCGCGCGCGGCCAGCTGCATGAGGCCGCCGCGCTCACCGCGGGCCAGCAGGCAGAACTCGTCTCCGCCCAGCCGGTACGCGGAGGCCGCACCTTCGGTGGTGGCGCGGAGGTTGGCGCCGAGGCGCGCGAGCAGGGCGTCACCGGCCGGATGCCCGAAGGTGTCGTTGTAGTGCTTGAAGCCGTCGAGGTCGTAGACCACGACGAGCAGTTCCCCGTCGGGACCGGTTCGCTCGATCTGGGCGCGCATATCTCGTTCCAGCGCCCGTCGGTTGGCGAGCCCGGTGAGCACGTCGCTCATCGCTTCACGGCGGCTCTCGGCAAGCAGGCGCTCGACATGCTCGCGCAACGTCCGTGAGCGGCGGTAGTAGAAGCCGAACGCCACCAACAGCAGCATGATCACGGCCGTCGTACCGCCGATCTCCTCGATGCGCGCGGCCCTGGCCCGGCGGTCGTATGCGCTGTTCGCCTGACGCGCCATGTCGTTCACCGCCGCGGCGGTCGCCTGGGTGTGCTGGAGGAAGCTGGCCGCCTGGGGAGCTGCGCGGCCGCTCATGACCAACGCCAGCAGTTCCGGATCGAGCTTCAGGATCTCGAGTCCGGCCTCATGAGCGGCGACGTTGGCGCGAATCGTGCGCTCCAGCCCGGCCGTTGCCGCCACGCGCGGGTACGCCCCTAAAGCCCGGATAGCGCGCTGCACCTGCTGCACTGCGGCCTCGGTCTCATCGCGGAGGAGCTGCACGGTGACGCGCGTATTCGCCGTGCCCCGGGCGCCCAGCTCGAGCGCCAGCGCACGGTTTGGTGCCGTCTGGAGATCACTGAAGGTGCTCTGCAGCTTCGCCAGGCTCAGCTGCGCCTGCCGGTCGGCGTCGGCGCGCGCCGACAGCAGCGTCACGACGCCCGCACCGAGGAGGGCGAGCAGCACCGCAATGACCGCGACGAGTCTCTGCATCTGGGGTCGTATCGGCGTGATCGCCGGTGGGCTTGACGTCGGGCTGCCTCCGCGCCTCCTGATCCGGGTCAGCGCCGAGCCGTGGCGAGCGCGGAGTTGACGCGCACGGTCGGCGGGTGCTCATCCTGGGACTGCGGGATGGCCGACAGCGCGAAGGACTCGATCGCGTCCGGCTCGAAGATCAGGCAGTGGGTGCTCCCGCCGAACTGGAAGTAACCCAGCTCATCACCCTTGTCCACGTGCTGTCCCGCCGCCACGACGGTGGTACAGGAGGACACGTCGCTCATGCCGATGGCCAGGAAGCCGACGTGTCCCAGGGGGCGGTGGTCGGCCTCGATCACGACGATCGCCCGGGCGGCGACGTGGGCCAGGTAAGCCTGGGAGTTCGGCGACTCGTCCGCATCCGAGCCGACCGAGTCGGCCTCGGAGTAGAAGGTCCCGTTCACCACCTCGGCGGAGATCACGGTGCCGGACACGGGGGAGTGCCAGCGGTGGTAGTCGGTGGCGGACAGGAACGCCTGATAGACGGTCCCGCCGACGAAGCGCTCGGTGGACGGATGGCCGTCGAGCATCTCGTGCAGGGAGTAGGGCTGACCCTTGAGCCAGAAGCGGTCACGGCGCTTGACGCCCGTCCGCAGCGCGAACGGGGTCGACTCACACGCCGAGACGACAACGGCATCATCACCCGCGCTGGCCACGGGCCGCTGACCCTCGCGGAAGCGCCGGGTGAAGAAGTCGTTCCAGGAGCGGAAGCCCCAGTGCTCGTGCTCGGGGTCATGGACGAACTGGTCGATCCCGACGTCGGCGCGCGCCTGCGGGCTCTTCCACCCGTGGGGCCCGTCGTTGAGGACGTAGAGCGACCCGGGGGAGTTCAGGAAGGTGCACCACTCACGCAGGATCGCCCCCAGCGCGGCGTTGATGCGATCGTCACGGAAGGCGGCAAAGCCCGCCGGTGTCCCCATCGACCAGTCGAGCACCGCACCCATCGGCAGCGTGATGTTCTCCTCGCCGTACTCCGGCGCGAGATCGAGGACGCCGTCGATGAGGGCGAGCAGATGGTCGACGTCGCGGATGTGGCGGGAGTGGTACTCGCGGTTCACCGGCTGCTGTTCGATCATTCGGGTGACCCACAGGCGGACGACCGCGTCACTGTCGATCAGCTCTCGGAACGCGGCCACCGAGGGCCGCAGCTCATGATCCTTCGGATCGCCCACCCGCTCCGAGTGGCCGTCGAGCCACCCCTCCATCGTGGCCGGGTCTGAAGGGATCCATCCGGCATGAGCGCGCGCGTCTTGAGTCACGAACGAGTCCCTACCCAGATCGGGCTCAACCCGCGCAGGTCCGCCGGGTGTCTGTGCGCCCCCGGACAAAGACGACACGGACGGTCCACGCGTGAAGCGGGGTCGGTCGAGCGGGGCGGTGGCTTCACGGCCACCGCCCCGGGGGTGCGCTGACTAGCTGAGCGCGCGAGCGCCGCGGCGGCGCAGCATCTCGACGACGAGGAAGGCGAGCTCCAGCGCCTGCTCGGTGTTCAGGCGCGGATCACACGCGGTCGCGTAACGGGACTTGAGCTGACCGAAGGTGATCATCTGGGCGCCGCCGACACACTCGGTGACGTCCTCGCCGGTGAGCTCGACGTGAATGCCGCCGGGGTGGGTGCCCAGCTGCTCGTGGACCTCGAAGAAGCCCTCGAGCTCGTCGAGGATGCGATCAAAGCGCCGGGTCTTGTGGCCGCTGGGGGAGTCCTCGGTGTTGCCGTGCATCGGGTCGCACTGCCAGACGACGCGATGGCCCGAGGCGTTCACCGCCTCGATGATCGGTCCCAGCCGGTCGCGGATGGCCGCGTTGCCCATCCGCGAGACGAGCGTCACGCGGCCGTCGACCCCGTGGGGGTCGAGGCGCTGCACGAGCTCGACGGCCTGGGCCGGGGTCGTGCTCGGGCCGATCTTCACACCGACCGGGTTGGCGATCAGCGCGGCCAGTCCCACGTGGGCGCCGTCGAGCTGGCGCGTGCGCTCACCGACCCACACCTGGTGAGCGGACAGCAGATAGAGGCGGTCAAAGCCGATCCGCAGCAGCGCGCGCTCGTAATCGAGCACGAGCATCTCATGGCTGGCGAACAACTCGACGGTGCGCAGTGAGCTGTCGTCGACCCCGCAGGCGGACATGAAGCGCAGGCTGCGGTCGATCTCGGTGGCCAGGCGCTGATAGCGCTCGCCGGCCCCCGAGCGGCGCACGAAGTCCATGTTCCACTCCTGCAGGTGGTGCAGGTCGGCCAGCCCGGCGCCGGTGACCGCACGGGCGAGGTTCATCGCCGCGGCGGCGTTCGCGTAGGCGCGGATCATCCGGCCCGGGTCGTGGCGGCGGGCCTGGAGAGTCGGCTCCAGCGAGTTGACCATGTCCCCGCGGTAGGAGGGCAGACCCGCGGAGTCGAGGTCCGAGGAACGCGGCTTGGCGTACTGACCGGCGAAGCGGCCGAGCTTCACCACCGGCATCTCGGCGCCGTAGGTGAGCACGACGGCCATCTGCAGCAGCGTGCGGATGGTCGCGCGCAGCTGGGCCTCGGTGTTGTCGACGAAGGTCTCGGCACAGTCGCCGCCCTGGAGCAGGAACGCCTCCCCGCGGGCGACGCTCCCGAGGCGGGCCTGGAGCGTGTCCACCTCGGCGGCCACGACGATCGGCGGCACCGCCTCGAGCACGCCGCGCACGCGCGATGCCTGCTCGGGTTCGGGCCAGGTCGGTTGCTGGAGCGCCGGCCGTCCGAGCGCCTCGAGCACCGCCGGGGTGAACGCGCCGAGGTGATCGTGACGCGGCTCTGTGGGAGCCGCGACGTCGACGGTCCAGCTCACGAGGAGCTCCCTGAGCGGGACACGGGGGTCGCGCGCACGCCGGTGGGTGACGGGGTCGGGGCGGTGGACATCTCCGGGCAAACCCTAGCGGGGACCGCCCCGCCGGTTGGGAGATCGGGCCCCGCCCCGGGGGCCCGCAGCGCCTGCGAGGATGGGCGCCCGCAACGGAGGAGGAGAGGGTGCAGCTCGACGGACGTGTGGTGCTCATCACCGGTGGGGCCTCGGGCATCGGCCGGGCGCTCGCCCGGCGGATCGGTGCCGAGCCGGTGGCCGCGGTGATCGTCGCGGACCTCGACGGCGACGGTGCCGCCGCGGTGGCTGCGGAACTCGACGTCCCCGCCCTCGGGCTCGGCACCGATGTGAGCGACCCCGCCCAGGTCGACGCGCTCGTCAGCGCGGCGGAGGCGCGCTTCGGCGCCGTGGACATCTTCTGCGCGAACGCGGGGATCGCCCGGGGCACCGGCCTGGCGGACGACGACGCCGAGTTCCGCCGGGTCCTGGAGGTCAATCTCATGGCCCACGTCCACGCGGCCCGCCGGCTCATCCCCGGCTGGGTGGCGCGCGGGGAGGGCTACTTCGTCGCCACCGCGTCGGCCGCGGGACTGCTCAGCCAGATCGGGGACGTCGCCTACACGGTGTCCAAGCACGCGGCGGTCGGCTTCGCCGAGTGGCTCGCCATCACCTACGGCGACCAGGGCGTGCGGGTGAGCTGTCTCTGCCCGATGGGCGTCGACACCCCGCTCGGCGGGTTCGCCGCCGCGGCTGACGCGGGTGACGGCGATGGCGACGGCGGCGGCGGGCGCTGGAGCCTGCCGGCCCGGACGGTGATGGCCGCCGGGGCGATCCTCGAACCCGCCGAGGTGGCGGATGAGGTGGTCGCGGCGGTCATCGCTGAGCGGTTCCTCATCCTGCCCCACCCGGAGGTGGCCGACTTCCTGCGCGGCAAGGTCGAGGACCCCGAGCGCTGGCTCGCCGGCATGCGCCGGCTCCAGGCTCGGGTGGCCTCACAGCGCCGCTGAGGTCCCAGCCTGGCGGCTCAGGCCGACCGCGTGAGATGGGCCAGCAGGGCGTCAACGCGCGCGTGGCCGGCCCGGGCGCCGCTCTGCACGCCGTAGCGCATGGTCATGTCCCTCTGCCCGACCGAGTCAAAGCGCATCGTCTGGGTGAGCCGGGTCCGCTCCTGGGCGCAGACGTCACGGGGGTGGCGACGGCCTCGGCAGCAGCAGCGTCAGCGCCATCGGCGGGTCGGGCTCGCGTTGGGGGGTGAAGTCAGCCCGCAGCGCGGCCTGGTGGAGGATCGGGGGTGCGCAGACGAGCTGCGCCAGCTGTGGGTTCGGCATCCGTGCCTGTTCTCATGTGGGTTCCATTCCGGGTCCAGCTGCGTCACGTATCGAGGATGCCCGGGTGATCGGCAGGGGGCGGGCAAACCGGAGCGCCGAGCCCCGAAGATGTGAGAATGCGCCGGTGCATCTCGACGGCGACAAGGCGCTCGTGCTCGATCGCGAGCTCGCGGCGTACGCCGAGGAGCTGCGCGCCGCCGGCGACGCGAACGCCGTGGCGACCCTCGGCTACACCCACGGCATCCACCGGATCTGGCGTCAGGTACTCGGCATGCTCCCGGTGCCCGAGGACAGCGCGATCCTCGACGTGGGAACCGGGTTCGCGCTGCTGCCCTTCGAGCTGGCCGCCAACGCCGACCTCGAGCTGGCGGGGATCGACCTGGAGCCGTCGTTCGTGCGCCACTCCCACGTGCTTCGGGATCGGCTCGCCGCCGCCGGGTTCCTCCGCGCCGGCTCGGAGGTGGATCTGCGGTTGGGGGATGCCTGTGACCTGCCCTACGCCGACGGTGCCTTCGATCTGGTCTTCGTGCGTGAGGTCCTGCAGTTCATCCCGGACCCGGTGGCCGCCCTGGTGGAGGTGCGCCGGGTGCTGCGACCCGGGGGGTTCGCCTGCGTCGGCGACACCGACGACGGTCTGCGGATCACCTGGCCGCCCCCGAGCCCGGCGCTGAGCCGGCTCGTCGACGCGGTCTCCGCGGTCCAGCACGAGCACGGCGGCGACCGCCAGAGCGGCCGCAAGCTCACCACCCACCTGCGCGGAGCCGGCTTTGCCATCAACTCGATCGTCGTCCTGCCCGAGGCCCAGCACCGCCTGGTGCGCACCGATGACCGCGAGCGGGCGCTGATCCTCGATCAGCTTGAGGCGGTGCGCCCGACGGTGACCGGCGCCGGCACGGTCGACGCGCGACAGTTCGACGCGGACCTGGCCGCGTTCGCCGCCGCCGAGCCGTTTGAGGAGTTCCGCCTCAACGCGCGGATCGTCGTGCTCGCCCAGCGGCCGGGCGACTGAGGGCGCCGGGGGTCGCAGCGCCCGGCCGCGCGCGCCCGGGGTCCCAGCGCCCAACCGCACGCGCCCGGGGCCGCAGCACCCGGCCGCCCGCGCCCGGGGTCGTCAGTCGTGCATCCCCAGGCCGTCCATGATCCGGTCCTGCATACGCTCGATCCGCTGGGTCCGGGTGGCTGACCGCTTCGCGGCGGTGAAGTAGAGGAGATAGCCGCGCCGGCGTCCCGGGGTGAGGCGCTCGAAGGCGTCGCGCAAGCCGGGGCTCGCCTCCAGCCGGGCGTGCAGCTCCTCCGGATAGTCCGCTGGGTCGGGAGCCGGTGGCTTCTCCACCGCCAGCCCCGCCGCCTCGACGCGGATCGCGCCGGCGACGAGGTCTCCCAGCGCCCCGGCGGCGGCGTCGACGTCGGCGAGGCAGCGGAACTCCAGCCGCAGCGCCGAGCGCGTGTTGTCCCCCTGCTCACGCAGTAGACCGTGGGAGTCCGCCAGCAGCCTGCCCTTGAAGAACAGCAGCGCACAGAGATCCTGGAAGGGCTGGAAGATGACGATGTTCCTGCCGCCGTGGGTCCAGCAGGGCTTGCGCCACTTCAGCGCTTCGGTGAGCTCTGTCTCGGCGAGCATCGCGCGCAAAGCGAGGAACTCCGGCCGCCAGGTCGACAGGGTGGCGGCGAAGGTGTCCACCTGGGGATCGCTCATCGCCCGGGCGCCGGTTGGCCCGCTATGCGCCCCCCGCCGGCCGCTCGCAGCAGCTCGGATGTGGCGATCCGGCGGTGCACCGCGGGGATCAGGGCGATGAGCATCCCGACAGCGACGCTGGCCAGCGCGGCCCACACGTCTCCGTCGAACGGTGGTGCCGGGAACGGATGGAAGGTGTCATAGAGGACGTAGGCGAGCACGATCGTCCCGACGCCCAGGGCGATCAGCGGCAGCGGACGGCGCCCGTGGCGCCAGACGAAGACGGCTGCGGCGATCACCGTGAGCAGGTAGGCGACGATGATCAGGTAGGCGCCGTAGGTGACGATGATGACGAGCGCCCGCAGTGCCTGGGCCTCGAAGGAGAAGGCCAGCAGCGCGGCGAGGCTCGCCACGCCGACGATGACCAGGGCCCCCACGGGGGAGCCGCGGCGCGGGTCGGTGCGCACGAGCAGATTGCGGGCGCGGCGGGGACCTCCGCCGACCTCGCGTCCGAGCGCGAACAGCAGCCGGTTGGCTGCGTTCACGCAGGCGAGCTGCGCCCCGAAGGCGCTGATCACGCCGGCGAGGTTGACCAGTCCGCCCATGACTGAGCCGACGTAGCGGTCGGCCAGATGGACCAGGGGCGCGGGGTCGGCGGCCAGTGCCCGGGGGGTCGCATACGCGTTATCGACGATCCAGGTGAAGACGACGTACACCGCCGCGGAGGCCACGAGCGAGGCGATCACCGCCGCCGGGATGGTGCGCGTGGGCCGGCGGGACTCCTCACCCAGGACCGCGGCGCCCTCAAAACCCGAGAACGCGCCGAAGGCGTTCACCACGCCGAGGCCGAGCACGCTGAAGGCGATCCCGTGCAGCCCGAAGGGCGCCCCGGAAAGGGGGTGGTGGTGGGCGCCGCCGTGGGCGAGGACGACCACCCCGACGACCGAGATGAGCAGGATGGCCACGCCCTCGAGCACGAGCACGAGCAGTGAGGAGAGGTCGATGGAGGCCCAGGCGAGCGCCATCGTCGCCGCC
Organism: Solirubrobacteraceae bacterium; assembly: GCA_035702765.1. Lineage (GTDB taxonomy): Bacteria > Actinomycetota > Thermoleophilia > Solirubrobacterales > Solirubrobacteraceae > Palsa-465. The sequence goes on from DASSZV010000036.1 coordinate 40,286, forward strand.
CAGCCGACGACGGCGATGGGCACCCAGCCGACGTGAACGCCCAGGGAGGCCAGCAGCGTCTGGGCGATGTCGGCCGTGCTGGCGTAGACGGCGGCAGCGAAGGACGTGTACACGAGCAGCAGCAGCCAGGCCGAGACGAAGCCGTAGCGCGCCCCGAACACCGAGCCGTTGAAGGCGTACACCGAACTGGCCGAGTTGAAGGAGCGCGAGAACACGACAAAGGCATAGGCGCAGAAGCTCATGGCCACGAACCCGAGCAGGTAGGCCAGGGCCCCGGACCCACCGACGATCCCCGCGAGCACGGCCGGCCCGACGATCACCCCGGCCGTCGGGCCCTGGATGCCGACGGACATGGCCACGGTCCGGACAAAGCGCAGGGAGTCGCGGCGCAGTCCCGCGCCCGGTCCGGATCCCGGTCCCAGCCCCGAGGCGCTCACCGCGTCAGCACCCGCAGCAGTCCCAGCCCGACGCGCGCGACCCGCCGGACCCCCGGGGTGGAGAAGCGGGCGCTGAGGCGCTCATCCGCGGCCCGGGCGGGTCCCTCGGCGAGCGTCGGGTAGGCGTGGACGGTTTGGGAGATCGCGTCGATGGCCGCGCCCTGGCGGATCCAGGCGGTGAGCTCGGCGATCGCCTCCCCGGCCCCGGGCGCCGCGATGGTCGCCCCGACGAGCCGGCCACGGCGATCGCCGATCAGCTTCACGAACCCGCTGGTGCGACCCTCGGTGATCGCCCGGTCGAGGTGGGTGTAGTCAAAGCGCGCCACCTGGGCGGTGGTCCCCCAGCGCTCGCGCGCCTGGGCCTCGGAGAGGCCGACGCGGGCGACCTCCGGGTCGGTGAAGGTGACCCGGGGGATGGTGCCGCTCACCCGGGTGCGGGTGTGGAAGAGCGCGTTGGGGGTGGCGACGCGGGCGTGGTGGGCGGCCACGTGAGTGAAGGGCAGCAGGCCGGTGACGTCACCGGCGGCGAAGATCCGCCGGCCCGTGGTGCGCAGGCGCTCGTCGACGACGACGGCGCCGCGCGCGTCACGCTGGACCCCGACGGTGTCGAGCCCGAGGCCGTCGGTGCGGGGCTCGCGTCCGGTCGCCACGAGGATCCGGTCGAAGCCCACACGCCCTGCGCCGTCATCGAGTTTGAGCTCTCCGGCCGGGCCGTCGCCCGTGGGGGCGACGGCGAGCGCCCGCGTGCCGCAGCGCACGCTGATCCCCTCCTCCCGCAGCTGGGCGGCCAGCCGCGTTCCCGCCTCGGGCTCCTCGGCGGGCAGCAGGCGCTCGGCGACTTCGACGAGGGTGACCCTCGCGCCGAGCCGGGCGAAGGCCTGGGCCAGCTCACAGCCGATGGCTCCGCCGCCCAGGACGGTGAGCCGTGCCGGGAGCTCGCCCAGGTCCCAGACGGTGTCGGAGGTGAGCGGGGACACCCGGGCGAGTCCGGGCACGTCGGGCAGGCGCGGCCGTGACCCGGTGGCGATGATCGCGCTGAGCCAGTCGAGGGTGCGCTCGCCGGCGGCGATCCGGCCCGGCCCGAGGAAGCGCCCGCCGGCCTCGATCACCTCGACTCCGCGCTCGCGCAGGCGGGCGGGTGAGTCCTGGGGCTCGATCGCCGCGATGGTGTCGCGGACGTGCTTCATCAGCGCGGCGAAGTCGATCTCGGGCGTGACGGGGGTGAGCCCGACCCGGTCGGCCCGGCGCATCGCCTGGGCGAGCGACGCGGCGGCGAGCAGCGTCTTGCTCGGCACACAGCCGGTCCATAGGCAGTCACCGCCGGTGCGCTCACGCTCGATCAGGGCCACGCGGGCGCCGATTCCCGCGGCGATCATCGCCGAGACGAGCCCGGCGGTCCCACCGCCGACGACCACCAGGTCATAGCGGCGGCTCATGGGACCATGGGGAGCATCGGCAGCTCGACGGCCAGGCGCCGGTTCTCCTTCGGGTCGAGCACCGAGTGCTGCACACACGCGGGAACCAGACGGCCGTCCTCGGGATGGGCCATCGCGTAGGAGCAGGCGGCCAGGCGTTCCTGGGCGTCGCGCACCGCCGGGTCGGTGGCGGTCTCGCCACGTTCCATCGCCGCCCAGGCGGGACCGACGACGGCTGCGTCCATGAACGCGTGGACGACGTAGGTGAGTCCGCGCGGGTGCCCGCGCAACAGCGCCCGGACGCCCACCCGACGAGCCAGGCGCGCCGCCCAGCCGGCGGCCACCGGGATCAGCGCCGGCCGCGGCAGCATGACGCGCGCGACCGCGAGCGCCAGCGCCCCACGGGGACGGTCGAAGTCCATCCCGCCGAAGGCGTCGAGGAAGCGGTCCCGCACCACGAGGTCGCGCGGGTCGCGGTCGTCGAGCAGCGGGGTCCAGCGCCCCGCGGCCCGAATCCCGTACGCGCTGCGGTTACAGCGCTCATCACCCATCTGCAGGTGGCGCCACGGCAGGCGGGTCCCGGCGCCGCGCTCGATCTGCGCCCACACGGCATCCATGCTCACGGCGTGGAAGTCCTCGAGCCAGCGGGCGGGATTGCCGACGAAGGCGGCGGGCTGAAAGGAGAGCATCCCGTACCCCATGGCGCTCACCTCGGCGACGACCTCGGCGACCTGATCGAGGTTCGCCGGGGTGACCGTCATGTTGTGGGCGAGGTCGCCGCGCACGCCGTGCGCGGCCGCCAGCGCCTCGAACATGGCGACGAAACCGCGCCGGAACGGATGCAGGTCGGCCTCGCGTTGGGGTCGCGCCATGCCGCGGCGGCCGAGCATGAGCGAGTCGAAGTGCCCGGCGAAGCGCAGCACGGTGAAGCGCCGCCGCCCGTCCGGTCCCACGGCGAGGCGGGTGAGATAGTCGGCGTCGAAGTCCCCGTGGGACATGCTCATCGGCTTGCGGCCGTGACGCTCCATGGTGAGCAGCGCCTCCGCGTGGGCCTCAGGGCCCAGCAGCGTCACCTCCCCGCCGATGAGCTGCGCGTGCTGGCCGGTCCCGCGCTCGCGGCGCAGCAGCGCCATCTGGGCGTCGACCTGGGCGACCGTGTGCTCTGCGTCGACTCGCACCCGGTTCGCCTCGCGGCCGTGGTAGCAGGGTGTGCAGGCGAGATCACAGCGTGGGAAGACCCCATGGGTGCCCTCACAGCCGGGGCTGCGGCGACCCAGCAGCTGGGCGGGGGTGCGGGCCCCCTCGGGCAACTCCTCCCAGCGGCGCCGTAGCGCCGCTGCGGTGTCCGGATGCACTGGGCGGCTCGCCTCGGCCAGACGCTGCCAGACGCGGCGCAGGCGGGCAAGCCAGAACGTGGGCAGGGGCGACGGCACAGCAGCGGTCCTCGCCCGGTAACGCTAGCGGTCGCACCCCCCGGCCCGTCGCCACCACGCGCCCGCGGGACGGCGGCCGTCACACTTCGCGGCGTGTCCGACCTGAACCTGCCCCACGTCCCCGGGCGCGACGATCCCGCCGCGGTGTGGGATCGCCTCAGTCACCGCTATGACCGCCAACTGTGGCTCGAGCGCCGCTCGGTGGCCAGCGCCGTGACGCTGCTCGACCCCGGCGCGGACGAGCGCTGTCTGGACGCGGGCACGGGCACCGGTGAGGTGCTGCGCCAGCTCATGGCCCGGCCCCAGCCGCCCCGCGAGGTCACCGGGGTCGACGCCTCCCCGGGGATGCTCAGCCACGTCGGGGAGCTTCCGGCGGGCTGGTCGGTGCGCCACGGCGACCTGCGCCGCCTGCCCGTCCCCGACGCGAGCGTCGACGCGGTGACGGCCTCCTACGTGCTGCATCTGCTCGCCCCAGAGGACCTTCCGGTGGCCCTCGCCGAGCTGCACCGGGTGCTCGTTCCCGGCGGCCGATTGGTCAGCGTCACCCCGGCCGTCCCGCCGCGCGGGCTCGCCCGCCCCCTGGCCCGGGCCCTGGACCGTCTCTCTCACCGCCGCCCGGACGCCTACCGCGGACTGCGGGCCCTCGATCCCCGGGCCGAGCTCACCCGGGCGGGCTTCCGGCTGGAGCGGGCCCGCTGGAACCTCCAGGGCTACCCGGCGCTGTGCGTGCTCGCCCGGCGCCCAGGGTCGGGCACGAGCGCGAGCGCGAGGTTGACCACGCCCACGACGGCGAGGAACAGCGCGTAGGAACGGGCGTCACCGAGCACCGAGCTGATCCGCGGCTCGAGGGCGAGCAGGCCCCCGGCCGCAGCGATGGTCGCCGCCATCCCGAGCGGATCCACCGCCACCCCACGCCGGGCCAGCACGGCGCCCGCGCAGGCGCCGAGCCCGGCACCGAACAGGTAGACCCCGGCGGTGTCGAGGTTCGGGCTGAAGGCGTGCACGGCACCGACAGCGGCCCCCCACCCGACGAGCACCACCGCGGTGGCCCAGTAGCTTCCCCGTCGGCCGCCGGCGAGCGCACCGACGAGGTACGTGAGCCCGACCGACAGCGGCGTCCAGAAGAAGCCGCTGGGAGACCCCCCGATGAGCAGCAGAATCGCCAGCGCCCCCACGAGCAGGATGAGCCCCTGGCGCAGGCGCAGGCCCGAGGAGATCACCGAGACGTGCGGGTGCATGAGCGAGACGATACGACGCCGCTGCGGCTGAGCGCCGGTGAGCGCTGGGCGCGTGAGGAGCTTGGCCGCCTGCGCGAGGCCGGCTGGCGGCCCGGCGCCCAGGTCACCTTCATCCGCGCGGCCCAGGCCCGGGCCAACGCGACCCGAAGCGCGCGCCCACGGTTGGCTCGCCAGGAGCTGGTCTGGTGCGGGGCCGGTGCGCTGGCGTGGGCAGTGCTGGCCCGGCGGTCCCCCACCGGAGTGTTCGCCCGCCGCCGCCGTCAGGGCCTCGTCTGGTGGACCGGGACGGCGCTGATGCTCGACTGGCACCTGGGGATGCTCGAGACCCCGGCCGGCGAGCCGGTCGGACTTCATGGCGCTGACGCGCTCACGCTGCTGCGGGCCTGGCTCGTGCCCGCCGTTGCCGACGCCGCGGATCCGCGGCTGGTGCTTCTGGGCGCGCTCAGTGACCTCGGCGACGGCGCCCTCGCCCGGGCGACCCGGACCACGCGACTGGGCCGGGACCTGGAGGGACTCGCCGATGTCTGCTTCGGCCTGGCCGCGCTGGCCGGCGCGGTGCGCGCCGGCCATGTGTCGCCCTGGGCCGCCCGGCTCGAGCGGGGCCGCCTGCTCGCCGGGATCGTCTACGCCACCGGGACGTACCTCGTCGCGGGTCGGGCCCCGGATCCGGCTCTCCTGCGCAGCGGCCGCGACAGCGCCCCGCTGCGTGCGGCGGCTCTGGTGGTGGCCGGGGTCGGCCACCGTGGGGTGGCCGACCGTCTGCTGACGCTGAGTTCGGCGGTGGCGCTGGCCCACACCCTCCGGGCGCGAGGCCGCACGCGGGCGGTCCGCCTCAGTCCGAAGGCCTGACCGGGCCCAGCACGCTCACCGCGGCGAGGACGCGCTGGAGCGCGGTAAGCGCCACGAGCCCGGCGAAGGCCCAGGCGATGGTCGTGCTGGCCCCGGGCAGAAGGCAGAAGAGGGTGTAGACGACGATCGTCTCGGCCCCCTCGGCCAGCCCGGTGGTGAAGCGCAGGGAGCGCTCGTCGCCGAGCTCGAGGCCGAGCCGTTCGACCATCGAGGAGAACCCCAGCAGGACGACGTTGTTGACGAGGTAGGCGGCGAGCAGGGTGACGCAGGCGAGCCGCGCCCCCGGGTGGGCGACGGCGACGCCGACGACAAAGCCGCTGTAGACGACGAAGTCGCCACTGAAGTCGAGCAGACCGCCCAGCTCGGTGGCGCCGCGCCGGCGCGCCAGCGGCCCGTCAAGTCCGTCGAGCAGCCGGTTGAGCAACCACAGGGCGAGCGCGAGGCCCCACAGCCGCGCGCCCGCCGCGACACACGCGCCGACTCCGACGATCAGCGCCCCCGCGGTGAGCGCCTCCGGACTGAGTCCCGCCCGGGCCAGCGGGCCGGCGACACGATCGAGCCCCGGGCCGCCCCGGGCCCGCAGCGCGGCGTCAAACATCGACGCTCACGGGGTGGATGTCCGGCGGGGGCACGCGGTGGGGGGCGGGACGGGACGTGGCGGGGCGAGCCGGGCGGGGCACGCGGTGACGGTACCCGGCTGGAATACTTTCGAGCGTGACCCCGCCCCCGTACGTCACCCGCCTCCGGCTCGAGGGGGCCGTGCTCGGCGCCTGGGGCCTCCTCGGCACGATCGTCCTGCTCGTCGCCGTCCCCGGGGCGACCCACGGGCCCGTGAGCACGATCCTCCAGGAGATCATCGTTGCCGCCCTGCTGGCGACCCTCGGCCCGCGGAGTGTCCGGCGGTCACTGCTCGACAGCCACGCGCTGAGCGCGGACACGGCCGGCTCGGGGGAGCCCACCCCGCTCTGGCACATCGCGGCGATCGTCGTCCTGCTCACCCTTCTGGCCGGCGTCGCCGCGGGTTGGGACGCCGGCCTGCGCGTCACCGTCGGATGCGTCCTGGTCGGACTGGCCCAGTCCGTGCTGCTGGCCGGTCTGGTTGCCCGTGAGCAGGGATCCAGCGGGCGGGTCTACTACCGGGTGAAGGGCTCACGGATCCTGCGCGGCACGCGCCTGGGTCACCTCAACGGTCCCACGGCGGCACCGGCTGCACCCCGCCCGACGCCTGCCCCGGCCAGGCCGTAGGGTTCCGCCCATGGCCAAGGTGAAACTGCATCGCTGCTCCTACACGTTCCTCCACGTCAACGCCGACGCCTGCTGGCGCCTGCAGAAGGCTCTGGACGAGCAGGGCGTCGAATACGAGATCGTCACGCACGGCTTCGGCAAGAGCGAGAAGTCCCGCGCCGACGTCGTCCAGATGAGCGGTCAGAAATACGTCCCGGTGCTCGAGCTCGCCGACGGCACGATCTACCGCGAGGAGACCGACGACATGGTCGCCAAGCTCAAGAGCGGGAATCTGCCGGGCCCGCTGAGCTGAGGTTGCGGCGCTGGGCCCGGCGCCCGCCGGGCCGGCGCCGCCGCGGTCTCAGGACTCGGTGGCGGTGGTGGCCGCCGGCTCGCCTTCGGTCCCCTCGAGCCAGTAGGCGAGGTGGTCGACGTGCATGGCCTCTTCGGCCTCGGGGGAGTTCACCCGTGCCGTCTTGCGGGCCTCCTTGTTGAGCCGCCGCTCGCGAACCTTGCGCTCCCGGTTGAGCTTGTTCATCGTGGTCTTCGCTTTGCTCGAGGCCATCGGGCGGCTCCTCTTGTCGTGGGCGTCCGGGCTGATCCCAGGAGGCCCGCCGGGGGTCGGCAGGCCCGTGTCTCAGGGCGGACAGTTCGTGGGATCCCGACGCGGTGAGCCTCCGGCGCAGTGACGGTGCCAGCCCCGGAACGGGGGCAGTGACGTCGCCTCAGAATCCGGTATCGGACTGGCTGAAGCTCTGCTCGCACACCAGTCTCAGGTCAGAAATCCCACCTGGAACTGTACTCATCTCGCGTCCCGCCGGTGCCGTGGGGCCTCCGGCCTGCCGCGACCGCTACCTCAGGCTGTGTCCCGCCGGCTCCGCCGACGCGCGGGACGATGCGACATGCACCCGGTTGCGGCCCTCGGCCTTGGCCGCATACAGGGCCTCGTCGGCCGCCGTGAAAACCTCGCCGTAGTCGAAGCGGTCCGGAGCGCTGGCGCTCACCCCGAAGGACATCGTCACGGCCAGTCCACCGGGCCGGGCCGACTCGATCGTGTCGCGTAGCGACTCGGCGAGGGTCGCCGCCTCTCCGGCGTCGGCGCCGGGCAGGAGGACGAGGAACTCCTCACCCCCCAGCCGGTAGGCGAGGTCGAAGGCGCGCAGGCGCTTGCGCAGGGAGTAGGCGACATCACGCAGGACGGCGTCCCCGGTGGTATGACCATGGGTGTCGTTGATCTGCTTGAAGTGATCGAGATCGCCGACGATCAGGCCGATCGGCTGGTGCACGACCTTGGCCTGGTCGCGCAGCTCGTTCACCCGACCGGTGAGGGCGTGGCGGTTGAGCATGCTCGTGAGCGGGTCGATCACCGACTCGCGGCGATGCTGGAGGTCCGAGCGCATGAGCGCGACCGAGAGCAGCGCCATGGCCCCGAGCAGGGCGAGGGCGAAGAGGAGGTTCGCCGGGTCCGCGATGACCGCCGCAGGGTCGACGGTGAGGCAGCTGACCACGATGAGGACGGCGGCCAGCGCGCTGCCGGAGAGGACCCCGCGCACGTTGAAGCGCGCGGGGAGCGTGACCACGGGGAGCACGATCCAGGCCAAAGCCGGGCTGTGCGGCCCACCCGTGACGGCAACGCTCGTGGCGATCGCCAGCTCGGAGGCGAACCAGGCCGCGGCGAGCCGGTACTCGGGCCGGCGAGAGCCCTCCAGGCCCCGGTCGGTGAGCGTGAAGGCAACGCCGGCACCGAGCAGCGGCGCGAGCGTCCACCAGCCGACCCAGGGTCCGCAGATCAGCAGGGCGATGGCGAGCAGCCCGAAGGCGCGCTGGCGCAACGGGCGCAGGCGCTGCTCCATGTCGACAGCACGCTCGCGCTCTGCCTGGGTGCGGCACAGCCATGACAGGCGCGGCTCCTCCGGGATTTCCCGCATGGCACCTACATCGGCCGCCTGAGTAAATCTGGGAGCCTGCGGCGGGGAAACGGTCATGTACATGACGTTGTGCCCGGCAGAGCTCCGCGTGCCGGCAGGTTCCCGACCTCGGTACCGGCCGTTCTGTGACCCTCCACGGCCCGCTTCCGGACCCGCACCGAGGGCGCGCATCGGTCATAGCGGCCAGCCGAACCGCGCTTTGACCGACGGGCGTCCTCCAGGGCGCTGTTTCCGACAATGCGGTGACATCCGGATCGCTTTGTCCACAGAGTGCCCTCTGTCTCGGTGCCGGACCCCTTTGCCCCACGGTGCCGGGCCCCGCAGAACCGGGCCGCGCAGAATCGGGCCGCGCAGAGCCGGCCCCCGCAGAACCGGGCCGCGCAGAATCGGGCCGCGCAGAGCCGGGCCCCGCAGAGCCGGGCCGGTGCCCGCCCTGGCACCCGTGCCGCGCGGCGTCGGGCCTCCGCGCCCGTGCCGCGCGGCGCACGGCGGGGCTCAGGCCGTGCCGGGGCAGCGCAGGTCGGCGTCCCGAGGGCCGAGCCGGTACTGGGCGAGGACGGGCGGGGCCCCCGTGAACCCTCCGGCAACACAGTTCGTCCGCGCCTGGGCGAGGCTTGCCACGGTCCCGGCCACCCAGTCAGGCAGCATTGCGTGAAAGGCCCGGCTCGTGCTCTGCGCGCTCAGGCCGGTGATGTCCTTCCACTGGGCCGCGGTCGAGTAGATGCCCACGGGACCACGCGCCCCCGAGCGCTGCAGGCCGGCGACGAAGCCCCGGAGGGCGGCGACGTTCAGCTGATAGGTGCCCGCCCAGGTGCTGAGCAGCTCGACGTCAAGCCACCAGGGCGCCCGGCGCGCAAGTGCGGGAGCGTGCGCGGCCACGAGCACGAAGGAGTGGCGAGCGCGCTGCTGCCCGTACAGGTAGGAGCAGGCGTCGGTGAGCCGGCCGGTGCAGGCCCCGTAACCGGGGGCGGTCCCGGTGTGGGGAAAGTCGCTGACGTGGTGGCCGCCCGGGTTGCCCGTGTTGATGTACAGCGAGACGCGGGGTTGGGTGGGACTGCGCTGGCCTGGGGCGCCCTGGGCCCAGCCAAGCTCCGTGCCCAGGCACGGATTGGTCGTGTTGGCTCGCCCCGCGTTGACCCCGACGACCCCGAACAGCGGGGCGCTGGGCAGGTCCCCCGCGCACTGGGGGTAGGACACGTCAAAGCCCGTGCTCGGCGTCGCTCCGCCGCTGAGCACGACGACGACGATCACGACGAGGGCCACGAGGACGAGCGCGGCCACCGGCAGCCGGCGGCGCCGACGTTGACGCGAGCTCAGGGGCGGCACCGACGCGGACGCTAGCAGGGTGCGGGAACCCGGCGGGGCGGCCATCACAGGCCGCCCTCACCCGGGCCTTCGTCGTCTCGACCTACTGGTCCGTGGCCGGCTCGATCAGGTACTTCGACCCGGTGCTGCGCGCCGCAAAGGCCCTCAGCGCCTCGAGGTCGAGTACCTGGGCCAGTCCGATCGACTCGGCGTAATGAGAGGCGAACGTCGTCCTGGCCTCGGCGATGACCCGGCTGCGCATGCGCTCGATCGCCTCGGCCCCGAGACGGCCCATAGCGTTGGTGAGCAGATAGCCGCCCACTCCCCAGGTGAGGCCGAAGCTGCGCCGGATGACCGTCGGCGCGAAGTCGAGCGCGCCGTAGATGTAGACCTGCTTGTTCACCGAGGAGCCGTAGGGCGTGTAGGAGGCCAGCGGCGGCTGGGCGGCTTCCATCGCCGCGAGGATGTCGCCGGCCAGGCTCCCGCCGCCGATGGCGTCGAAGCCGAGGGTCGCCCCCGTGGCGCGGATCGCCTCGGTGAGTGCGGCGGCGAAGTCCGGCTGGGAGGAGTCGACGACGTGGACGGCGCCCAGGCCGTGGAGCAGCTCGACCTGCTCGGGCCGGCGGACGATGTTCACCAGCCCGACGCCGTCGGCCGCGCAGATCCGCACGAGCATCTGGCCGAGGTTCGAGGCCGCGGCCGTGTGGACCAGGGCGGTGTGTCCCTCGGCGCCCATCGTCTCGACCATCGACAGCGCGGTGAGCGGGTTGACGAACAGCGCCGCACCCTCCACCGAGGAGATCTCCTCGGGCAGGGGCACGACGGCGGCCGCGTCGGCGACGCGCAGGTCCGCCCACATCGAGCCGCCGAACAGCGCGACCCGGCGGCCGAGCAGCGCCTCGGCGTCCGGCCCGGCGGCGACGACGGTGCCCGCGCCCTCGTTGCCCACCGGCAGCGCCTTGTCGATCCGGTCGCGGTAGAGGGGCAGGGCGCCCGCCGGCACCTCGCCGACGAGGTCGTCGCCGTCGCGCCGCAGCGCGTCGGGATTGACCGCGCCGAGCAGGACGGCGATGTCTGAGGGGTTGATCGGTGAGGCCTCGACCGCGACGACGACCTGGCTGCCGGTGGGGGCGGGGAGCTCGCGCTCGACAAGTCCGAGGCGCAGCTCGCCGTCGGCCGAGATCGTCGAACGCAGGCTGCGCCCGCGGAGGGAGGGTGCGGAGGGGGAGGACACGGTGGGGCCTTTCCGGTGGGGGCGTCCCTGCATATCACGCCCACCGTCGGCCCGGAGCGGGTCCCCTCCTCCGCGCCGGCCCCCGGCGGACACTCTGGCGAGCGGTGGGGCGTGGAGATCTGGCCCGAAGGGGCTCGCGCGCAGGAGCGGGCTAGAGTCCGCGCCCGTGCGCTTCCTGGGAGCCCTGTCGGCCATGGGGATGGCCGGAATCATCTGGTACGTCCAGGTCGTCCACTACCCGCTCTTCAGCGCGGTCGGGGCCGAGGCCTGGTTCCCCTACCACCTCGACCACGAGCGGCGCACGGGCTGGGTCGTTGCCCCGCTGATGATCTGCGAGCTCGGGAGTGCCGCGGCACTCGTCATCATCGGCGGCCACGGCCTGCTCGCCGTGGCCGGCCTCGTGCTCGCCGCCGTCACCTGGGTGGTCACCTTCATGCTCGCGGTGCCCCTGCACCGTCAGCTCAACCGCGAGCGTGACGAGGCGGCCATGCGCCGGCTCGTGAACGTCAACTGGCTGCGGACGATCGCCTGGACCGCCCATGGCGTCATCGCGCTCGCCCTGCTCGCTTCCTGAGCCTCGGTTCACCGTCCTCGGCACGCGGCGCTGTGCCGACCTGGGAGGATCTGCGGCGATGACCGTCGGCTCCGTCCCGCTCGCCGAGGAGAAGTTCGTGCTTCTCACCAGCTTCCGCCGCTCCGGCGCCGGGGTTCTCACGCCGGTCTGGGTGGCCCCAGCGGGGGACGAGCTCGTCGTCTGGACCGGCGCGGACAGCGGCAAGATCAAGCGCCTGCGCCGCGACCCGCGGGTGGAGCTCACGCCCTGTGACCGGCGCGGCCGCGCCCGACCGGGGGCTCAGACGGTGAACGGGCGCGCGCGGATCGTCGCCGACGATCCCGAGCGCAAACGGCTGGGGGCCGCGATCGCCGCCAAGTACGGCATGGAGTTCCGTCTCATCCGGCTCATCGGGAGTTTGCTGGGGCGCCGTGGCGGCTCCGGGCGCGTGGTCATCGCCATCACGACAGCCTGATCGCTCACCCGCGCACGATCGACTTGACCACCTGACCGGTCGCCACGACCCGCTCCCCGACCCGCGCGCGGGCGCTGAGGAAGGCGACCGAGCGGCCGCGGCGCTCGACCTGACCGGAGAAGCGCACGCGTTCACCGGCCTGGACGCCGACGAGCAGGGAGGCCGACACGCTCGTGGTCACCGCGTTGGTGCCCGGCTCGAGCGCGGGCAGGACCGCGAGGTAGGAGGCGACGTCAAGCAGCAGCGGGACGAGACCGCCGTGGAGGACGCCCTTGTTGTTCAGGGCGAGCTGTGCGACCTCGATCTCGAGTCCGGCGGACGGGTCGGCGGGATCGACGAGCGCCACGCCGAGGCTGCGGTGCAGGGGCACCGCGAGGACGCCCTGGACCGCCGCGGCGATCTCCGCGTCGGTGAGGCCGGTGCCCTCGCTCACCGCCGCACTGGCGCCCGGACCGACCGGGCATGGGCGACGGGCGGCAGCGGCAGGGTGAAGCTCCCGCCCAGGCCGAGGCGCACCGCGGCCCGCGGACACCCGGGACCGCGGGCGATCGTGCCCGAGGCCAGCAGACTCGCCGAGGACGTGCCGACGCTGAGGCGGTAGCAGCCGGGGACGATCTGCCAGCCCGAGGTCGCCCAGCTGGCGAAGCTGCGGTCATTCAGCGGGAAGGTCACCGTCACGCTGTGGTGAGGCCGGATGAACACTGAGTCATACCCGGCGAGCTGGCGCGGGACCTGAGCCAGGGCGGCGCTGGCGGGCTTGGCCATGTACAGCTCCGGCACGGCGTACCCGGCTCGACGCCCGGTATCGGTCACCGTGACGCGGGCGAGAGCCACCTCGTTGATCCCATGGCGTACCCGGACCAGGCGCAGCTTCGAGAAGCGGAAGCGCGTGTAGGAGAGGCCGGCGCCGAAGGGGAAGGCCGGCGTCTCATGGTGGGCGTCGTAGAACTTGTAGCCGACGAAGATGCCCTCGGAGTAGTCCTCCTGCTCGCCGACCCCGGGGTACTGCAGCGGGCTGCCCGCGGTCGGCAGCTGGCTCGGCGACTGGGGGAAGGTGACGGGCAGGCGCCCCGCCGGATCGCTGTCGCCGAAGAGCACGTGGGCCAGAGCGATCCCGCCCTCCTGGCCGGGGTACCAGGCCTCCAGGATCGCCGGCACCTGATCCCGCCACGGCGTGAGCACGGGCCCGGCCGTCTCCAGGACCACGACGGTGCGCCGCTGGGCGGCGGCGACGGCGGAGACGAGGCCGTCCTCATTGGTGCCGTTGGCCGGGCACATGCCCGCCGCCGCGCACGGGCTGCCCCCGGTGGCCGCCATGCCGAGGTCGTCCTGGAGGTCGCTGGGGGAGCAGTTGAGGTCGATGCAGGAACGGTCCAGGCCCTCTGAGTCCACGTCGCCGACGACGACCACCGCGACGTCCGCCGCCTTGGCCACGGCAGCGGCCTGGGGGATGTCGTAGCCGTTGGCGTAGGTGATGCGCACGTGCCGGCCCGCGCGGGCGGTGATCCCGGCCAGGGCGGTGACCACCGCGCGGGGCGTGACCTGCCCGGAGCCGCCGCCGGTGACGAACAGGTTGGCGTAGGGGCCGATCACGGCGATGGAATGCACCGAGGGCTTCAGCGGCAGGATCCCGTCGTTCTTGAGCAGGACGATGGCGCGCTGCTCGACCGTTTCGGCGGTGGCCTGGTCCTTGACCACCGGGATCTGTGCGTCGTTGTTGGCATAGCCCGGGCGGTCGAACATCCCGGCGGCGAAGAAGGTGGCGAGCATCGTGCGCACATGGGCGTCGAGGGTCTGGCGCGAGACCTGACCGCTGGCCAGGGCGGCCTGGATGAGCGTGGGCGAGTAGGCCTGGTCGGCGCTGCCCTGGTTGGGGACGAAGTCGAGCCCGTTGTTGAGGTCCCCCACGGTCGCGCTCAGACCCGGGTTCTGCAGGTCGCCGTTGGAGGCGCCGTAGTCGGAGAGGATGATGCCGCGGAAGCCCCACTGGCCGCGCAGTACGCCGAGGTTGTCGGCCCCGTTCTCACACGAGTACTCGCCGTTGACGCGGTTGTAGGAGCACATGATCGCCCCGGTGTGGGCCTGCTTCACCGCCGCCTCGAACTGGGGGAAGTAGACCTCGTGCAGGGTGCGCTGATCGACGTTGACGTTGACGAGCATGCGCCCGCCGTTCACCGCACTCACCGGCGGGACCCCGGCCTGGCCCTCCTGGTCGTTGGCCACGAAGTGCTTGGTCACCGCGAGCACGCCCGCGGCCTGGGCCCCGTCGACCCAGCCGACCGTCGTGTGGGCGGCGAGGAAGGTGTCCTCGCCGTAGGCCTCGTAGGTGCGGCCGCCCTGGGGGGTGCGCATGAGGTTCACCGTCGGGCCGAAGACGAAGTCGTTGCCCTTGTCCCGGGCCTCGGTGCCCACCTCGTTGCCGTAGGCCCAGGCCAGGGCCGGGCTCCAGGTGGCGGCCAGAGCCATGGGGATCGGCATCGCCGTGGCCGGGCCCTGGCGGGGGCCGACGGGTCCATCGGTGAAGTAGATCTGGCGCAGGCCGAGGTTCGCCAGCGGGTAGGTGGCGCCGGTGTGCCCGCCGGTGCTCTGGTCCCCGCCGACGAACTGGATCTCCTGCTGCAGGGTCATCGCCCGCTGGAACAGGATCGCCCGCTGATCCGGGCTCAGGCTGCGGTCACACCAGGGGTGGGCGCTCTGGCTCGGGCAGGGGTTGGGTGCGCCCGGGGCGACGGGGTCGGTGGCGTGCGCGGTACCCGCCGGGTGCGGTGTGGCGGCGGCGGCGATGCCCGGGGATGAGGCAAGGCCGGCGACGGCGCCGGCCGGTCCCCACAGACCCAGCGCGGCGGCGCTCGCCAGGATGAGCCGCCGTGCGCGGCGTGTCCGCGGCGTGCTGGCGCGCCCAGTCAGGTTCCCCGTGTCCATCTCTTTGTCTTCCTCCCTGCCGTCACCGTCCGTGTGGGCCGGAGTAAACCACGGGCGTCCTGACCTGCGCCGAGGGCGCTCAACAGCGCAAAGCTCCCTGGAGGTGGCCGCTTTGTCATTTGGGCGTCCGTGGCGGCGCGCCTTTCGCCAAAGCGCCGCCTGCGTGATCGCTTTGCTCAATTCGCGTCCCGAAACGCTGGGGATGCGACGGTCGTCGTCCCCAACGCGTCACATCACCCGCCACCCGCCCGCAGCGCCCCTCCGTCCCGCTCGCCCGCCCGCCCCTCCGCGAGCGCCGCGAAGTTCAGCAGCTGCCGCCGCGCCATCACCACCCCCAGGATCTCGCCGGTGAGCGCAACGCCCGCCTCCACCGCAAGCACCTCACCCCAGGTCCGGCCCATCGCCGCGACACAGGGGTCCCGGTGCAGCGATCGCCACCCCGCGCCAGGCGGCCAGGGTCGGCGCAGCGACGAATTCGTCACAGGGATAGGCCCGGGCGACCTCGGCCTCCGTCACGCCCCAGCGGTCGGCGATCACCCACAAAGCCTCCCACGACGGTCGCGTGGATGGGCCGCTTGCCGGGCTAGGAGATGCGGTGCTCGATGCGCCCCAGGCGCGGCGCTGCGACGACGAGATGGTCGCCGGGTGACAGCGCCCGGGTCCCTCCCGCGGGCGCGAGCGCGTCGACGGAGAACAGCTCGCCCGGGAGCAGCCGCCCCTCGGTCGAGGCGGCGGCGAGCAGCTCGCCCAGGTCCATCGAGGCGTCCGCGGCGCTCGCCTGGCCGATGACCTCACCGTTCACCGACGCGGCGGCCATCAGCGACGGCCAGTCGTCGATCAGGTCCGGGGCGGGGATGATGATCTCGGCGAGGGAGCTCGGCGGGCTGGCCGGCACGGGGACGGTGTCACGGCCCTCCACCCCGTTGGCGGCGTGGAACTCGCAGGTGAGAACGAAGGCGGCGATCGCCGCGCGCGCCTCCTCCGGCGTCGCGTCACTGAGCTCACGGTGGATGACGAAGCCCAGCCGCGGCTGGAAGTCGAGGCCCCGGGCGCCCGCGGGCACGTGCAGCGGCGTGTGGCTCGGAACCACGGCGAGCGGGTTGTTCAGTCGGTAGGCCGTCTCGATGGGGCCGGTGCGCGGTCCGCCGATCCCGGGCACCCGCTCCCGGGCTCCGGCCAGGAAGCCCTCCCACGCGCTGGCCACCGGGGGCAGGATCCGCTTCATGTGCGCGTAGAACGCCTCCAGGACGGCCTGCTCGGAGCTGCAGAAGTGCCGCACCGACAGCGGCTGAAAGGGGAGCACCGGGCTGCCGGGGCGCCCGCCGTAGCCGATGGCGTGACGCAGCTCCCAGCCGGGCGTGTAGGGCGACTCATAGCCGAAGGCGACAAGGTGACTCAGGGGCCTCCACGGCTGTCCGGGCTCGGGCCGGGATTCGACCTGCAGAGTGTGTGCGCCCGTGAAGCGCCTGCGGATCTGGGTCATCGCGCGCCAGAGTAGCCGAGCTCCCCCCGCCCCAGACAGGCTTTAGCCTGCCCTCGGCATGCTCTACCCGCTGCTCTATGACCGCGTGCTGGCGCGCCTCGATCCCGAGGACGCGCACGCCTGGGCGATGGCGGGCCTCGCCCGCGGCCTCGCCCGCCCGAGGGTCGCCGCCGCACTCGGCGCCCGGACGGTGGCGCCGGAGACCGCGGTGTCGGCCCTGGGTCTCACCTTCGCCTCCCCGCTGGGGGTCGCCGCCGGCCTGGACAAGAACGCCGCCGCGGTGGGTTCGCTCGGCGCGCTGGGCTTCGGTGCGGTGGAGATCGGCACGGTCACTCCGCGCCCCCAGCCGGGCAACCCGCGCCCGCGCATCGCCCGGGCCCTGGCGGACCGCGCGATCATCAACGCCATGGGCTTTCCCAGCGCGGGAGCCGGGGCGGTCGCCGCCCGGCTGGCCGGCCGGGCGGCCCCGGGCAGCGCCCCGGGGGTTCCCGTGCTCGCCGTCAACATCGGCAAGAACCGCGACACGCCGATGGAACGGGCCGTGGATGACTACGTCGCCGTCGCCGGGCGGCTGGCACCACTGGCCGACCTCCTCGTCCTCAACGTCTCCTCCCCCAACACCCCCGGGCTGCGGGCGCTCGAGCAGGTGAGCGCGCTGGAGCCGATCGTCACGGCGGTCGCCGAGGTCGCCGCCGCCACGCCGCTGCTGGTGAAGATCTCCCCCGACCTGGCCGACACCGACGTCGACGCCGTCACCGAGCTCGCGGTGCGCCGGCGCCTCGCCGGGGTCATTGCCACGAACACCTCCGTTGACCGGACGCTGCTCTCACCGGCCGGGCGTGCCGAGGTCGCGGGATTCACCGGCGGCGGGGTCTCCGGCCCGCCGCTGCGGGCGCGCTCACTCGCCGTGCTGGGCCGCCTCCACGCCGGCCTGCGCGGCAGTGACACCGTCGTCATCTCCGTCGGCGGGGTGACCAGCGCCGCCGACGTCTGGGAGCGGATCCTCGCCGGGGCGACGCTCGTGCAGGCCTACACCGGCTTCGTCTACGGCGGACCGCTGTGGCCTGCGCGGATCAACCGGGAGCTCGCGCTCCGGGTCCGCCTGGCCGGGGCGAGCTGCATCGGTGAGCTCGTGGGTGTCGGGGCCTGAACATCCGCGCGGCGCCGAGCCACACCCGCGGGCGGCCAGGGGGTAGGGTGACCACCATGCAGCTTGCGATGGTGGGTCTCGGGCGCATGGGCGCCAACATGGTGCGGCGTCTCGTCAAGGACGGGCACGACCTTGTCGTCTACGACGTCTCCGACGACGTCACCAAGGCCCTGGCCAAGGAGACCGGCGCCACGGCGGCCGCCTCTTATCAGGACGTGGTCGCCAAGCTGAAGCCCCCGCGAGCGATCTGGACGATGGTCCCGGCCGCGTTCACCGACGACACCCTTGATGCTCTGGCCCAGCACGTCGAGCCGGGCGACATCCTCATCGACGGGGGCAACTCCCACTATCACGACGACCTCAAGCGCGCGGGCAAGCTCGAGCCCAGGGGCATCCACTACGTCGACGTTGGTACCTCCGGCGGCGTCTTCGGTCTCGAGCGGGGCTACTGCATGATGATCGGAGGCACTGACGAGGCCGTCTCGATCCTCGACCCGATCTTGAAGTCTCTCGCGCCCGGAGTCGGCGACGTCGAGCGCACTCCGGGCCGGGAGGGCGAGCCCCTCCAGGAGGAGCAAGGCTACCTCCACACGGGTCCCGCCGGGGCCGGGCACTTCGTGAAGATGGTCCACAACGGGATCGAGTACGGGCTGATGGCTGCCTACGCCGAGGGCCTGAACATCCTCAAGCACGCGAACATCGGCACGGTCGCCCAGACCCACGACGCGGAGACGGCGCCGATTGCCAACGCCGAGGAGCTCTACCACTACGACCTGGACATCGCGGCGATCACCGAGGTGTGGCGCCGGGGCTCGGTGGTGGCCTCCTGGCTGCTGGACCTCACCGCCGCCGCGCTCGTCGAGTCCCCGGAGCTGGAGGAGTTCGCCGGACACGTCTCGGACTCCGGCGAGGGCCGCTGGACGATCCACGCGGCGATCGACGAGGGCGTCCCCGCCGACGTGCTCACCGCCGCGCTGTACGCGCGCTTCAGTTCCCGCGGCAACGCCGAGTACGCCAACAAGCTGCTCTCGGCGATGCGCAAGCAGTTCGGCGGCCACGCCGAGAAGACGGACTAGGCCCGCGCCGGCCCGGGGTCTCGCGGCGGCGCCACGGCGGCGCCCCGCGGTGGTGCCGAGCCCACAGCCGGCACCACCGCCACTACCCTAGGGCCCGCCCCGGGCGATTAGCTCAGCTGGTAGAGCGCCTCGTTTACACCGAGGATGTCGGCGGTTCGAGTCCGTCATCGCCCATACGGGGCCGCTGGGGCGCCGCGAGGTCGGCCGGCGCGCGCCGTCGCACCCGCCCCGCTTTCGCTCCGCGCCCTCGCCCAGTGGCTCGGCGCGGCGTTCCTCGCCGCGATCGTCATCGGCTCGGGGATC
Source organism: Solirubrobacteraceae bacterium (assembly GCA_035702765.1). GTDB lineage: Bacteria > Actinomycetota > Thermoleophilia > Solirubrobacterales > Solirubrobacteraceae > Palsa-465. Next base: position 59,311 of record DASSZV010000036.1, read on the forward strand.
GCCGCCGCCCCAGCTCTCCCCCCACGACGTCGGTGCAGCTGCTCGAGAATGCCGCCGCCACCGCGATGTTCGGCCTCAGCGCGGTGAGCATCTCGACCCCACCTCCGGGCCGGCTCCGTCCGCCTGCCCCTCGAGGCGGTCCAGGGCATCCGTCACGAGATCGCCGGCCGGGTGCAGGCGCTCGGGGCCGAACTCGATGCGCAGACCTAATAGATTCTGGCCCGCCGTGGCCATCCGACCGTCCGACGAACTCGTCCCCGTGCCCGAGTCCGGGCGGGTCTTCACCCTCGCCCGCCGACCGGGGCTGGCCGACTGTGCCCCGTCGGGGCGGATGCGCCTGGACGCCATGGCCCGCTGGCTCCAGGACGTCGCCTACCTCGACGTCGACGACGCCGGGGTTGAGGACCGCGCCTTCTGGATCCTGCGCCGCACCCGGATGCAGGTGCAGCGCTTCCCGGTCATCAACGAACGCTGTGTGCTGCGCACCTTCTGCAGCGGGGTGGGCCGCCTGGTCGCCGAACGCCGCACGTCGATCGTCACCGCCGAGGACCCCGCCGCGGTGCTTGTCGAAGCCGGCGCCCTGTGGGTCCACCTCGACCCCGTCAGCCACCGACCGACCGACCTCACCCAGGAGGAGCTGGAGATCTTCGCCTCCGCCGGCTACGGCACCCGGCGCGTCTCGCACCGCCTCGGTCATCCCCGACCCGAGCCGGGTGCCGGGACGCGGCGCCTGGACTGGCGCTTCCGCCGGGTCGACACCGACGTCGCCGACCACGTGAACAACTCCGCCTACTGGGAGCTGCTGGAGGAGGAGCTGCTCGAGGAGGGGCGCCTGGACCACGCGGGGGGCGGCGGCGCGGCGATCGCGGGGTCGTCCGGGGCCGCGGGGACTTCCGGGACCGCGGGGACTTCCGGGACCGCGGGGACTTCCGGGGCCGCTCGGGCGGCGAGGCTCGACGCCGAGATCGAGTTCCGCGACGGCGCCCAGCCCGGACCGGCGGCGTATTTCGTCGACGGTGAGCGCCGCCACGTGCGTGACCCCGCCGGCACGCTGCTGGCCACCTTCGTCTTGCGGGAGCTCGCGTGAGCGGGCGGCGGTCCGCCCGCACGGGTGGGCGGGAGGCCGGCTCCGGGCGCGGGCGGGAGGCCGGCTCCGGGCGGGAGGCCGGGCGTGGGGGCTGGGGCGTGGTGATCGCCTATGCCGTCGTCGTCGCCGCCTCCCAGATGCTCTGGCTCACCTTCGCCCCGATCGACACCGACGTGGCCCGCGACTTCCACGTCTCCCAGAGCGCGGTGGGCTGGCTGGCCAACGTGTTCCCGCTGCTCTACGTGCTGTTGGCCCTGCCCGCCGGGATCGCCCTGGACCGCCGCTTTCGCGGCTCGCTGCTGCTCGGCGCCGGACTCACCGCCCTGGGGGGACTGCTGCGCCTCGTCCACCAGGACTACGCCTGGGCGCTCGTCGGGCAGCTGTGCGTCGCCGTCGCCCAGCCGCTGGTGCTCAATTCGCTCACCAAGGTGGCCACGGGCTATCTCCCGCCGGCCCAGCGGCCCGCCGGCATCGCGCTGGGCTCGGCGGGCCAGTTCATCGGGGCGATCGTCGCCCTCGCCATGGGGCCGCTGCTGGAGGGCCGACACTCGCTCGGGCCGCTGCTGCCCCTCCAGGCCGGTCTCGGTCTGGCCGCCGCGGTCATCCTCGCCGTCGTGCTCGCGCGCCGAGCTCCCGCCGAGGCCGGTCCGGCCGCGAGCATCGGCATGGCTGAACTGCGTGAGGTGTGGTCCCTGCCGCTGTCGCGCACCCTGGCCGGCCTCGCCTTCGTCGGAGTGGGGATCTTCGTCGCGCTGTCCACCTACCTGCAGCCGATCCTCCACCACGACCACATCTCCTCGACCTCGGCCGGGCTGATGCTCGCGGCGATGCTCGGTGCCGGGGTGGTCGGCTGTGGGGCCTTCCCCCCGTCGGTGGCCCGGCGCGACGGCGCCCGTCCGTTCATGATCTTCGCCGTCACCTGGGTGGGCTTGGCCGCGCTCGGCCTCGCCGCGCTGCACCCGGTGGTCGCCGCCGGGTTCGTGCTCGTCCCAGCCATCGGCCTCGTCCTGCTCGCCGCCCTGCCGGTGATGCTCGAGCTGATCGAGCGCGAGATGGGCGCCTCTGGAGGAGTGGCCACCGGAATCCTGCTCCTGGCCGGCAACGCCGGGGGCCTGCTCGTCGCCGTGCTCGTCTCCCTGTGCACGGGCACGCCGTGGCTCGCCTTCATGCTGCTCGGGCTCGTCGCCGCCCTCGGCGTGGTCCCCGCGCGGCGTCTCGCGCCCCCGGGTTCGGCCCCCGGGAGGGTCGCCCTCAGCCCCGATGCACTTGTCCCCGCAGGTCAGGACGTATAAGCACCCGGGTTTGAAGTCTGGCCAGGTGGCTAAAGTCAGTGGCGAGCCGAGTCGAAAAGATGCTCACATCCGCATCTCGCGATACAGGGAGGCCCAGATGAGCCCTGAACGTACCTATGCCTACCGCCGTGTGCTCCAGACGCTTGATGAGCTGGGCCCGAGCAAGCTGCAGTCCGGAGAGCAGGACCGGATCCGCGAGGCTGCTGACAGCCTGATCTTCTGCGAGAACCTCCACGCGGATGGCGACGCCCAGGAGGCGCTCAGCGATTCCCGTCTGCTGCTCGAGAACCTCGTCGACTCCGGTCGCTGGGAGCAGGTCACCGCTGACCGGCTCGCCGAGGACATCCGCGGCTGCGGCCCGACCCCGCAACTCGAACGGGTCGCCGCCTAGACCGACGTTTTCCGGTGCCGGGGCCGACCATGAGGTCAGCCCCGGCATGACCGGCCGCCTCAGGCCGCGTGCTCGGTGAGCAGTTCGCTCAGCGCTGCCGCGTCCTGGTCACTGGGCGTCCACGCTGCCGCTGTCGCGTTCGCTTCGAGCTGCTCGGCTCTGGTCGCCCCGGCGATCACCGAGGCGACGGTCGGCTGGATGAGCAGCCCGCCGATGGCCACCTGGATGAGGCTGAGGCCGCGCTCGGTCGCGTAGTCGGTGACGGCCTCGATGAGGTCCCACTCGCGGACAGAGGCGAGCTCGTCACGGCCCGAGAGGCGCGACCCCTCCGGCCCGGCGCCGTCACGACGGTACTTGCCGGTGAGGAGCCCGTTGGCGAGCGGGAAGTAGGGCACGAAACCGACGTTCAGGCGCTCGCACGCCGCGAGTGTGCCGTCGCTCTCCGGGTCCCGACGCAGCAGGCTGTACTCGTTCTGTAGCGCCGAGAAGGCGGTGAACCCGTGCTCGGAGGCGACCGCCGCGGCCTCCTCGAGCTGGGCGGCGGAGAAGTTCGAGGCGCCGATGGCGCGCACCTTCCCGGCCTGGACGAGCTCATGCAGGGCCTGCAGGGTCGCCTGAATCGGGGTCACACCGTCAGGCCGGTGATACCAGTAGAGGTCGACATGATCGGTCTGGAGCCGCGTGAGGGAACGGTTGATCGAGCGGGTGATGTATTCGGCGCTGCCCCGGTTCTCGCCGTAGCCGTCGGCCATCTCCATGCCGAACTTCGTGGCCAGCACGACCTGGTCACGACGGCCCTTCAGCGCCTCACCCAACAGCTCCTCGGAGCGGCCCGGACCGGGCCGTGAGGCGCCCGAGCCGTGGCGACCGTAGATGTCGGCGGTGTCGAAGAACGTGATGCCGTTGTCCAGTGCGGCGTTGACGACGCGGCGGGTGTCCTCGAGGTCGAGGCGACCCCCGAAGTTGTTACAGCCCAGGCCGACGATGGTCGTCGCCAGGCCGCTGTGGCCGAGCGGGCGGGTGGGGAGGGAGCTCATACCCCCTTCTCTACCCCACCGGGCGGCCGTGGTGCCGCCCGGGGCGCCCGACCGGACCCGCGCGCTCAGGTGCTGGGACCCGCGAACTCGCGCAGGATCTTGCGGTGCGTGGGCCGGGCGGCCTCGTAGCGCTCGCTGCCGGCTGTGGTGATCGCCACGCTCGTCCACCTGCGCGGCAGCGGCGTCTCGCTGCGGGGTCCCGGTCGGGAGGAGCGGACACCGGACGACGGCGAGCTGCTCACCGGACGACGGCGAGCTGCTCACCGAGCTGAGCGAGCTCGCCTGACGCAAGGGGCGTGCACCCCCAACGTTCCAGCGTGGTGCGGGCGCGGGCGGCGGTGCGCGTGAGGTGTTCCTGAGCGACACCGCACGCGCATCGCGACCCACCGCCGCGTCACGGTGGAGAGTTGTGGCGGCGATGTACCCCGCCCGCCGAGGCCCGGCGAGTCCCCCGCGACTCGGCCGCGCGCTTGAGCCGCTCAAGGTGACCCGCCAGGCGGGGTCGGCCCGGGTCATCGGGTCGACCGCGTGATCGTGCGTCACGAGCTCAGCCGCACGGTGACCGGCTTTCAGACCGCGGCGAGGTAGTTGCGCCAGCCACCGAGCTCGGTGATCTCGCGCGCGCCGGCCACCGCGACCGGCTCGGTGAGAAAGCCGACGACCTCCGCGCCGTCGGCCAGGCGGACCCGGCCCAGGCACATCGGTTGGGGCAGGGCGGCGAGGAAGCGGCCCAGCGCGGAGGGGGTGAGGCCGTAGAGCTCACCCGCGATGGACCCGCCCTCGCCGCCGACGCCGACGCCGTCGCTGCGGAGCAGCCCCGGTTTGGCGGGCTCGGTGTCCAGGGCGTAGAGCCGGTATTCCGGGCTGGTGATCACCTCGGCGAGGAAGCGTGCGCCCAGGTCGGTGAGCTGGCGGTGCAGGGGCATCCCGCGCAGGTGCGCGCCGACGACGAGCAGGGGGATGCGCTCGCGCGCGGGCGCCAGCAGCGCGTCGACCCGCCGCGCCAGCGCGGCCAGGTCCACGTCGCCGCCCCGCGCCCCCAGCAGGCTGATCCCGAACTGGCCCGTCCCGGCCATCCCGGCGGGGAGGGCCATCACGGGCAGGCCGAGCAGGTTGGCGAAGGTGGTGAACACCCCGAGCTGGGTGTTGACGCCCACCGGGTCTGCGGCGACCTCGGCCAGAGTCGGCTGGAAGGGCACCGTGGGGAGCATCAGCCCGTCCAGTCCGTCCATCTGTGCGTCACAGCGGACCGCCAGCTCGGCCAACCGTGCCTGGTCGCGCACGTAGTCGGCGGCGCCCAAGCCCGCCGCGCCGAGCACGATCGAGGCGACCGTCGGGTCACAGTCATCGTGGTGCTCGGCGATGAAGTCGCCCACTGCGGCGACCCGTTCGGCCAGGAACGCCCCGCCGTAGAGCAGCGCCCCGGCGGCGAGGAAGGGGGCGGCGTCGATCTCGACGATCTCCATCCCGCCCGCCGCGAGCTCACCACGCACCCGCTCAAACGCCTCGGCGTAGTCGGGACACAGGACGCTCAGCGCGTCGGGCCCGAAGGTCCCCAGCCGCCGTGCCCCGGCTGCGCCGCCCGCGTCGGCCGCCCCGGCCGCCCCCGCCGGCCGGCCGGCGGCCGCGATCGCCGGGTCGTCGACGAGCTGCGCCAGCGCGGCCAGGCCGAGCTCAAGCTCGGCCGCGAAGATGCTCACGCAGTCAAAGGAGCGACATGCCGGCACGACCCCGCCGACCGGGACCGCTCCGACCGAGGCCTTGAGCCCGTACACCCCGCAGAAGGCCGCGGGGACCCGGCCCGAGCCGGCGGTGTCGGTGCCCAGGGCCAGCTGCACCTCTGCAGTGGACACGGCGACCGCCGAGCCCGAGGACGAGCCACCGGACACGTAGTCGGGGCGGCGCGGGTCCGCCACCGCGCCGTACGGGGAGCGGGTCCCCACCAGGCCGGTGGCGAACTGATCCAGGTTCGTCTTGCCCACCACCGTCGCCCCGGCGGCACGCAGCCGGGCGACCGCCACCGCGTCTGCGGTCGGCGCATAGGCGAAGGCCGGACACGCGCACGTGGTGGGCAGGCCGGCCACGTCGATGTTGTCCTTCACCCCGAGGCGCATCCCCGCCAGGGGTCCGCTCGAGACGGCGCACTCGGCGGCGACGGCGGCGTCCTCGCGCCGGCTGATCCACACGCTCACCGCTGCACCTCGAACTCGCCCGCGGCGGCCCAGGCGGACCGCTCGGCGGCGAAGGCCTCCCGTTGGGTGGCGCCGAAGGCGGCGATCGACTCGGCCTCCCGGGCACAGAAGGCGCGGTGCTCGGCGAGGGCGAAGCGCGTGGTCGAGACCTCGGGGACGAAGGGGCGGGCGCGCAGCTCGATCAGCTCCTCCGCGCTCACGGGATACCAGCGGATCTGGTCGAAGTTGCGCAGCAGCCAGGGCTCGTCACGGCCCGAACGATCCCACACCGGCACGGTGCGCCCGACGAACTGATAGCCGCCCGGGCCCTCCATCCCGTAGATGCACAGGTAGGCCCCGCCGATGCCCACGGCGTTCTCCGGCGTCCAGGTCCGCGCCGGGTTGTACTTGGTGGTGACCAGGCGGTGGCGCGGGTCGATCGGGGTGGCCACCGGCGCGCCGAGGTAGACGTCGCCGAGTCCGAGCACGAGGTAGGCGGCGCCGAAGACGATCTCCCGCACCGCCTCGACCGAGTCCAGACCGTTGATGCGCCGGATGAACTCGATGTTCCAGGGACACCACGGCGCGTCGGGCCGCACCCCGGTCATGTACCGCTCGATGGCCAGACGCGTGCTCGGGTCATCCCAGGAGAGCGGCAGGTGCACGACCCGGCTGTCCACGACGAGCTCATCGGAGGCCGGCAGCTCGGACTCGAGCGACCGCACGAGGTTGAGCACCCGCGCGGTCGAGAGTCGCGTCGGGTCGAAATGGATCTGCAGGGAGCGGATGCCCGGGGTGAGGTCGATGACCCCGTCCGGCGCCTCGGCCGCGACCCGCTCGGCCAGCGCGCCGACCCGCATGCGCAGGCCGAAGTCGAGCTCCATCTCCCCGAACTCGACCAGCACGTTGTCATCGCCGCTGCGGCGCAGGGTCATCGCCGGACGCTCCTGCGAGCCCTCCATCCGGGCGAGGATCCCGTCGTCGCGCAGTCCGCCGCGCGGGCGGAAGCGCACGCGGTCCCCGGGCCGCAGCTGGCCGAGCTTCCACCGCTCGTCCGTGGGCAGCGTCGCCGGGCAGACGAAGCCGCCCAGGCTCGGCCCGTCGGGTCCGAGCAGGATCGGCGTGTCCCCGGTGAAGTCGACCGCCCCGACCGAGTAGGGGGTGTCGTGGATGTTGGAGGGGTGCAGCCCCGCCTCGCCGCCGTCCTCGCGGGCCCACTGTGGACGCGGCCCGATCAGCCGCACGCCGGTGCGCGCGGAGTTGAAGTGGACCTCCCAGGCCGTCGCGTAGAAGGTCTCGATGTCCTCCCGGGTGAAGAACTCCGGGGCGGCGTGGGGCCCCTCGAGCACCTCGACATCCCACTCCGATCCCAGCGCTGGCCGCGACGCCGCCGGGACCGGGCCACCCACCGGGCCCAGCGGCGCATCCGGAGCGGGCACGGCCACGCTGAGGATGTCTCGGGCCTTCAGCGCCCGCCCGGCCCGTCCGCCGAAGCCGCCGAGGGTGAAGGTGGCCGCCGAGCCGAGCACGCGCGGGAAGGCCAGCCCGCCCCGGAAGAGGACGTAGGCGCGCATCCCGCGCCCGTCGAGGCGACCGAGCTCGAGCTCGCTGCCGGCCTCGAGGACCAGGGGCTCCCACATCGGCGCCGGGGCGCCGTCGACCCACACCGACACCTCGGCCCCGGTGACGCACACCGTGGTCGCCGTGTCGAGGCGCAGCCGTGGACCGCTCATCACACACTCCAGGCCCGGGGTCCCCTCGGGGTTGCCCAGGGCGCGGTTGCCCAGCCGGAAGGAGCGGTCGTCCATCGGCCCTGACGGCGGGACTCCGACGTGCCAGAGCCCCAGCCGCCCCGGCCAGTCCTGAACCGTCGTCTGGGTTCCGGGGTCGAGCACGCGGATGGTCACGGCGCGCTCACCACCATCCGGACCGGGGTGGGATCGAAGCCGTTGCAGGGGTTGTTGATCTGGGGGCAGTTGGAGACGAGCACTAGGACGTCCCGCTCGGCGCGGAGGCTGAGCGACAGTCCGGGGCGGGAGAGACCATCGACGATGCCCAGGGTCCCGTCCGCCTCCACCGGCACGTTCATGAACCAGTTCACGTTGGAGACGAGGTCGCGCTTGCCCAGCCCGTAGGGAATCGCGGCGGTGAGGAAGTTCTCGACGCACGCGTGCTGATGGCGGGTGTGCTGGCCGTAGCGCAGGGAGTTGGACTCCTTCGAACACGCCCCCCCGAGGGTGTCGTGGCGTCCGCACTCGTCGGCCACCACGGTCATCAGCGGCGTCGCCTCAGCCGAGAGCAGGACGCTACCGGTGGTGAGGAAGATCGAGCCCTGGGCGGCGATCGTCTCGGCGGCGCAGTAGCGCTCGTGCGTGTCGGGCCAGCCGAAGAGGAGGAAGTCGACGGCCTGGTTGCCGCCCAGGTCGACGATCGTCAGCTCCTCCCCGGCGCTCAGCCGGGCCGACCACGGTGCGCGCGCGGGCACCTCCTCGTCGAGGCGGATCTCGGTGGCGAGGACGGTCATCGGCGGATCCCCCGTGCGGTCGCGTAGTCGTAGGAGTTCCAGAGCGCCCGCTGGGCCTCCGGCGTGGCTGAGAACAGCGGATCATCGGGGTGGGTGGGTTCCCCGCGCCAGGCCAGCAGCTCCAGCGGCCCGCAGGTGTACTCGCGCCGCTCATCGAGCCGGTGCGGGGCGTTGACGACCAGCACGAGCAGCGGCAGTTCGGCCCGCAGCGCGACGCTCCCACCGGCCTGCGCGGCGAGCGACACCGCAAAGCCACCGTCCGCCGCCACGCGCACCCGCTTGAAGAACGAGATGCTCGGCGCGAGGTCGCGCACCCCCAGGTCGTGCTTGGCACCGGCAAGCTTGAACAGCTCCCGCGCGGCCGGGGTCTCGCTCCAGGGGCCGCCCGCTCCATAGCGGGCGGCATGCACCGCCTCGGGGGCCGCGCCGCACAGCGCGTCGTGATGGCTGTCGGTGGAGTCGGCCACGAGCGTGGCCAGGGCCCGGCCCTGGTCCGAGAGCAGCGGATGGCCGGTGGTCATGTAGGCCTGCCAGGGCACCTTCACCGAGTCGGCGACGTTGAGGCGCTCCCAGGTCTGATCGGCGTTGTAGAGCAGCAGGTGGGCGCAGGCCTCGCCCTCTGAGTCGGTGAGCCTCAACGTTGTGCCGGCGCTGATCACCTTGGTGGCATAGCCGCCGGGGGCGACGACCTCGGCCCAGGTGAGGTCCGCGGCGTCGACCCCGTCCGGCGGCTCGGGCCAGGCTGAGGCGGGGATCGTCGCCATGGTGCTCACGACGGTGCCGGCCTGGGCCCGCGCATGAGCGCGGGCCCCGTGTGTGGTGGCGGTGCTCATCAGGCCTGGGCGGCGATGAGGCCCGACTCGGTGGTGCCGGCCGACGCCCCCACGGGCGCGAAGCGGTCCCCGCGCTTGACCCACAGGAACGCGGCCACCCCGAACAGCGCGGTCCCGCCGAGCAGCAGCACCGAGAAGTACTGCAGGTACCAGTCCCCGCCGTTGGGCGGGTCGTACACCGACACGCGCGGCCAGGCCATGTTCACCGTCATCAGCCCGCCGTAGAGGACCGCGGCGATGTTCACCGGGACGCCCCAGCGGCCGAGCGAGAAGACGCCCGGCCCGCCGGTCTCGCCGCCGAGGCTGCCCGTGCGGACCCGCCGGATGAGTGCGGGGATGGTGACGAACAGGTAGGCGGCATACAGCATGACGATGCAGGCCGAGGTGAGGTCGGTGAACAGTGCCGGCTTGCCGAGGTTGACGAACAGCAGCCCGAGCGACAGCGCCCCGGTGAGCAGCGCGGGGGCGATCGGGGTGCCGGTGACGCCGTTGACGCGGGAAAGCAGGCCCGAGCCGGGCAGCGCCCCGTCACGGGCCATGGAGAACATCATCCGTGTCGAGGCGGTCTGGATCGCCAGCGTGCACACCGAGATGGCGATGACGACGTCGCAGAGGAAGATCTTGCCGACCGTTGTGCCCAGGCGGGAGAGCAGCACGTAGGGCAGCCCGCCGGTGGCGAGGTTGCCGTCGGTGAGGCTGGGGGCGGCGAGGATCGCCGCGAGCAGCAGCAGCCCGCCGCCGAGGCCCGAGGCGCACAGCGCCCGGATGATCGCCCGGGGCGCGGTGCGCCGCGGGTCCTTGGTCTCCTCCGAGAGCTCACCGGCGGAGTCAAAGCCGACCATCACGTAGGCGGCCATCAGCGCCGAGACGATGAACAGGCCGAAGTAGCCGCCGCTGGGGGCACCCGTGCGGTGGAAGAGGACCTCGGGTCCGCGCTTGGCGTGGACGAACAGCAGCACGACGAGCAGGGCGACGCCGATCAGCTCACAGGTGACCCCGATGGAGTTGATACGCGACATCACCTTCACGCCAACGGCGTTGATCGTCGTCGTGAGGGCGATCAGGATCGCCCCAAGGATGCAGGCGTTCGTGGCCCCGTCGACGCTGGACAGTGACGGGTTGTGCCCGACGAGCTGGAAGCCCGTCCAGATCGTCGGCATGACCACCTGCAGGGCGATGGCCGCGGCGGCGATGGTGACGATCTGGGCCACGAGCATCGTCCAGCCGGCAAACCAGCCGACGGTCGGGTTCGAGAGCCGGCGCGACCACTGGTAGATGCAGCCCGAGATGGGATAGCGCGAGGCGAGCTCGGCGAAGACGAAGGCGACGAGCAGCTGCCCGCCGAAGACCAGCGGCCAGGTCCAGAAGAACGCCGCGCCCCCGAAGGAGTAGCCCAGCCCGAAGAGTTCGAAGACGGTGGTGAGGATCGAGACGAAGGAGAATCCCGCCGCGAAGGAGGCGTAGGGGCCCAGCTTGCGATGAAGCTGCTGGGCGTAGCCGAAGCTCGCCAGATCGGCGGCGTCGGCCCGGTCGGTCGGCTGAGTGGTGGTCATAGGTACAACCTTTCACGCCGCCCGGGGACTGTCATTGGCCCCGCGGCTAGGGTTGGCTATCCCTGCGTCGCAGAGGCCGGCCTGTGGGGCCGGCCACGGGGGCCGCGCCGGACCCGGTCAGTGCCCGCGGCGCAGCAGCGACAGGCGCACGAGCCGGTCGACCACGCAGACGACCGACAGCGCGATCCGCTCCCCGTCCGGATTGAAGAGCACCTCGCGCAGCTGGATGTACGGCGTGCCGGGGACGAGGTTCAGCTCGGCCGGGTCCTGCGCGTCGGCCACGCGCGGGATGATCTCCGCGGTCGCGTAGTCGGCCACCGTGTCGGTGTTCTCGGCCAGGAAGGCGAACGTCGTTTCGGCATTGCGCAGGCGGCTGGGGGGATAGATGAGCCGCTCCCGGGGGATGACGTCGGCAACGGAGATGACCGGCTCGCCGTCAGCGCGGTGGAGGCGGAAGAGGCGCAGGACCGGGGTGCCCTCGGCGAGGCCCAGCTCGGAGGCCTCGTCCGCGCCGGCCTGGTCAATGTGATTCTGGCGCGGGTCCGTGCTCGCTGAGTACCCGCTCTGCTCGATCAGCGTGGCGAAGGAGACCAGGCGGTTCAGCGGCATCGAGGAGCGCAGCACGTGCTGGTTGACGAAGGTGCCGTGCCGCCGGCGTCGGCTCACCACGCCCTCGGCGCTGAGGCTCTGCAGGGCGGCGCGCAGGGTGCCGCGGCTGATCCCCAGCTGCTCGGCCAGTTCGGCCTCGGGCGGCAGGCGCCCGCCGGGGAAGCGGTCCTCGCGGATGGCCCCCAGCAGCATCTCCCGTGCGCGCTCGGCCAGCGGCTGGCTCTGGAGCGGGGGCGTGGTCCGGCGCGTCGAGGTCATCGCGGTTGGCCCCGACTGTAAAGGCTGGCCCTCGTGCATCCCGAGTTGCAGAGCCGGGGCGTCCGTGAGGTCCAATGGGTGCGTGCGCGCTGACATCGACCGGATCTGGAGTTCCTCGCTGGCCGACTTCGATGCCGCCTGGGAGCTCACGCTGGCCGGCCAGAGCCTCAGCGTGCGTGATCCCCAGCGGCTGTTCTCGGGCGCGAGCATGATCAAGACGCTGCTGGCCGCGCTGCTTGACGAGGACGTCCGTGCCGGTGCGCTGAGCCTCAGCCGGTCGGTGCCCGTGGCCGCCCATGATCGCGTCGAGGGTGACGGGGTGCTGCGTTTCGGTCAGGTGCCGACGATGCACCGCCTGGGGGACCTGCTGCTGTTGATGATCGCCGTCTCGGACAACTTCGCCACCCAGGCGCTGATCGCCTTCATGGGCGGGCCGGCCTCGATCAACGGCCGCCTCGCCGCGCGCGGCTACACCAGCCGCCTCTACGGCTTCTGGACCACACCGGAGGAGCGGCTCTCCGACGTGAGCCTGCGCGACCACCAGGCCGCGCTGGCGAGCATCGCGCACCCGCTCATCCGCCGCGCCTTCGCCGCCCAGCAGGACCGCCGCAGCCTGGCCCGCCGGGTCGACTACGACGCCGAGTTCCTCCACAAGACCGGCACGGCCGCGACCGTCCGCCACGACGCCGGCGCGCTGAGCACCCCGCGTGGCGTGCTCTGGGTCGGCGCCTTCACTGACGGTGGCCCGGCCGCGGAGTGGGTCGACCACCCCGCCTGTGTCGCCATGGGCTCGGCGCTGCACGAGACGCTCGTGGCCCTCGGTCTGGCCCAGCTCGCCGCCCCCTGACCGACTACCGCGCCGGTCGCGGGTCCCCAGCGTGACGTCGACGCGGCAGCCCGGCTCTGGCGGCGCTCCCTCTAGGCCCCCGAACCGCTGCGGAGACTCTGGCGGCGCTCCTTCAGCAACGCCTTGTAGGCGTCGCGGATGATGAGCAGGCGCAGGCGCCGGGGCATCGCGAACATGGCGTCAAAGCCGGCCTTGAGGGCCGGCTTGTCGGCGAGCACCACCGTTGCGTTGCCACACGCGGCCCTGAGGATCGTCTGGGCGACCTGCTCTGCGGTGAGGGCCTTCTCCAGAGACGCGCCGGCGGCCGGACCCCAGGCGATCTCCTCGGTCATCTGGTCGGTGGCGACGTTGCCCGGGCAGACCGCGCAGGCGTGGACGCCGCTGCCCGCGAGCTCGTGGGAGAGGGTCTCGGCGAGACCGATGAGGGCGAACTTCGACATGCAGTAGGACCCGTAGGTGGGGGCGCCGATGAGCCCGAGCTCGGAGGAGACGAGCACGATCGCCCCGTGGCCGCGCTCGCGCATGCCCGGGAGCAGCGCCTGGGCAAGCCAGAGCCCGCCGCCGACGTTCGTGCGGTAGGAGGCCTCGAAGTCCTCCACGGAGATGTCCTCGACCCAGTCGCGGCGCAGGACTCCGGCGTTGGCGACGAGGATGTCCACGGGAGCCCCGAGTCGCTCGGCGGCCGCAGTGGCGATGCGGCGGCACTCCGCCGGGTCGGAGGTGTCGCCGGGGACGACGACGGCGCGGTCACCGAGGTCGGCGGCGACCCGCTCGAGCCGGTGGACGTCGCGGGCGACCAGGGCGACGCGCGCTCCGGCGGCGTGAAAGGCCTGTGCGGTGGCCGCGCCGATGCCGCGGGAGGCGCCCGTCACGAGCACGGTCTGGTGTGTCAGGGTGGAGCTGGCCATGGCGCGCGAACCCTACCGGCTGCTGGAGATCGAGACCCCGCACGGGCCCGCCCAGGCGGTGCTCGAGCTGCCCAGGGCTTCCCGGGCCGGGGCCGGAGCCGGGGCCGGCGGGCTGATGGTGCTCGGCCACGGCGCGGGCGGAGGGATCGACTCCGCGGACCTGCTTGCGGTGGCCGAGCTGGCACGGGAACTCGGGGTTGCTGTGGCGCGGGTGCTCCAGCCCTACCGGGTGGCCGGCCGTCGTGCCGCCGCTCCGGCGCACCAGCTCGACGCGGCCTGGCTCGCGGTGCTCGATGCGCTGAGGGCGCAGCCTGAGTGTGCGGCGGCGCTCGCCGCGGGCCCGCTCATCTGCGGCGGGCGCTCCTCCGGGGCGCGGGTGGCCTGCCGGACCGCCGCGGCGGCGGAGGCTGCGGGCGTGCTCTGTCTCGCCTTCCCGCTGCATCCGCCGGGGAAACCGGAGAAGTCCCGGCTCGAGGAGCTCGCCGGGGTCGGCGAGGTGCCCGTGCTCGTGGTCCAGGGTGAGCGTGACCCCTTCGGGATGCCCGACGCGGCGCCCCCGTCACGCGAGGTCGTCGCGGTGCCGGGCACGCACACGCTGTCGAGCGCGGCGACGCTGGCGGGGATCCGTGCGGCGGTCCGTGCCTGGCTCGCGGCCCGGCTCTGACTCGTTCTCGTGACCTCTATGGGGCATATGTCCCCATAGAGGTCACGAGAAGGCGAAACTCACCAGCGGTAGTCGAGGAACTTCCCGTTGAGGACGACCTCGACGCGGTCACCGTCGGGGTGGGGAACACGCTTGACGTCCAACTGGAAGTTGATCGCGCTCATGATCCCGTCCCCGAACTCGTCGTGGATGAGGGCACGGATGGCCTCACCGTAGACCCCGAGGGCTTCGAAGAAGCGGTACATCGTCGGGTCGGCGGGGACCTGCAGGGTCTCGCCGATCCGCAGCCGCGGGATCTCGGTGAGCTGGACCCGCTCCTCGTCGGTGAGACCGAGGATCTGCGCCGCCCGTCCGGCGCGCTCCTCGTCCAGGGGATGCTGGCCGAACAGGGCGGCCAGCGTGTGGGCCCGCGGGCCGCCGATCTGGTCCGCCAGCGCCGTCCAGGTGAGGCCCGCCGCCCGCCGGCCGGCCTCGATCCGCTCCCGTGCCACGCCCATGATCACGCTCCTGTCGTCGAAGTGAGACCGGGACCCTAGCGAAGCCGCCCGCGGCGCTGCCGTGCCGGGTGGGGCCCCCATGGGCCCCACCCAGCAGCCACCGCCTAGAGCAGGTGGTTGGCGGCGAGGAACGCGTGCGCGACTGTCGCCGGGTTCTGCTTGTCCAACTCGACCGCCGCGTTGAGCTGGATGATCGCGTTCTGGGTGAGCAGCGCGCTCACCTTGTTAATCGTCGTGACGAATGCCGGACCCTCGGCAGCCATCGCGGAGGCCTTGGCGACCACGCCGACGTTCTGCCAGCCGAAGATCGCCTTGGTGTCCTGAAGCACCGCGTACTTGCCGCTCTTGAGCTGCGGGTCGGTGGTGAAGACGACCGCTGCGTCAGCCTTGCCCGAGTCGAGCAGGGGATAGAAGGAGCCGATACTCGAGGGCTGGAAGCTCGGGTAGACCCCGTAGTACTTGTGCAGCCCGATGAGCCCGTCCGGGGTGCGGGTGGAGAACTCCGGCGGGCCGGCCAGGACGACCTTCCTGCCCAGCTTCTTCAGGTCCCCGATGCTCGCCAGATGATGGGCCTTGGCGTACTTCGCGGTGGTGGCGATCGCGTCCGAGTCGGTGAACGGCGTGATGTTCGTGAACTCGTACCCGTGCTTGCCCGCCCAATCGACCGTCGCGTGGTAGGCCGCCGGGGCGTTGGGGTATTGGGTGGAGTCGTTCGCCACCGAGGCCAGCAGCGTGCCGTCGTACTCGGGGTAGCCCTGGATCTGCCCCGACTTGAGGGCGGCGAAGGTGACCTCGGTCGAGCCGATGTTCGGCTTCAGCTTCACCGTGTAGCCCTGAGCTTCCAGGGCCTGCTGGTAAAGATCACCCAGCACGTACTCCTCGGGGAAGTTCTTGTCCCCCATGACGAAGGTGGGCTTGCCCTTGCCGGGCAGGCTGGCGCTCTTCGCCGTCGTGGGGGTGGCGGGCGTCGAGCTCGACCCCGTGGTGGTCGACGATGAGCCACAGGCGCTGATTCCCAGCGCGCCCAGGCCCACCGCGGTCGCGGCGAGCCCCACTCGCACGCGTGTCATACGACCTCTCTGCATGTGTCCTCCTGTGATTGGTCAGCTGAGTTTGCCCGCTGTGGCCGGTTCTTCCACCAGTGCCGTGAGCGATCTCACGGCCTCGCGGCCGTCACCTCGCCGGCGCAGGGCCCGCGGCGTGAGCGTCCACTGCGCCCCCGCGAGCAGCGCATCGACGGTGAGGGCCAGCCCGGCGATGCAGATGGCCGCCCCGAGCACCCCGGAGCGCTGATAGCTCGTCTCGTTGACGATGATGTCCCCGAGCGTGCCGCTGTAGCCGGCCAGCGACGCGATCGTCGTGGTGGAGACGACAAACAGCGCTCCGGTCCGGACGCCGGCCATGATCAGCGGGACGGCCAGGGGAAGTTCGATCTGCAGAAGGATCTGGCGCTCGGTCATGCCCATCCCGCGCGCGGCGTCGACGAGGTCGCGGTCCACCTCGTCCACGGCCACGTAGGCGTTGGTGATGATCGGCGGTACGGCGAGCACGATCAGGGCGAAGAGCACCACGTTGAGGCCGAGTCCGAGGAACGCGGCGCCGATGGCCAGCACGGCGAGGCTGGGGAGCGAGCGCCAGAGGTTCCCCAGGTTGATGGCGACGAAGGAGCCGCGGTGGAGGTGGCCGAGGATGACCCCGACGGGCAGTCCCACGACGATCGAGATGAGCACCGCCAGCCCGGCGATCTTGATCGTCACGAGCGTGAGGTGGACGAGCGTCGGCAGACCGCTCTCACCCGGGAGCTGGCCGTTGCGGGCGATGAACTGCAGGGCGTGGACGAGGATCACGCGAGCCTCCGCGCCCAGGGGGTGACGAGCCGTTGGAGGCCGACCAGGAGCGCGTCGGCGACGAGCGCGAGCGCCACCGCGAGCACGCCCCCGGCGATCAGCTCGGTCTTGAAGCCGTTGTTGGCGATGGCCGCGAGGATCGGCACGCCGAGACCCTCGTTGTCGACGAGCGAGGCGACGGTGGCGAGCGAGATCACGGTCACTGTGGCGATGCGCAGGCCGGCGAAGATCGCCGGGAGGGCCAGAGGGATCTCCACGCGCAGGAGCATCTGGCGGGGCGTCATGCCCATGCCGCGGGCGGCATCCTTGACCTCGGCGGGCACCCCGCGCAGGCCGGTGAGGATGTTGCGGAAGAGGATGAGCAGGGTGTAGGAGACGATCGCCGTCTCCGCGGTGAGCAGCGAGAGGCCGAACCCGGGGACGGGGACGAGCAGCTCGAACAGGGCGAGGGAAGGGATCGTGTAGAGGATCGCCGTGAGGATGACCACGGGCCGTTCGATCCAGCCGCGGCGGTGGGCGAACAGGGCGAGGGTGCTGGCGATGATGAAGCCGATCCCCACCCCGATGAGCGTGAGGACGACGTGCTGGCGCAGCGCCGGCCACAGCACGCTGCTCCAGTTGGTCGAAAACCAATGCCAGCAGAAGGTGCCGTTGTTGCGCTCGCAGGCGAAGCTCCTGGGCGAGCCGAAGCTGGGGATGATCGGGCCGGCCCCGGCGAGCAGCAGCGGCGGACTCACGCGGCCACCGCGCGGGAGAGCAGCTCGAGACTCACCATGCCCACCGCGGTGCCGTCGGCGTCGCGGACGGCCTGGGCCTGGCCGCCGGCAGCGAGCACGGCGGCCAGCGCGTCGCGCAGCGTCGTCTCGAGATCGAGCGCTCCCGGCGGGGGTGACCCGTTGCGGGTCGGCTCGAGCTCGATGTCCGCGAGGGTGCTCAGGCCGAGTGCCTTCAGCGCCCGGTCGGCCCCGACGAAGGAGGCGACGAACTCATCCGCGGGGGCGGCGAGGATCTCCGCGGGCGTCGCGTACTGAGCCAGGCGGCCGCCTTCGCGCAGGATGGCGATCCGGTCCCCCATCTTGATCGCCTCGTCGATGTCGTGGGTGACGAACACGATCGTCTTGCCTACGCGCCGCTGGAGCGCGAGGAACTCGTCCTGGAGACGGGAGCGGTTGATCGGGTCGATCGCCCCGAAGGGCTCGTCCATCAGCAGCAGCGGCGGGTCGGCGGCCAGGGCGCGGGCGACCCCGACACGCTGCTGCTGGCCACCCGACAGCTGGCTGGGATACCGGGAGCCGACCTGTGCGCCGTCGAGGCCGATGAGGCCGAGCAGCTCATCGACCCGCTGGGCGATGCGCTCGCGACTCCAGCCCAGCAGGCGCGGGACGGTGGCGATGTTGTCGGCGACGCTCATGTGCGGGAACAGGCCGATCTGCTGGATGACGTAGCCGATCTCGCGCCGCAGCTCGGTCGGGTCGATTCCCAGCACGCTGCGGCCGCCGAGCCGGATGTCCCCTCCGGTCAGCGGGATCATCCGGTTGATGAGCCGCATGGCCGTGGTTTTGCCCGACCCGGAGGGACCGACGAGGACGCAGATCTCGCCGGCCGGCACGGTCAGGCTGAGGTCGGGGATGGCCGGTGCGCTCTGCCCCGGGTACTGCTTGGAGACGTGGCGCAGCTCGAGCTCGGCGGCTCTGGTGCTGTGGTCAGCGGCGGACATGGTCGCTTCCCGTGGGTGAGACCGGGCCGGTGGCGCTCAGAGGCGGGCGAGGCGTTCGCGCAGGCCCGTCTCGGCGGCTCGGCCGAGACGGTGCAAGAGTATCTGCATGATCGGGTCGGCCAGCCGCAGCAGGCCCTTGAGCTCGAGCTTGGCGTCATAGGTCACCTCGCACCCCTGCGGGGTGGGTGCGAAGGTCATCGTGTCGATGGAGACGACGGTGGCGTTCTCGCCACGCAGGACGACCCGGGAGGGCGCCTCCAGCTCGACGGTGCTGTAGTCGAGAGCGTTCTCGCGGTTGTTCACCTTCAGGCGGACGTGGAACTGGGCCCCGACCCGCAGCGGGTCACCGCCGTTGGCCAGGGTGGCCGCGATGATCGAGGGGTCCCACTCCGCGACGGTGCGGAAGTCGGCGAGGAAGGCGAAGGTGTCCTCGGCCGAGCGGGGCGAGGGAACGGTTGCGCGGTATCGAGCCATGGTGAACATGGCATACCAGACCCCGGGGGCCGGGGCGGCGCGCCCCGGGGTGGGGGCGGTGCGCCCGGGCCCTCAGCTCGGGCTGCCGGCGCCGACCAGGGCGACGTGGGTGACACAGCGGTCCCGGCCCAGCTGCTTGGCCTCGTACATGGCCGCGTCGGCGGCGGCGAGGAGGGCGGTGTCCTCCACGGGCTCCGCGGGATCAAAACTCGCGGCGCCGACCGATGCCGTGAGGTGACCGTCGGCGCCGGCGTGGCCCAGCCGCTCCCGCGTCGCGGACAGCAGCTTCTCGGCCACGGCGGTCGCCTGTTCGGCACTCGCGTGGGGGAGCAGCGCGACGAACTCGTCCCCGCCCAGGCGGGCGATGATGTCGGAGCTGCGCAGGGACTCGCTGAGCAGCTCGGCGAAGCCGACGATCACCGCGTCCCCGGCCGAGTGGCCGAGGGTGTCGTTGATCGCCTTGAACCCGTCCAGGTCGATCAGGAGCACGGACAGCGCGTGATGGCCGCGGGCGGCGGCCAGCGCGGAGCTGAGCTCGGTGGCGAACGAGCGCCGGTTGCGCAGGCCGGTGAGCGGGTCGTGCTCGGCGAGGAACTGCAGCTCCTGCTCCGCGCGTTTGCGCTCCCCGATGGGCAGCACATGGACGACGGCCTGGCGTGGCGGTCCGGCCAGGGCGGGCACCGAGGCGCCGGCCAGCAGCACCCAGTCAGCCCGGCCCCCGGCACCGATGACGCGCACCTCACGCTCGGCCCGTGCGTTGGGCGCCTCGCTGAGGGTCTGCAGGTCAGCCGCCACCCCGCTCAACTCATCGGGATGGACCAGGTCGAGCAGGGAGCGCGGGACGCCCGGGCCCGTCGGTCCGCCGAGGATGCGTTCGAGGCCGTCGTTGGCCGACAGCAGCCGGCCCGTGGCGCCACGGCGGAGGTCGACCAGGGCGACGCCCACGGGGGAGTGCTCGATGGTGACGCGCAGACGCTCTTCAACATCGCGGCGAGCGTGCTCGGCGGCGATCTGGGCCGTGATGTCGCGAGCGATGACCGAGGCGCCGGTCGGTGTCCCGTCGGCATCGAGCAGCGGGGAGACGGACAGCATCACGTCGATGCGGCTGCCGTCGCGGCGCATGCGCCGGGTCTGGTGAGCGGGGATGGTCTCACCGGCCATGGCCCGCGCCAGCAGCTGGACGTCCTCTCCTGTGCGCTCGGGAGGGATGATCAGTGAGATGGGCCGACCCACAGCCTCCTCCGCGGTGTATCCGTAGAGCCGTTCGGCGCCGCCGTTCCAGGCGGTGATGACTGCGCGGTCATCCTTGGCGATGATCGCCTCCCCGCTCTGCTCGACGATCGTCGCGAGCATGCGCATCTGCGCCTCTCGGGCGAGCTGCTCGGTGATGTCACGACCGACCAAGAGCGCCCCGACGATCGCGCCGGCGCGCCGGTAGGGGACGACCTCGGCGCTGTAGGTGCGCCCGGTGAGTTCGGACACGTAGCGACCCGAACTTTCGACGCCGGCGAGGGCAGAGAGGATGCGGGGGCGCAGCTGGTCGACCTGTGATCGGGGCACGGTCTCCTCCAACGGCCGCCCGATGAAGCTCTCGCGGTCCAGGCCCGTGCTGGCGAGCACCGAGCCGCGCAGGGCGAGGCAGCGTAGATCGGGTCCGTAGAGCGCTACGAGCGTGTCGGGAAGGAGGTTGAGCAGCTCGGTCTGCTGCTCATGGAGGGCGTCGCGTTCCTCCTCGACGCGTCGACGCTCGGTGATGTCCTCGATCTGGCTGATGTAGTGCAGCGGCCGCTCGCCCTCGCGGATCAGCGCGAGGGACACGCGCGCCCAGACCAGCTCACCGTCGGATCGGACGTAGCGCTTCTCGAACACCGCCTCGCCGCGCTCGCCCGCGGCAAGCGCGGCGACGGCGTCGAGGTGGCACTCCTGGTCCTCGGGATGGGTGATGCTGGTGAAGCTGCCGCCCAACAGCTCGGACTCGCGGCGGCCGAGCATCAGGCAGAGTCGAGGGTTCACCTGCAGCCACGCGCCGTCGAGGGCGACGAGGGCCATGCCGATGGCGGCGTCCTCGAAGATGCGACGGAAGCGCTCCTCGCTCGCGGCGAGAGCGCGCTCGCGGGCCTGCAGGATGCGGTTGGCGCTGCGCAGTTCGATCTCGGTGACCGTCGCGGCGGCGAGTTCCTCGAGCAGTTGGACCTCCGCGGGGGTCCACTCCCGCGGGATCTTCTCCACGACGCAGAGGGAACCCAGAGTCGCCCCGGCGCTCGTGGTGAGCGGCACGCCGCAGTAGGCGGTGATCCCGGACTCGGCCACCGCCGGGTTCTCCCGCACCCGAGGATGGTGGTGGGCGTCGGCGACGATGAACGGGGCGTCGTCCTCAACGACGTGACGACAGAAGGAGTGGCTGAGCGGGCCCTCCCCGGTCGGCAGGCCGACGGCCGACTTGAGGAACTGGCGGCGGTCGTCGAGCAGGGTGACCACGGCCACCGGTGCCTTGAGCATGTGCGCGGCCAGGCGCGTGAGTCGGTCGAAGGACTCCTCGGGCTCCGTGTCCATGAGGCCCGTGGCCGCGAGGGCCTCCAGGCGGTCGGGGTCATCGAGCCGGGGCATTTAAGGAGAGAGATCGGCCCCGGGTCCGGGAGCCTTGAGCGTCAGGGTTCTGAGCCTGACCGTCCCCGGACACCGGGGACTCGTCAGGGGGCGGTGGTGGACGTCGAGGCCTTGACGCCGTCGCGGGGACTCGTCAGGGGGCGGTGGTGGACGTCGAGGGGCTTGACGCCGCCGCGGGGGCGCTCGGAGCGACGGGCTGGGCCGAGCGGGCCAGAGTGAGCAGCAGGGCCGAGTCCGCGGGGAGGGTGACCAGGTAGCGGCCACCCGAGCTCGGGGCGATCTGTCCGATGGCCGGCGTCGTGGCGAAGGCGCCCGTCGTCGTGCCGGTGGGGATCTCGGTGTCCCCCAAGGTGATGCCCGAGGTGGCCTTCGGGGATCCGGCGCGCAGCGCGAGGGTGAAGGCGGGGCCGTGGGCTCCGGGGACGTTGAGGGTGACGCTCTGGCGCGCGCCGGTGTTCACCAGCACGACCCGGTCGGTGGTGGTTGACCGCGTCGCCCAGGCGGTCACGTTCGCGGAGGCGCTGAAGGCCCTGAGCAGCTGCGCCCCCGCGGGCGCGGCCAGGGAGAACATCTCAAAGCCGTAGAACTCGGGGAACACGCTGCCGTGCCAGGTGCCCTTGGTCTGCCAGAAGTTGAACAGCCGGTGGGCTGCGGCGGGGACCGTGTGGACGTTGATGCCGTCGACCCCGGTCTCGGCCAGCGCAAAGGCCGACTGCAGCGCCCAGAGCGCGGAGGCGAAGGTGTTCGAGACGCCGGGCACGCCGAAGCAGGGGGCAGAGTTGAGCTCGTCGACGCGCAGCGGCAGGTGGTGGGCGTGGACGTCCCTGACGAGCGGGGCGACGAGGCCGGCGAGGGAGAAGGCGGTGCTGGGCTCGAGCAGCTTCTGCACCGTGGGGTACTTCGGACTCTGGGGGCTGAGGCCGCACTTCTGCAGCGCGTAGCGGTGGACGGTGACCAACCCGAGCCGGTCCGCGCGCGAGTGCTCGGCGGCGAGCAGCTCAGACCACACGCTCTGGCCGCTGGCGGGTCCCGCCGTCGCCAGCCGCGGCAGCCCTCGGGCGAGCGCGTTGAACTCCGCCAGGTACTGGTTGAACCCGTAGGAGCCCGGGCGGGCGTAGATCGGTGCCAGCGGCGGTCGCGACCAGGAGAGTGAGCCGTAGAGGTCCGGCTCGTTCCCGATCTCCAGCGCGCGGATGTAGCGCGAGCCGATGGTCGAGACGAGTGAGTCGGCTTCGTGGATGGCCAGCGGGTCGCTGTTGGCGGCCAGGTTGAGGTCGAGCACGTAGCGGGCGTTGAGCTCGTGGGCCTCGGCGGCGAGAACCGATTCGAGGGCCGGGGTGAGCGTGTAGACGAGCGGGGCCGCGCGCTTGACCCCGCGGGTGGGCAGCCAGATCCAGTCCGCACTCTCACCGCCGATGCGCAGGCTGGGTAGGCCGCTGGGGTTGAGCAGCTTCACCAGCGTGGGAAAGATTGGGTTGAGCGAGTTGACGCTCCCGCCGAGGGTGCCCGGCAGCTCGTAGTACTCCAGCGAGAGACCGAGGAAGGACCGCGAGACGGGCGCCACGGGCACGGGCGCGCCGACCCGCACGGCGACGTCGGCGGACGCGCGGGGCCTGGCTCGGGCGGCCGCGGAGCCGACCGCCCCACCCAGACCGCTGGCGACGGTCAGTGCGCCGGCGACCAGCGCCGCGCTGAGCTGCCGGCGCCTCATGGCACGCGCAGCTTTCGCCGCCAGGCGCTGAAGGAGGCGAGCGACCCGGCGTGGGGCCGGCTCAGCCACGGCCAGGGATGCAGCGCCACCGGGCCCAGCAGGCGGGAGCGGCGCCGGAAGCCGGGCACCGGGGCGAAGGTGACGGCGAGGCGACGGCCCGCGAGCACCTCCACCGGCCGGCCCAGGGCGATGTGGAGCTCACGCCGGGCGGCGAGGTCGGCGAGGGTCTCGGCGAGAAAGATCAGGCGTTTGGTCGACAGGCGCACGCGCTCGAGCAGGGCGACGTCGAAGACGAACACGGCGGGCCGCTCAGGGTGGGCGGCCAGGGCGGGATCGGTGTCGCCCAGCGATTCGGCGGTGAGCCAGACGAGCTCGGGCTCGGCGAGGATCACCGGTTCGCCCGGCCCCCTGGTCGCCGCCAGATCCACGTCCGCGCCCAGGCGGGGATCGCCCTCCACGCCGGGTCCGGCCTGCTCGGGCGGCCAGTCCTCGATGGGGCAGCGCGCGGACAGCGCACAGCCGCGGCACAGCTCGGCGGCGCGCTTCTCCACCTGCCAGCGGCTGAAGCCGTAGGGGCGCCCGGTGCCCGTGCCGACGGTCCACTGCCAGCCCAGGCGGTTGGCGGCCCGGGAACCGTCGAGCAGGTGGGTGAAGAAGACGTCCTCACCCGCGCGCCAGTCATGGCCGGCGCGCAGGCTCCACTGGGAGGAGAGCCACATGCGGGTCTGGTTCACCAGCCAGCCGTCCCGCTCGAGCTCGCCGACCGTCGCCGCCATACAGGCCATCTCGGCCGGCCAGGGCTGCGGCCAGCGGGCCGGTGCGGGGGCGACCTCGCGCCGCAGGGGATGGGCGGTGGCCGGACCCAGGCGCGCGTAGAGGTGGCGCGAGTACTCCTGCCAGAGCAACTCGTCGCGGTACTTGTCCCGGTCCCGTGCGGGTGCATCCCCGACGTGGTCCCAGAGCTCGCGCAGACCGATGAGGCCGTGGCGGACGTACGGTGACACGGCCGTCGCCCCGCGCCGGGACTCGGGCAGGACCTGGTTGCGCTGGTTGGCGTACCCGCGGATGTCCAGGCTCGCCAGCACGGCGTCGGCGGCGCTCTGGCCGCCGCGAAAGCGCGGTGAGGCCACGGCGCCGTCGGCGCCTTCGAGACTGAGGTGGCCCAGGTGTTCGGCGACCCAGGCGGTGGTCGCCTCGACGTCGCCGCCCGGCGGCAGGGGGAGCAGGCCCGGCAGGGACATCGCGCCGAAGATGGTAGTGACGCGCCCGCCGGTGGGCGGGCCCCACAGGCCCGCCCTTGACGCCAAGCTCACACCGACGGACTCTGCAGAGCTTCCTCGCCCGGCTCCAGCGCCATGAAGGTGAACACCGCGCAGGCGATCAGGCAGGTGACCCCGATGATGTGGGCCCACGGCGGATCCAGCAGGGTGAGGAAGACCACCCCGCCCAGGAGTCCGGCCCCGGCGCAGCGGCGGATGAGCGACGCCGGGAGCCGGCGACCGGACTCCGAGACGACGAGCTCAAAGTCCCGTTCGGCCCCGTCGAAGCGGCCACGGAGGAAGAGCCCGAAGAGGACCCCGAGGGAGGGGAAGATGATGATCCCCCCCATCGCCACGGCGATGATCACCGCGATCTGGGTGCTCGAGGACGCCGCCGCGGCGTGCAGGCTGAGGCCGGGCAACAGCTCGGGCTGCTGGGCCAGAGCCCAGCCGGTGATGAGCCCGACCACGGCGACCGCGGCCGAGAGTCGGGCGGCTCCGAAGCGGCGCGCGAGCACCAGCCCGACGGTGGCCAGCCCGCCCGTCCCCGACAGCGCCACCCCGACGATCCCCGGCCCGGAGAGGAGGCGGGCGTAGAGACGGTGGGCGTCACCGTGGAGGACGAACAGGCCGACGATGGCCACCGCGCCGGCGGCCACGGCGGCGACGAGGGCGCGGGTGCGGAAGGCCTCGGCGAGGTGGCTCGCGCCGACGCGACGGGCATCGGCGGCGAGGTACACCGCGGCGAGGTAGGCCGAGACGACGATGAACAGCACACCGACGAGGACCGACGTCGGATTGAGCCAGGAGCTGATGAGCGATCCGGCCGCGTTGCCGCGGGGCACCCGGCCCGAGGCGATCGCCCCGACGATCGTGCCCAGCGCGAAGGGGGTGAGCACCGAGGCGACGGAGAAGAGCCCGTCGATGCGCCGCAGCGCACGGTTGCCCGTGGGCACCGTGCGCAGGGCATACCCCAGGCCGCGGAAGACGATGCCGACCGCCGCGATGAGCAGCGGCAGGGCCAGCGTCGACGCGATCGCCGAAAAGGCGCCGGGGTAAGCGGTCCAGCTCACCGTCAGCACGAAGATGAGCCATACGTGGTTGGCCTCCCACACCGGACCGATCGCGTGGTGGGTGTGTTCGCGCAGGTGCTCGGCCTGCGCCCGGGCGGTTCCGGGGCGGTCCGGGGTGAGCAGCGAGAACAGCTGCCAGACCCCGGCGCCGAAGTCGGCGCCGCCGAGGATCGTGTAGAGGGCGAGGCCGGCGAGGATGAACAGCAGCGGCAGGACGTAGAGATGCATGGTGATCAGGCCTCCACGAGGCGGGGCTCAGACGGTCCGTCCTGACGCTCGCGGACGGTGTCCAGCAGCGTGGGACCGTCAAGCGGAATCCGGGCCAGGCGGCGTAGGATCCAGGCCGCCGCGACGGCCAGCAGGACGTAGACGACGCACAGGGCGGCGTAGCTCACGGGCACCGAGGCGGTGCGGGTCACCGCCTGGGCTGAGGTCATCACGTGGTAGACGACCCAGGGCTGGCGGCCGACCTCGGTGACCATCCAGCCGGCGATGAGCGCGACGAGCGCGGAGGGGCCGGCGGCCGCGGTGGCCAGGTAGAACCAGCGCGCCCCCGGCAGGCCACGGCCACGCAGACGCCGCCAGATGTACCAGGCGCCCAGGCCGGCCAGTCCGGTGCCGATGGCGACCATCAGCTGGAAGGAGATGCGGGTGATGTTCACCGGCGGCCGGTAGGCCACCGGCACGGCGTCCAGCCCGGTCACCTTCGCGTTGTAGGAGTGGAAGGAGAGGATCGAGAGCAGGTGCGGGATGGCGATCCCGAACTTCACCTGGCCGTTCACGTACCAGCCGAGCAGGTGCTCGGAGGCTCCCCGCGTGGTGTGGGCCAGACCCTCCAGGGCGGCGAGCTTGATCGGCTGCTGGGTGGCCACGTCACGGGCGACCCAGTCCCCGATGATCACCTCCAGCGGAGAGGCGACCGCCGCGAAGGAGAAGGGGATGGTGAAGGCGGTGCGCTCGTAGCGACTCCAGCTGCCGCGGCGCAGCCGGTTGACGGCGTACGGCATGGCGAGCAGGAACCCGGCGACCATGAAGGCTCCGACGTACATGTGGGTGAGCTCGTTCCAGAGGAACGAGTTGCCGAACAGGGCCGCCCAGGGGTGGACGTCGGTCGCCTTGCCGTGGACGAGACGGAAGCCGGAGGGGTGCTGCATCCACGCGTTCACCGAGATGACCATCAGCGAGCCGGTGAAGCCCGAGACGATGATGGGAATGACGGTGAGCAGGTGCCGGCGAGGGGACAGGCGCTTCCACGAGTACACGTAGATGCCGAGGAAGATCGCCTCAAGGAAGAAGGAGAAGCCCTCGATGGCGAAGCCGAGGCCGAAGACGCCGCCGAAGGTCGACATGAACGACGGCCACAGCGATCCCATCTCGAAGGAGAGGATCGTCCCGGTCACCGCGCCGATGATGAACAGCGCGGCCATGATCCGGGTCCAGCGCCGAGCCAGCGTGCGAAACAGCTCATCGCCGGTGCGCACGTAGCGCCACTCGACGTAGCCGACAATCGCCGGCAGGGCGATGCCGAAGCAGACGATCGGGATGTGGGCGGTGAAGGACAGCGCCTGGAGCTGGCTCGCCGCCTTGAGGTACACCACATGTGAGGTCACGATGCGAGCTCCCTGTGAGGGGGTGGACGAACAGAATTCGGCCGGGCAGATCGTGACCCGAGGTGCAGCGCCAACCGTGAGCTCTGCACAGATCAGTATGGCAGCTTGCGCCTACCCTGAGGACATGGCCAGTGTGAGTCCGCTCACCTCTCGCGGGGCCCGCGACTCCGACTCGGGCGTCTCCCTGGCCGCCGCGCGGGCAGGCATCTGGCTCGGGTGGTTCTCCGTCGCCGCGGTCCTCATCGCCCTCGCCCTGGGCGTGGGCGCCCGCCACCGCCTCGTGGTGCTCATCCTCATCATCGGTGCGGCGCTGCTTGACGCCTCGATGCTCGTCGTGCCCCGGTCCTGGTGGGCGGTCCAGCGCTTCCGTCGGGTCCTCTTCCCCGTGTGGTCCGGCGGGCTGCTCGTGCTCGTCGGCGCGCTGGTGCTCGTCGCGGGGACGCGCTCGGACCTGGGGCTGCTCATGTTCCTCGTCGTCGCGTTCCTGGCCACCATCCACCACGGCGGGGCGCGGCTGGCCTGGCTTGCTGTGGCCATCGGCGGGCTGACCCTGCTGGAGGCCCTCGCCGGCGGGCTCTCCGCGGGCGGGCTGCTCCTGCGCGCGATGCTGCTCGCCGGGGCGGCGATGCTCGCGGTCTCCCTGGCCGACCTCTCCCGGGCGGCCGCGGCGGCGAACCTGGCCAGCCAGCAGCGCGCCGAGCTCGAGCGGCTGATGCTCGCCGAGGCCCACCACCGCGTGAAGAACTCGCTTCAGACCGTCGCCGACCTGCTCCTGCTCGCGCGCCCCGAGGGCGCTGACGGGCACGCCTTCGACGAGACGGCCGACCGCATCGCCGCCATCGCCGTGGTCCACCGGCTGCTCGCCGAGGCGCGCGGCGCGAGCGTCGCCGCCGACGAGCTGCTCGCGCTGATCGTCGCCGGGACCGCGCCGGGGGCCGAGGTGAGCGCCGCCGCGGTCCGCCTCGATCCGACCGTCGCCCAGCACGTGGGGATCGTCGCCAACGAGCTGATCGCCAACGCCGTCGAGCACGGCGCCGCGCCGGTACGGGTCGGTCTGAGGAGCACCGATGACGGTGAGCTTGAGCTCACCGTCGCCGACGCCGGCCCCGGGCCCGCGGGGAGCGAGAGCGGGCTGGGGCTCGCCCTGGTCGAACGGATCACCCGCCAGGGCCTCGGTGGCCGCTTCGCCCTCGCACACACCACGGAGGCGGGCACCGCCGCCCGCGTGGTGTTCCCTCATCAGAGGCTGACGGAGGTGCCGTCCGCGGCGCCGGTGGCCGAGGCCCTCGTCCGCTGATGCGCATCCTCATCGCCGAGGACGACCCGGTCATCGGCCTCGCCCTGGCTCGTCGCGTCCGGGCCCTGGGTCACGACCCGATCGCCGTCGCGGCTGACGGCGCCGAGGCCGTCGAGCTCGCTCGGGCGCAGACGCCGGACCTGTACCTCTTTGACGTCGACATGCCCCGCCTGGACGGGCTCGCGGCAGCGGCCGAGCTCGCCCGCACGGGCCTGCGCCGGCCCGTGGTCGTCGTCACCGGGGTCGAGGACCCGGCGCTGGTCGAGCGCTCGATCGCCTCGGGGGTGAGCGCGTACCTCACCAAACCGGTGAACGACCGTGAGCTCGACGCGGCGATCCAGCTCGCTGCCGCCCGTCACCAGGAGTTCCGGGAGATGGAGGCCGAGGTCTCCGAGGCGCGCCAGGCTCTGGCTGACCGCAAGCTCGTCGAGCGCGCCAAGGCGCTGCTGATCCAGGGGCTCGGCCTCTCCGAGCCCGAGGCCTTCCGGCGCATCCAGCTCGCGGCGCGACGCCGCAACCTCAAGCTTGCCGAGATGGCCCAGACCATCATCGACGACGCCGACCTGCTCAATCGGTGAGCGGGCCTGGCATGGCGGTCGCGCGCGGGCGGCCGCCATGCCGGGGCTCGTGGACGGGGCCCAGCGGCCCGCCCGCTCATCCGGCGAGCATGGATCGGGCCCGGGCGGCCCGGTTCTCGTCCCCGAGCGGAATCAGCTCGATGGGGATGTGCCCCCAGGTGAAGCTCACGCGCCGGTTGCGCCACGGGGTCTCCGGTGGGTGGTCCACATCCGGGTGCAGGACGCGCAGGCCACGCGCGCGGTGGGCGTAACGGACCGCGTGGACACGGATGCTGCGCTGGGCCCGGAGCGGATCGAGCTGCCAGCCGGCGGCCAACAGGGTCGCCCCGTGCCAGATCTCCCAGTGCCAGCGACGAAGGTTGACCCGCCCGCGGGGCATGAGATGCACGTCATAGTGCAATCCGACCGCGTCGGTCGGCGCGCTGGGGTCCGGTACTGCGCGCGGGGACTCAGACACTGAGCTGATCAGGCTAGCGACCGCGCGGGCGGCGCCCGCGAGAGGCCGGTGAGCGGCCCCCGGGCGCCGGCGAAGGTCCCGCTGGGCGGTCTCCGTCCTGACCACCGGTTCATCCTCCCTTGGACGGCGGTCGATGCCTGGGTGACATGGACCGCGGCGACTCCGTCCCCGGTCGCCTCCGCGCGACCCTTAACCCGACCGCGTGTCGTCTTCGCCCTCCTGGGGCTCGCCGTCGGCGCGATGGCCGCGGACCCGCTCGGACTCGCTCCCGGCGTGGCGTACGACCTCGCCTGGTCCTTCGCCGCGCTCGCCGCGACCCTCGGCTGTGTCGCGGCGCTGGCTGCGGCCGCCCCGGAGCACCGTCTGCGCTGGTGGCTGTGGACGGTCGCCGTGGCGAGCTGGCTCCTGGCCCAGCTCGTCTGGGACCTCTATGGGCTGGTCGGCTTCGCGCGCGACCCAAATCTCGCCGACGTCGGCTGGTGGGCCTTTGCCCTCTTCGTCATGGTGAGCGTCCTGCCGTCGCGCCGCACGGGCCGGGGTCAGCTGGCCATTGCCCTGGCTGAGGTGGCCCCGCTCATCTGCGCGGCGCTCGGGCTCTGTCTCTCGTTGCTGTGGCAGACGGCGACCCACTCCGCGGTGCTCGGCGCGGCGCGGGTCTCTGACCTCGTCTACCCGTGCCTCTACGTCTCCGCCGCCATCCTCACCCTCCAGGCGATGCTCGGTGGCGGGCTCGGCGGGGTCCGCAGTCGGGCCACCGGCTTGTTCCTCTTCGGGACGGCGACGATCTCCTTCGCCTTCATCATGTGGAGCCAGGAGCTGTTGCGAAGCGACTACGTCCCCGGCACCTCGCTGCTCGACCCGCTGTGGGTGATCGGGCTCGGCCTCATCAGCCTCGGCGCGCTCACCGCTGCCCGCCGGCCGGAGCCGACGGCGACGGACCCGGGCCCCGCGGTGTCCGGCGTCGTGCTCCCCGCCGGGATGTTCCTGCTGCTCATTGGCGCGCTGCTGACCGAGACGCTCTTTGGCGCGTCCCCCGTCGCCAAGCAGATCCTCGTGCTCAGCCTGCTGTGTTCGGGTTGTGCCCTCATCGTCCGCTCCACGCTGCTGAGCTGGCGCGTGCGCGGGATGCTCATCCGCGAGCAGGCCACCTCCGCCGCGCTGCTGCAGCGCGAGACCGAACTGGCACGGCTCAACCGCCAACTCGTAGAGGACTCCCGTCACGACCCGCTCACCGGGATCGGCAACCGCCGGGCCCTGGCTGAGGACCTGCCGATGTTCCTCTCCCGCCAGCGCGAGGCGGGAGAGCCGGTGGCGGTGCTGCTCTGCGACGTCGACCACTTCAAGGCCTACAACGACACC
>DASSZV010000043.1:0-35182 GCA_035702765.1 Solirubrobacteraceae bacterium
ATGGCGGCGCACAGCTACAGGCAGCTCGCCAAGGAGGTCCTGTCCGATGTCCAACGCTAAGCGCGCCTCCATGCGCGAGGGCCCGCTGTCCCAGCTGTTCCGCAAGACCGCCGAGGACACCGTGGAGACCGAGCACCAGGCCCAGATGGAGCTGCCCGCCGCGCCCGAGCGCCCGGCGCTGCCCCATCCCGCCCTGAACGAGACCGCCACCGTGGAGTCGCTCATTCAGGAGCCGGTCATCCCCTCCCCGCAGGAGCGCCTGCGCCATGCCTTCTCCTCCGAGCTCGAGGCCGGGACCCGTCCCCGGACCAGCCCGGTGACGGAGCCGGCGGCTGTGGGCACGCCGGCTCCGGTGCCAGCGGCCCCCGCTGCGCCGGCACCCGTGCACGACCCCTACGCCAACCACATCACCGACCACTTCAGCGCGAGTCGCACGGTGGGTACCCCGGTGCTGCGCGTCGTCGGCGTCGGCGGCGCGGGCGTCAACGCGGTCAACCGCATGATCGAGGCCCAGGTCCACGGGGTGGAGTTCATCGCCATCAACACCGACCTGCAGTCCCTGCAGCAGTCCGCCGCCCACCAGACCCTGCACATCGGCGACTCGGTGACCCGGGGGCTCGGCTCGGGCGCGAACCCGGAGCTTGGCCGCCAGGCCGCCAAGGAGGACTACGACCGCATCAAGGCGATGCTGCGCGGCTCGGACATGGTCTTCGTCGCCGCCGGCGCGGGTGGCGGCACAGGCACCGGCGCGGCGCCGATCGTCGCCGCGATCGCCCGCGAGCTCGGGGCCCTCACGGTGGGGATCGTCACCCGGCCCTTCGGCTTTGAGGGCAACCGTCGCCGGGATCAGGCCGAGGCGGGGATCGAGGCGCTCGCTGCTGAGGTCGACACTCTCATCGTCGTCCCCAACAACCGGCTGCTCTCGGTGCTCGACCGTCGCACCTCGATGGTCGAGGCCTTCCGGGTCGCCGACGACGTGCTGCGCCAGGGTGTTCAGGGCATCTCCGACCTGGTCACTCTGCCCGGGTTGATCAACCTCGACTTCGCCGACGTGCGCACCGTGATGACCGAGGCGGGCAACGCCCTGCTCGGGATCGGCATGGGCACGGGCGAGGATCGTGCCGTGCTCGCCGCCCAGGCGGCGGTCTCCAGCCCCCTGCTGGAGACGAGCATGGAGGGTGCCCGCTCGATCCTGCTCTCGATCACCGGCGGCAGCGACATCTCCCTGTGGGAGGTGAACGAGGCGGCCAAGGCGGTCGCCGAGGCCGCCCACCCCGAGGCGAACATCATTTTCGGGGCGATGGTCGACGAGACCCTTGGTGACGACACCGTCTGGGTGACCGTCGTGGCCACCCGCTACGGCGACCCGCGCCCGCGGGCGATCGACCGGGAGATGGCCCGCGCCTCTGAGCGGATCGCCTCCGCGCGTGAGCGTGGCGGCGAACGCGGCGGCGACCGTGGATCTGACCGCGGCGAGCCCCGCCGGACCGAGCGCCGCCTCGAGGAGGACCGCGCGGAGCGGATCCGCCTCAGCGACCGGCGCGAGCGACCGCTGCGCCCGGCCTCGACCGACTTCGAGGTCCCCGAGTTCATGCCGCGGCGCTAGCGGGCGCCGCGGACACGCCTCACCGTTTCTTAGCCGAGCCTTCACGCGTCCACGCGCGAGCTCGGTCACGATGAGGCGTGGATGCTGAGACGCCATCGCATGAGCGCGCCTGAGGCGGCGCCGACCGCAGCGACGAGCGGCGGCCGTCGCGGTCTCGGTGCGCTGAAGGTCCTGCTCGCGCTCGTGCTGGTCGTGATCGCGAGCGCCGTGGCCACGGCCGCGCTGGGCCTGCACCAGCTCCACCAGCTCACCGGGTACCTCAACGCGCATGAGAGCGTGAAGGTGAGAACGGGCGTGCTCGCCGGCGACGCCGGCCTCGGCGGACCCGAGACGCTGCTGCTCGTCGGCAACGACACCCGCAGCGAGTACAAGCACTACAACGGCTTCGTCCCCAACCTCGCCAACGAAGCGCTGCTCGTGCGGCTCGACTCCCACCAGCACTGGATCTCGATGCTCTCCATCCCGCGGGAGCTGCTGACGACGATCCCCTGTCCCAGCGGCCCGGTCCAGACGCGCTTCAACTACGCGCTGGCCTGCGGCGGCTTCACCACGCTGGTGCAGACGGTGAAGCAGGTGACCGGGCTGCGCGTGAACCACGTCATCGAGATCGACTTCGCGAATTTCGAGAAGGCGGTCGACGAGCTCGGCTGCGTCTACTACCAAGTCGACCGCCGCTACTTCCACGTCAACGTGCCCGGCGGTCCCCAGTATCAGCAGATCAACCTTCAGCCTGGCTACCAGAAGCTCTGCGGCAGCGGGGCCGAGCAGTTCGTCTCCTACCGCCACGGAGACACCTCGATCATCCGCGACGCCCGCGACCAGAGCTTCCTGCTGGCCGTCCGCCAGCAGTACAGCGGGCAGCTGCTCAGCCGCATCTCGACCTTCGAGCGGATCTTCGGCCAGCTCGTGCAGACCGATGCGGGCCTGAAGACGACCACGGGGATCGAGGATCTCGTCGCCGCGCTCGTCGGCGCGTCCGGCCTGCCCGTCCGCCAGATCCACGTCCATGACATCAACTACAGCCCGACCGACCCGGCGGCGGTCGCCTGCGCGTGCATCACCGCCCCGCCCTCGGCGCTGCTCGCCGCCGCACACTCCTTCCTGGACGGTACCTTCACGCCGCCGACGCGCTCGCAGGCCGTCGCCCTGGCGCGGCCGGCCCGCCACGCGCCCCAGGCCGTCCCTGCGCTCGCCCTGACCCAGACCGCGAGCAACGACCTCGCCACGGCCCAGACGCTGCAGAGCCACCTCCCGCTCCGCATCGAGTTCCCCCGCGTGCAGCTCACCAGCGGCAGCGGGATCCCGGTGGACATCCGCGGATATGAGCTCCACGATCCCAGCGGAGCCAGCCACCCGGCGTTCGTCGAGGTCTTCGGGGTCGGCCTGCTGGGCCAGTACTACGACGTCGAGGGAACCAGCTGGGGTGGTGTCCCCGCGCTTGACGGCGCCACCGACAGCATCCGCGTGGGTCCCACGACCTACATCCTCACCTACACGGGCGCCCACATCGACCAGGTGGCGTGGCGCGAGAACGGCGCCGTCTACTGGGTGCACAATTCCCTCACCGACGGGGTGAGCAACGCCCAGATGCTCGCCATCGCCGAGCAGACGGTCCCCGTGCGTGGGTCTATTCCAGTGGCGCGCCGGACGCTGTCGCTGCGTCCGCCGGCCGCACCGGCACCGGTGCCGACGGGGGCGGCGTCCGCATCCGACGGGTCGCTCACCGTGCCGCTGGCGCTGTGCGCCGCGGGGATCCTGGCGCTGCTCGTCGGGCTGGTGAGTCGGCGCCGTCACCTGCGAGGGCTGCGCGGTCACCGCCACGACCTCGCGCTGCGCATCGCCGAGCTGGAGCGCGCGGTGGCTCAGGCTGAGCTGGCGCGCCCCGTGGCCCGGCGCCTGGTGCCGGTGGCTCCGCCGCCATCGGTGCGCCCGGCCACGCGCGCCGATCCGGGCGCCCCGCGCCCGCGGGTCCCCACCCGGCCGGGCCCATGAGGCACGCGCCCGGCCAGGGTTCCTGACGCACGCGCCCGGCCCAGGGTTCCTGACGCACGCGCCCGGGCATCTCGCCCCGGCGCGCCCGGCTCAGAAGCGGACCTTGCCGTTGGAGCGCGCCCGTGCCTGGGCGCGGTCGATGAAGTCCATGCGCTTGGCGGCGGCGCGGAAGAGCCGCAGGGCCAGGCGCAGACGCGCGTTCTCACCGCGCAGCTCGAGCAGTCCCTGCTTGGCCTCGAGGCCGAACTCGACCGTTGCGGCCATCCCGTAGGCGTCCAGGTTCCCGAGCTCCTCGGGATCGAGCCGACGTTCGGTGGCCCGCTCGACGAGCACCGCATACGCAGCGCGGGTCTGATCGGCCAGCGCCGCGTCGACGGCCTCCTCGCGGTCCTCCAGGCGTTCGACGACGCCCGCCGGGTAGGGGAGGTGGCCCTGGCGCTCGAGGACGCGGATCGCCCCGGTCCCGCGCACGAGGATGTTCATGCGCCCGTCCTCGAGCTCCTCGATGACGCGTTCGACCTCACAGGCGCAGCCGACCTCGGCCAGACCGTCCTCGCCCATCCAGACGATCCCGAACTCACGCTCCTCCTCGACGCACAGCCCGACCATGATCTTGTAGCGCTCCTCGAAGATGTGCAGCGGGACGACCTCGGTGGGGAGTGCCACCAGGCCGAGCGGGAACAGCGGGAAGTCGCGCTCCAGCCGCTCCTGACTCATACCGGCGGCCGCTGAGCGGTGAGCAGCAGGTTGTAGAACAGCGAGGCGGGCAGCCGTGGCTCGAGCGCAGCGCGGTCGAGCCTCTGGAGGGCGAGGTAGCCATGGAAGGCGTACTGCTTCCACAACATCGGCACGTCGGCGGGGTCGGCGTGGGCCTCCAGGCCGCGGTTGAACCAGCCGAACCAGTTGGCCAGCAGCTCCTCGCCGCGGACGGTCACCTCCCCGAAGCCGGCCCGCGCGGCGATCCGCGCGAGGTCGCCGGGGACGAACGCGTGGATGTCGACGAAGGCCTCAAGGCTGTGGTCGACCTCGGCACGGGAGCCCGCCTCGGCGGGTGCGCTCGGCGGGGCCGCGCGCAGGGCCCGGCGCCACAGCGGCCCCAGGGCATGGGCGGCGCGCTTGGGCAGCTGGGCGATGCGGTCCCCGACCTTGGAGGGCTCCCCGGCGAAGAGGATCCGTCCGCCGGGCCGCAGGACGCGGAAGAACTCCGCAAAGGAGCGGTCGAGGTCGGGCAGGTGGTGCAGCACCGCGTGACCGAGCACGAGGTCGAAGGAACCGTCGGCAAAGGGCAGGGACTCGGCGTCGGCCCGGGTCGCCGAGACGTCGGCGAGACCCAGCCGGGCGGCGTTGGCGTTGAGCACGCTCACCATGCCGGGGGAGATGTCGGTGCAGACGAGCTCGCCGAGCACGCCGGCCTGTTTGAGGTTGAGGCTGAAGTAGCCGGTCCCGGCTCCGATCTCCAGGGCCCGTGGGAAGCCCTGGGAAATGACCTCGGCACCGAAGACCTTGCGAGCCTTGTTGAGCACCTGGTCCTGGCCGACCTGACCGAAATCGATGCCCCACTTGGCGTCATAGGAGCTGGCGGCGACGTCGTGGTAACGGGTGTTGACGTCACGGATCTCGTCCGGGGAGAGCACTGACATGGAGGGTCTGACATTACCCTGTCCACCTGCCATGAGCGCACCTCTCTTCCAGCAGCAGAACCAGCCGCCCGGGGTCCCGCCCCTCTCGCTCACCGGTGAGCGCACCCTGCCCGACGTGCCGGAGGAGAACTACTGGTACCGGCGCCACCTCGTCGTCTATGAGTGGATCGCCCGGCGCGTGGGGGGCCTGCGCGTGCTCGACATGGCCTGCGGCGAGGGCTATGGCTCTGCCGTGCTCGCCCGGCGGGCGGCGAGCGTGGTCGGCGTCGACGCCAACCCAGAGGCCTTCGAACACGCGCGGCTGCGCTACAGCGGCCCGAACCTGCGCTTCGATCGCGGGCTCGTGGAGACCTGGGGCCAGCCCGGCAGCTTCGATGCGGTGGTGTTCCTGCAGACCATTGAGCACGTCTTCGACGCCCCGGCGGTGCTCGAGCGCTTCCGTGCCCTGCTGGCGCCCGGCGGCGTGGCCTTCATCACCACGCCGAACCTGCTCACGCTCGCGCCGGTCGGCGCGGAGAAGTCAGAGAACCCCTGGCACATCAAGGAGTACCGGGCCGAGGAGTTCGCCGCGCTGTGTGCGGGCAGCTTCACTTCCGTGGAGATGCTCGGGCTGTTTCACGCGCGCAAGCTCGCCGCTCACGCCCTGGCCCTGAGGCTCGGCTGGGACCGCGTGCACACGGCGCTGAGGATCTCCAAGCCCTTCTATGACCGCTTCACCCCGGCCATCGCCTCCAGCGATTTCCGCCTCGCCCCGGGACCCCTGGAGGGGGCCCTGGACTTCCTTGCCGTCTGCCGCTGAACGGCGGGGGTCTGCCCCGTGGGTCGGATGGGTAAGGGAGGAGCATGTCGCAACCCTGGATGGACCGCATCCCCTGGACCCTGCGCAGCGTGCTCGCCGGCAGCGCCGGTACCGCCGCCCTGAGCGGGGCCTACGCGGTGGAACGCGCCGCCCGGCGCAGCCCGCGGAGCACCCCGCTGGACTACGACGACTCCGACGTGCCCGGCCGGATCGTGGTGAACATCCTCCACTTGGGACAGGTGAGCGAGCGTGAGGACCGGGAGCTGGCCACCGCGCTGCGCTGGAGCTATGGCTCGCTGTTCGGTCTCCTCCACGGCGTCATGCGGCGCCGGGTCCGCGAGCCCGGCGCATCTGTGGGCTTTGCGGCGACATTGTTGGCCATGACCTTCTCCCTGTTCCCGCTGCTCGGGCGCACCCCGCCGCCGTGGCGCTGGTCCCGGGGTTATGTGGTCACCTGCCTGTTCACCCACACCGCCTACGTCGCCGCGGTCGGCGTCGTCGACGACGCCCTGCGCGACCAGAGCTGATCCGCGGCGCCGCGCCGGACCGCGCGCCAGCCGCGAGAGCCGCCGTCGGGGCCGGCGGGTGCTCAGCCCCAGCGGAAGGTCTGGGGGGCGTCGCGGTAGCGGATGACCCGCGCGGGCACCCCGGCGGCGACGGCGTCGTCGGGGACGTCGGCGGTGACCACGGCCGAGGTGCCGATGACTGCGTTGTTGCCGACGCGCACCCCGCGCAGGAGGCAGGCGCCGTAGCCGATCCACACGTTGTGGCCGACTGACACGTCGCGCTTGTAGATCCCCTGGGCACGGATGGGCCGCTCGGTGTCGACGACGCCGTGGTCGAAGTCGATCATCATCGTGCGGTCCGCGATGATGCACTCGCGACCCACGGAGATGTGCTGGTAGCAGGACAGCGTGCACTCCTGTCCGAGCACGGACTTGGCGCCGATCTCCAGCACGCCCTCGTGGACGCGGACCTTCGTGCCGTGTCCGAGCCAGGACCAGCGGCCCAGGACGACCGTGGCCTGGGGCCCGATCTCGAAGGTGACGCCCGGCATGATGAAGCAGAGGCCGTCGGTGATCAGCCGGCCGCGGTAGCGGAGCTTGAGCCAGGCCCAGCGCAGGACGAGGCCGGCGTACTGGGGCCGCAGCATGCGGTGGCGCCGGGCAAAGCGCCAGAGGGTGAGCGGGCCACCGTGACGCGGCGGCGGTCCGTCGCGCAGGGGCAGCGGGACCGATGGCGGCGGCGCCGGGCGGCCGGGGATGGGCTCCGCAGGCCCGGGGGGGTCGAGTTCGGGATCGACCGCCGCCGCGAGCTGCCCTCCCGGTGCCACCGGCGGATCGACGGGCGCCTGGAGCGGATCGACGGGCGCCGCCAGCGACTCGATGAGGTCCTCGCCGGGCATCACAGCGCGCCATGGTAAAGCCCCGCTGTGAGCCTGCGTCCGCCACCGCGGTGGTGCTTAGCTTGGCCCTCGCCGTGAGCGTCGAGGAACCCGCATCCGAGCCCGCGTCTGAGCACGCATCCGCGACCGTCGTCGCGCCGGGCGGGCCGGGCCACCGCAGCGGCCACCTGCCTCCCCAGGTGGAGCTGGGCACGCTCGCCGACGGCGGCCTCGCCCCCGCAGTCGCGGCGATCGTCGAACGTGGCGTGCGCCGGCGCCCCCACCTGGCCAACCGCCTCACCGGCGAAGTCGAGCTCAAGGTCGTCGGGCCCTATCCGCCGACCCGGGTGGTGTTCAGCCCCGGCCACGTCCTCGTCGACGACGGTGCGGCCACCACGCCCCTGCTGCGCGTCGAGGGGGCTCTGGCCGACCTGGTGGCGCTGCTCTCCACGCCGGTCGGCTTTGCCGGGCTGCCCAACCCGGCGACGCCACGCGGACGCGCCGCCCTGGCCCTTGTGGCCCGCGGCCGGGTGCGCTTCGAGGGGCCCATCGGCCTCCGGCGCGAGCTGCTCCGGCTCCTGCGCGTCTAGGGCGCGGCTTGTCCGGGGGCCACCTCCTCGGTCCCAGCCAGGCCCTAGGATTGGCGCCCCACCCACCGACCCCGTCCCGGGAGCTGACCCGCCTGATGCCCAAGACCGTGATCCTCTCCGCCGCGCGTACCCCCTTCGGCAAGCTGGGCGGCAGCCTGGCCAGCCTCGATGCCACCGACCTGGGCGCCACCGCCATCCGGGCCGCGCTCGAGCGTGCCGAGGTCGCCCCCGAGCAGGTCGACCACGTCGTCATGGGCCAGGTCATCCAGGCCGGCCAGGGCCAGATCCCCAGCCGCCAGGCGCAGATCAAGGCGGGGATACCCAAGGAGGTCTCCTCCGAGACCATCAACAAGGTGTGCGCCTCGAGCGTCCGTGCGCTCGGCATGATCGACCAGGCGATCCGCGCCGGGGACGTCACCGTCGGCGTGGCCGGAGGCCAGGAGTCGATGTCCAACGGTCCCTACCTGCTCCCCGGGGCACGCTTCGGCTTCCGCCTGGGTGACGTCAAGGCCCTCGACGCGACCCAGCACGACGGCCTCACCAACCCCTTCTCGGGCAAGGCGATGTACGTCGAGGCGACCGAGGTGGGCGACGAGCTCGAGCTCACTCGTCCGGACCTGGACGCGTGGGCCCTGCGCTCTCAGCAGCGTGCCGCCCAGGCGACCGAGTCGGGCACGTTCGCCAAGGAGATCGCCACGGTGACCATCAGCTCGCGCAAGGGCGAGACCGTGGTCGACCGCGACGAGGCGATCCGCGCTGACACGACGCTCGAGGGTCTGGCCAAGCTGCCCGGCCTCGTCGGCCGGGAGGGGAGCCACACGGCCGGCAACGCGCCCGGCATCAACGACGGAGCCTCCGCTCTCGTGCTGGCCTCCGACGAGTGGGCGCGGGCGAACAACCGCACGGCGATCGCCACTGTCCTCGGCCAGGCCCAGACCGCCGATGACTTCCCCTACCTCGCCCGCACTCCCGCGCTCGCCGCGCAGAAACTGCTCGACAAGCTCGGCATCTCCGCCGAGGAGATCGACCTCTGGGAGATCAACGAGGCCTTCGCGTCGGTGGCCATCAACTCCGTGCGGATGCTCGGCATCGACCCCGAGCGGGTGAACGTCAACGGCGGCGCGATCGCCCTCGGTCACCCCATCGGGGCCTCCGGCGGGCGCATCCTCGGCCACCTCGCCCTGGAGCTCCAGCGCCGCGGGGGCGGCCTCGGGGTCGCGGCCATCTGCTCCGGCGGCGGCCAGGGCGACGCCGTCCTGCTCGAGGTGTCCGGCAACTAGGCCTCAGGCGAACCGGGCCGAGAGACCGCGCATGTCCGCACCCGAGGTCACCGAGGGCGCGCCCACCGAGCCCACAGCCGGTGGGCGCGGAGCTGCGTTCTTCGATCTCGACAAGACCCTCATGCAGGGCTCCTCGGCCTTCCAGTTCGCCCGTGCGGTGCGGGCGGCGGGCCTGATCAGCCGCCGCCAGCTCGTCGGTGACGCGCTGGCGAACCTGAAGTTCCGCCTGCGCGGGTCCACCGACGAGGAGACCGCGGTCCTGCGCGACCGCATCGCCGAGTCGGTGGCCGGCCAGCGGGTGCGCGACTTCGAGCGCCTCGGTCTGCCCCTGCTGCTGCGAGTGCTGCCGCGCATCTACCCGGAGATGCTCGGGATCGCCTACGCGCACCAGGACGCCGGGCGGCATGTCTACATCATCACCGCGGCGTCGGAGGAGCTCGCCTGGACCCTCGCTCACGTGCTCGCTTTCGACGGGGGGATCGGCTCGCACTTCTCCGACCAGGAGAACGGGGTCTACACCGGCCGCTCGGGCGGCCCGTTCGTCTACGGCGAGCAGAAGGCGGCCGAGATCCGCCGGCTGGCCGCCGAGCACGGCTATGACCTCACCGAGAGCTTCGCCTACTCGGATTCGGCCTCGGACGTGCCGATGCTGTCGGTCGTCGGGCACGCCGTCGTCGTCAACCCGGACAAGGCGCTCGCGGCCCTGGCCAAAGAGCACAGCTGGCAGATCCTGCGTCTCGACCCGCTCGGCCGACGGCTGAAGCTCCTCGGCTCGCTGCTCGGCGCGGGCGTCCTGGCCGGATCGGCCCGCGCGCTGTCGCCGTGGCTCGTGCGCCTGTCCCCCTGTGACCGCCTCATCCGCGCGCTGGCGCCGGTGGTCGCCCGCCGGCCCGACCCGGGCCCCGACCGCCTCGCCGCCGTCCGTACAGCCTCGCGCGAGCGGACTCGCAGACGCCTCGCCCCGGCTCGTCGCTGAGCGCCCCGGACCCCGCCGTGCGGGGCCGGTAGGGGACCCGCGCGCGGGTCGCAGAGGCCGTCACGAGGGCTGCGCCGACGCGTACGTCGCGGGCTCCGGGAGACCCTGCGGAGAGCTCCCGAGTACACGACTGACCGGTCAGTCGACCGTTAGACTCGTCACGTTCACCCACCAGGAGGCACCCGTTGGCTTTGAAGATCGCCGTCCTCGTCAAAGAGGTACCGGACGCGGCCGTGCAGAAGAGGATCGACCCCGCCACGGGGCGCATCGACCGCTCGGGGGAGCGGAACCTGAACCCGTACGACACGCACGCGATCGAATGCGCCGTTCAGCTGAAGGAGGGGAACGAGATCGAGGTCGACGAGATCATCGCCGTCACCATGGGACCGGAGTCCGCCGTGCGTGCCCTGCACAAGGCCGTCTCCCTGGGAGCCGACCGCTCCATCCACCTCACGGACGCGGCTCTCGCCGGCTCTGACGTCTCGGCCACCGGGTACGCGCTGGCCAAGGTGCTCGAGGCCGAGGCGCCCGACCTGGTCCTCCTCGGGCAGCAGTCCGACGACGGTGAGTCCTACACGGTCGGGTCGGTCGTCGCCGACCACCTCCGCGCGCCCTCGCTCTCTCAGGTGATCAAGCTCGACGTGGTCGACGGCGGTCTGCGCCTCGAGCGCCAGGCCGAGTACGGCTACGACACCCTGCAGATCCCGTTCCCCGCGGTCATCTCCGTCGGCGACGCGATCAACGAGCCGCGCTACCCCTCGCTGAAGGCGATCATGGGCGCGAAGAAGAAGCCGCTGGAGACGAAGTCCGCGGCGGACGCCGGCATCGACACCGCCCAGGTCGGCGCTTCGGG
Source organism: Solirubrobacteraceae bacterium (assembly GCA_035702765.1). Lineage (GTDB taxonomy): Bacteria > Actinomycetota > Thermoleophilia > Solirubrobacterales > Solirubrobacteraceae > Palsa-465. The sequence continues at coordinate 11,121 of DASSZV010000043.1, forward strand.
CTCCAACGTCCAGTGCGGTGATTTCCACGCCCCCGCCGCCAAGGCGCCGGGGCAGGTCATCGAGGACGAGAACACCAACGAGACCGTCGAGAAGATCGTCGCATGGCTCGATGAAAGGAAGCTGATCTGAAATGGCCGACATCCTGGTCTACGTCCTCCACAACGGGGACGCCTTCAACAAGAACTCGCTCGGAGCCGTTTCCGAGGCGGCCGCGCGCGCGGCGGAGATCGGCGGATCCGCCCACGCCGCCGTGCTCGGCGGTGAGGAGCTCACCGACGAGATGGTCGCCGGCCTCGGCGCCTACGGGGCGAGCAAGGTCTTCCGCACCCGCGGCACCGCCGGTCTCGCCGCGCCGGTCGTCGACTTCCTCGACACGGTGATCGCCGCCCACGGCCAGCGCTACGCGATCTTCGGCGGTGGCCTGCTCGGCTTCGAGATCGCCGGCGGCCTGGCGGCCCGGCGCAACGCCGGCCTCACCTCCGAGGTCGTCGAGGTGCAGGCCCAGGACGGCGAGCTCGTCGCCCACCGCCCGATCCTTGCCGACTCGCAGATCTCGGTGAGCCGCTACCGCGGGAACCTGGGCATCATCATCGGCCGGATCAACGCCTTTGAGGCCAAGCGCTCCGGTGCGGGCGCCGCCGAGATCGTCGACATCGAGGTGGAGTACCAGCCGTTCTCCAACGCCGCCCAGCTCATCAGCCGTGGCGAGCAGCGCGGCGCCGCCGTCGACATCGAGGGCGCGGACGTGCTCGTCGCGGTCGGCCGCGGGTTCGGCTCCGGAGACAACCTCGCCATGGCCGACGAGCTCGCCGGGGCCTTCGGCGGCAACTCCGCGGTCGCGGCCACCCGCGCCGTGGTCGACGCCGGCTGGGCGCCGTACGCCTCCCAGATCGGCCAGACCGGCAAGACCGTCGCCCCCAAGCTGTACCTCGCCGCCGGCATCTCCGGAGCGATCCAGCACAAGGTGGGGATGCAGTCCTCGGAGAACATCGTCGCGATCAACAAGGACGCCAACGCGCCGATCTTCGAGTTCTCCGACCTCGGGGTGGTTGGTGACCTCAACAAGATCCTCCCCAAGCTGACCGACGCGATCAAGGCGAAGAAGGGCTAGGCACACTCCATGTCTGAACCAGCAGCGGGAGCGGTTCGCTCCCAGAGCCGCGGGAGCTCGAACGGGCGCGTGCTCGACCCGGACGGCAAGCCGGCCTACGGGCCCTTCACGCCCGCCCAGTTCCCGCCGCCCTACGACGTCGAGGCCGAGGTGATCAAACGCGGGCTCGACCCCGAGGACGAGATCATCGATGTCGGTGTGGCGATCGTCGGCGGCGGCACCGCCGGGCTGGCCACGGCCAACCGCCTGCTCCAGCTGCTGGCTGAGGATCCCGAGCTGATGGCCGAGCTGGGGGAGGTTCCGGTCGCGGTCATCGAGAAGGCCAAGACCTGCGGCGGTCACATCATGTCCGGCGCCGTGATGGTGCCCGACCCGCTGCTGGAGCTCTACCCGGAGATGACTCGGGAGGACTGGCGCAAGCATCGCTTCGCCTTCGGCGAGGTGGAGAAGGACGCCGTCTATCTGATGCCGAACGCCAAGCGGGCGATCAAGCTGCCCTCGACCCCGCCGAACTTCGCCAATGAGGGCAACGAGGTCGTCTCGGTCTCCGCGCTCGCCCGATATCAGCAGCGCACGGCCGAGGAGGCCGGCGCGTACATCCTCACGGAGACCGCGGCGACCCAGTTGATCGTCGAGGACGGACGGGTCGTCGGGGTTCGCTCCGGGGACAAGGGCCGGGGCAAGCACGGTGAGGAGCTGGCCAACTTCGAGCCGGGCACCGACATCAAGGCGCGGGTGACCGTGCTCGCCGAGGGCAACTGGGGCCACCTCACCGGCGCGGCCATCCGCGAGTTCGACCTGGGCCGGCACCGCGAGCCGCCGATCTGGGAGCTCGGGGTCAAGGAGGTCTGGAAGGTCCCCAAGCCGCTGGACCGCGTCATCCACACGCTCGGGCCCTGGCCCCTGAAGCTCTCGCCCAAGTACGGACAGGTCGGCGGCACCTGGCTGTATCCGATGAAGGACGAGACGACCGGGGACGACCTGGTCTCCATCGGCCTGGTCGTCGGGCTCGAGTACAAGGATGCGACGACCTCGGCCCACGACCTGCTTCAGCTGTTCAAGACCCATCCGCTCGTGCAGAAGATCCTCGACGGCGGCGAGCGCGTCGCCTGGTCGGCCAAGGCCCTACCCGGCGGCGGCTACTGGTCGATGCCCAAGCTCTCCATGCCCGGCGCCGTGCTCGTCGGCGACGCCGGGGGGCTCGTCGACACCGTCTCGCTCAAGGGCATCCACCACTGCATCCAGTCGGGCAAGCTCGCCGCCGAGGCGATCTACCGCTCACTGAAGGGCACTGCCCCCCTGTCCAAGTACGAGGCGGCGATCGAGGCATCATCCACCGGCAAGGACCTGTGGGCGACGCGCAACACACGCCAGCCCCTGGCCAAGGGCTTCTTCCGGGGCGCCCCGCTGGCCGGCCTGGGCGTCGCCTCGCGCGGCTGGCTGCTGCCGGGACGCTGGGGCTGGCACCGCAACGACGAGACCGAGATGTTCATCGGCAACACCAAGGACTCCTACGTGAAGCCGGACAACAAGTACACCTTCGACAAGCTGTCCTCGGTGTACATCTCCGGCAACGCGACCCGGGACGACGCGCCCAACCACATCAAGCTGGAGAAGCACGTCCCGCGCGAGATCGCCGAGACATGGGTCTGGATGTGTCCAGCCGGGGTGTACGAGATCCCCGACGACGCGCCGAAATCCGGCCGGGTCGACGTGATCGTCAACTACACCAACTGCGTCCAGTGCGGCGCGATCACCGCCAAGGGCGGCCGCCTCACCCCGCCCGAGGGGGGCGATGGCCCGCTCTACACGATGGTCTGAGACTCGGGGCCGGAACCCGGGTGCGTGACCGGCGGCGGGCATGGGCCCGCCGCTATCCTTTTGAAAGCCATGAAGAGCGACATCCACCCCACATACATTGATTCGCAGGTCACATGCACCTGCGGCAATAAGTTCACCACTCGGTCGACCCGGGGTGAGATCCACGTCGAGATCTGCTCGGAGTGCCACCCCTTCTACACCGGGCGTCAGAAGCTCGTCGACACCGGTGGTCGTGTCGAGCGCTTCCAGCGTCGCGTCGCCAAGGGCCGCAACGCCCAGCGCACGAACGCCGGCGCCTCGCACTAGAACGATGTCCGCTGGCACGGTCGGGTCCCCGGGCCCGGCCGCGTCGCCCTCAGTTCCCGAGGGCCGCCTCACGGCGGCCCGTGATGCCCCCGTGGGCGGCCAGGCCGTCATCGAGGGCGTGATGATGCGCGGCGTCCGCAACTGGGCCGTCGGGATGCGCCTGCCCGACGGAGAACTGAAGGTGCAGGCCTTCGAGCTCGCCTCCCGCGGGCATCGTCCGCGCTGGATGCGCCTGCCCCTGGTCCGGGGGGTCGTCGGACTCGTCGACTCGATGGCCATCGGCTTCCGCGCGCTGGGCATCGCCACCGACGCTCAGATCGCCGCCGACCCGGAGCTGTCCGGAGGTGCTGACGGCGAGAGCGCGGGCCTCTCCGGCGGGGTGTGGGCGGGCACCATCATCGTCGCCGTCGTCTTCGCGGTGGGGCTGTTCTTCGTCGTGCCGGTGTCGCTCACGTCGCTGATCAAGCACCAGCTCGGCTCCTCCTGGCTCTTCTGGCTCGTCGAGGTCCTCGTGCGCACGGCGATCTTCCTCGTCTATCTCGTCGTGCTCGCACGGCTGCGGGACATGAAGCGCGTGCTCCAGTACCACGGCGCCGAGCACAAGACGATCTCCTGTTTCGAGGCGGGGGACGAGCTCACCCCGGAGCGGGCGGCGCTGTACTCGCGCCTGCACCCGCGCTGCGGCACGAGTTTCCTGCTCATCGTGATGATCATCTCGATCTTCATCTTCGCCCCCATCGGTCTGCCCGCGTGGTGGATCCTCGTGCTCACCCGCATCGCCGGGGTGCCCGTGGTCTGCGGTCTGTCCTTCGAGGTCATCAAGTGGGCGGGCCGCCACCGCACCCACCCGTGGGTCGGCTGGCTCATCTGGCCCGGCATGCAGCTCCAGCGGCTCACCACCGCCGAGCCCTCGCTCGACCAGCTCGAGGTCGCCATCGCCGCGCTCGACGCGGTGCTCGCCCGTGAGACCCCGGGGTCACTGGGCCCCGAGGATCTCATCGGCGTCGAAGTCTCCGCCTGAGCGGGCCAGCGCGGGGGTGTTGGTCGTTCTCCGTACCTCCATGGGGACATATGCCCCATGGAGGTACGGAGAACGCGGAACCTGCGCACGCCGGCGCCCAGATTGGGCGCTCCCGTGCAGGGGTTTCATTCGCCCGGCGTGCAGGGACACTGCGGGCCATGTCCGTGAAGAAGATCGCCCTGGCCACTGCCGCCCTCGCCCTCGCCCTGCCCGGAACCGCCCTCGCCGACTTCAGCCACGTGGTCGAGCCGGGGGAGACCCTCTCCTCGATCGCCGCCGCCGACGGCCTCAGCCTCGCCGCGCTCGCCGCGGCCAACGGACTGTCGTCCACAAGCGAGCTCCAGGCCGGCCAGATCGTCCAGATCCCGCCCCAGGACGCGGCCACCGCCGCGAGCTCAAGCTCGGGGGCGGGCACGGAGGGGGCCGGCGCGTCCTCGACGACGGTGGGCAGCGGGGTCACCCCGGCGGGCTCCTACGTCGTTCAGCCCGGCGACAGCCTGTCCGCGATCGCCGCCCGGGCCGGCACGAGCGTCGCTCAGCTCGCCGCCCTCAACGGCATCGACCCCGCCGGGATCCTGCTCATCGGCACGACCCTCACCCTGCCTGGCGGCGGGGGCTCGGCGCCGAGCGCCAGCGCGGCCGGCCCGGCGACGGGCACGGGCAACCAGCAGATCACCGGCGCGACCGCGAGCGGTCCCTACCCGACCGCCCAGGTCCTCTCGGGCGCCCAGGTCGGCGCCGCGGCGAGCGCGGTCGGTGCCGATCCGGCGCTGGCCGAGGCGGTCGGCTGGCAGGAGAGCGGGTTCAACAACGATCTCGTCTCGCCCTCGGGGGCCGTGGGCGTGATGCAGATCGAGCCCGCGACATGGTCCTGGATCAACGAGGTGCTCACCCCGGGGGCGCCGCTGGATCCCAGCTCGGCCCTGGACAACGTCCGCGGTGGTGCGCTGCTGCTCAACGACCTCGTCGCCCAAACGGGCTCGGAGGCGATGGCCGCAGCCGCGTACTACCAGGGTCTCGCCTCGGTGCGCGAGCACGGCGTCTACGCGAGCACCCAGCAGTACGTCAACGACGTGATGGCCCTGCAGGCCCGCGACGGCGGCAGCTGAGCGCCGAGGCCGCGCCGCCCGCTGCCCCGCCCCGCGCCGCCCCGCGCCGCCCCGCGCCCGGCGCCCGGCCCCCGCGCCCGGTGCCCGGTGCCCGGCCCCCGGGCCGGCCCCCGGGCCGGCTCCGGGCCGGCTCCGGGCGGCGCCTACACTCCGGCCTGAGATGATTGACCTCGTCGACCAGATCGAATCGCGCTTCCAGGAGCTCGAGGACGAACTCGCCGACCCGGTGGTCATCGGTGACCGCGCCCGCTTCACCGCCGCCTCCCGGGCCTACCGCGAACTCGAGACGGCGGCAAAGCTTGCCCGCGAGTATCGCCACGCCTCCGACGACGCCGCGGGCGCCCGTGAGCTGCTCGCCGAGGGCGAGGACCCCGAGCTGCGCGAGCTGCTGCGCAGTTCCACCGAGCGGCTGGAGGAGCTCGAGGAGGAGATCCGCCTGGCGATGGTCGAGCGCGACCCCAACGACGACAAGAACGTCATCGTGGAGATCCGCCCCGGGGCCGGGGGGGACGAGGCCGCCCTGTGGGCCGGGGACCTTTACCGCATGCTCACCCGCTACGCCGAGCGCCGCGGCTTCAAGCCCGAACCGATGGACATCGGAGAGGGCACCTACACCTTCGCCATCAAGGGCGACGGGGCCTACTCGGTGTTCAAGTTCGAGGGCGGGACCCACCGGGTCCAGCGCGTACCCGAAACCGAGTCCCAGGGCCGCATTCACACCTCGACGGCGACCGTCGCGGTGCTCCCGGAGGTCGACGACGTCGAGATCGAGATCGACCCCAACGACCTGCAGATCGACGTCTTCCGCTCCGGCGGTCCAGGCGGCCAGTCGGTGAACACGACCGATTCGGCGGTGCGCATCACCCACAGGCCGACCGGCGTCGTCGTCTCCATGCAGGACGAGAAGTCCCAGCTGCAGAACCGCGAGAAGGCGATGCGGGTCCTGCGTGCGCGGCTCTACGAGCGCGCCCAGGCCGAGCAGCACGCCGAGCTGGCCGCCACCCGCTCCGCGCAGGTGGGCACCGGTGCGCGCGCCGAGAAGGTCCGCAGCTACAACTACGCCGAGGGTCGCGTCACCGACCAGCGCGTGAACCTGAAGCTGCACAACCTCGACGCGATCCTCATGGGCGAGCTCGAGCCCTTCACCGACGCCCTCCAGGACGACGAGAAGCGCCGGCGCCTCGCCGAGCGCGCCGTCGCCTCCTGAGCCCGATGGCGGAGATGGAGATCCCCCCGGGTCTGAGCCGGACCATCGCGGACGAGCTCGCCTGGGCGACCCGCTCACTCGAGGAGGTTGGCATCGACACCGCCCGCCTGGATGCCGAGCTGCTGCTCGCCCACGCGCTGGGGACGGACCGGGCCGGGTTGGTCATCCGCGCGGGAGAGACGATCACCAGTGACGCGCGCACCCGTTACCTGGCGCTCATGGGCCGCCGGGCCTCGCACGAGCCGGTCGCCTACATCACCGGGAAGCAGGCCTTCCGCCACCTCGACCTCGCCGTCGACCCGCGCGTGCTCATCCCCCGCCCCGAGACCGAGCTGCTCGTCGAGGTCGGCCTGGAGCTACCCGAGGGGGGCCGCGTCGTCGACGTGGGCACGGGCTCGGGGGCGGTCGCCCTCGCGCTGAAGCAGGAACGCCCCGACCTCGAGCTCAGCGGTCTGGACATCTCCGTGGGGGCCCTCGATCTCGCCCGTCACAACGCCTCTCGGCTGCGGCTGGAGGTGCGCTTCGCCGAGGCCGATCTGCTCGATGACGGCGACTACAGCGCCGTCCTGGCCAACCTGCCCTACGTCCGCGCCGACGAGGTGCTGCCGCCGGGCGTCCTGCACTACGAGCCCGGGCGGGCGCTGTTCGGCGGCGCCGACGGGCTCGAGCTCATCCGTCGTCTGCTCGACCAGGTGCGCGTGCGCCCGCGAATCACCCACGTCGCCCTGGAGATCGGGGCCGAGCAGGGGCCGGCGACCGCCGAGCTCGTGGCCGCGGCGGGCTTCGCCCACCCCGAGATCCGCCGTGACCTGGCCGGGCATGACCGGGTCGTCGTCGGCCGTCGGTGAGCGGGGCATGAGCGGGGGCCGGGCCGCCGAGTTCGAGGCCGAGATCGCCGCCGGTGGGGTCGTGCTCTTCCCCTCCGACACCGTCTACGGGCTTGCCGTCGACGTCGGCAACCCCGAGCCGCTCTACGCGCTCAAGGGCCGCCCGCGGAACAAGCCCGCCGCGCTCATGTACTTCGAGCTCGCCCCGGCTTTGTTCGGGGTGCCCGAGCCCGGCGCGGAGGTCCTGCGCCGGCTGCTGCCCGGGCCGATCACCGTCGTGCTCCCGGACGGCCGCGGCATCCGGGTCGTCGACGTGCCCGTCCTGCGCGGGGTCACCCGCCCGGTGCTGCAGTCCAGCGCGAATCGCTCGGGTGAGCCCGAGGCGCGCCGGCTCGTGGACGTCGACCCGCGCATCCGCGCCGGTGTCGCCCTCGAGATCGACGGGGGCGAGCTGGCGGGCACGCCATCGACTGTCGTCGACCTTCGCCGCCTGGAGAGCCACGGTGAGTGGTCGATCCTGCGCCACGGCGCCGTGGCCGCCGCCCAGGTGGACGCGCTCCTCGCTGGGCTGGGCCGGCCGGCCTCGGCCTGAGCGCGCCGTCACCCCGGACGGCGGCGGTCCCACAGGCCGCCGCCACCGCCACCCCCGGTGCTAGCGTCCTTGCCATGGCAACCGTTCCGGAGCTCAGCGCACTCCCCGCCGATTACTTCAACGCCCCGCTCGCCGCGGTCGATCCCGAGATCGCCAGCGTGCTTGAGCGCGAACTCGAGCGTCAGCAGACGACGCTGGAGATGATCGCCTCGGAGAACTTCGTCCCCGTCTCGATCCTCGAGGCCCAGGGCTCGGTGCTCACCAACAAGTACGCCGAGGGCTATCCCGGTCGGCGCTACTACGGCGGCTGTGAGTTCGTCGACATCGCCGAGCAGCTCGCCATCGACCGCGCCAAGGCGCTCTTCGGCGCGGAGTTCGCCAACGTCCAGCCGCACTCGGGCGCGCAGGCGAACATGGCCGTCTACCACGCGCTGCTGCGTCCGGGCGACACGCTCATGGGCCTCGAGCTCGCCCACGGCGGTCATCTCACGCACGGGATGAAGATCAACGCCTCGGGTCGGCTTTACAACATCGTCTCTTACGGCGTCGATCCGCACACGAGCCTGATCGACATGGACCAGGTCGCCGCGATCGCCCGGGAACACCGGCCCAAGATCATCGTCGCAGGGTGGTCGGCCTACCCCCGCCACCTCGACTTCGCCGCCTTCCGCGAGATCGCGGACGAGGTCGGCGCCTACCTGATGGTCGACATGGCGCACTTCTCCGGGCTCGTCGCCGCCGGGCTGCACCCGAGTCCGGTGCCCTACGCCGACGTCGTCACCTCGACGATCCACAAGACCCTCGGCGGCCCGCGAGCCGGCTTCATCCTCGCTCGCGAGGAGCACGCCAAGGCGCTGAACTCCGCGGTCTTCCCGGGCCAGCAGGGCGGTCCGCTCGAGCACGTCATCGCCGCCAAGGCGGTGGCGCTGAAGATCGCCGCCTCGCCGGAGTTCCGTGAACGCCAGGAGCGCACCCTTGCCGGTGCGCGGACCCTCGCCGAGGTGCTCGGCGGCGCCGGGGCCGGGGTCGCGGTGCTCACCGGCGGGACCGACGTCCACCTCGTACTCGTCGACCTGCGCGAGTCCGAGCTCGACGGTCAACAGGCCGAGGACCGCCTTCACGAGATCAACATCACGGTGAACCGCAACGCGGTGCCCTTCGATCCGCGTCCGCCGATGGTGACCTCGGGCCTGCGCATCGGCACGCCGGCGCTGGCCACCCGCGGCCTTGACCATGAGGACTTCGCCGAGATCGGGGCGATCATCGCCACGGCGCTCACCCACCCGGACTTCGGGGCGGTGCGGGCCGATCTGCTCGGCCGGGTCGCCGCGATCACGGACCGCTACCCGCTCTATCCCCAGCTCTGAGCGGCGGCTTCGGGCCCTCGGGAGCCTGCGCATCTGCGGCGGCTGGCAAGCTGTGTCGCTGTGGCGCATAGCGGAGGTCATCCCAGCTACTACGCCGACGCGGTCTACGCGTTCCTCGTCGCCACGGTCGTCGCCGCCCTGGCCACCCCCTTCGCCGCCCGGGTGGCGCGGCGCATCGGGGCGATCTCGCTGCCCTCCAACCGCGGTCTCTCCCAGAAGCCGATGCCCGCGCTGGGCGGGCTGGCCATCCTCCTCGGGGTGCTCGTCGCCGGGGTCATCTGGCTGCCCTGGACGATCGTCCTGCCCCACGAGGCCCACGGCCGACCCGGACCGGCCGGTACGGTCCACACCTGGGCCCTGCTCGTCGGCGCCGGCCTGATCGCCGTCACCGGGGCCGTCGACGACGCACGCGGCCTCAAGCCGGCCGCAAAGCTGCTGGGCCAGATCCTCGCCGCGGTGATTGCCGTCGAGGGCGGGGCGGTGATCACCGACATCACCCTGCCGTTCATCGGCCCGCTCCAGTTCCCCCACTTCGGCGGCGTGCTGATGGTCATCTGGCTCGTCGCGCTGATGAACATCGTCAACTTCTCCGACGGCGTCGACGGGCTCGCCGCCGGCGTCTGCACGATCGACGGGATCGCCTTCGCGATCATCGCCTTCGACCTCCAGGGCTCCGGCTCAGCCGCCGCGGTGCTCGGCGCGCTCACTGCGGGCGGGGCCCTGGGCTTCCTCTTCCACAACTTCCCCCCCGCGAAGATCTTCATGGGCGACATCGGCGCGAACCTGCTCGGGTACCTGCTCGGGATCGCCGCGATCGTCGGCTCGCTGAAGACCAACGCGGTCCTCGCTCTCGTCGTGCCGCTGATGATCCTTGCCGTGCCGTTCCTGGACACCTCCTTCGTCGTCGCCAAGCGGCTGAAGTACCGGCGCAAGATCTGGGAGGCCGACGCCGAACACTTCCACCACCGGATGACGCGCATCGGCTTCTCCCAGCGGCGCACCATCGCGTACCTGTACGCCTGGTCGGCGCTGATGGCCGGCTGCGCGGTGGCCCTGCGTCTCATCACCCACAGCTACTGGCACCAGATCGGTTGGCGGATCGGGCTCTTCGTGCTCATCGGCGGGGCGCTGCTGGCCAGCCTGTACTTCGTCTACACCCTGGAGATCCTCAAGTTCCGCAGTCTGCGCATCCGCCAGTTGCGGCGCGAGGAGCCCGAGACCGGCGAGCATGACATCGTCGTCCGAGTGGAGCGCGACATCGAGACCGGCGAGTTCGACCGCGTGAGCCGCTCGACATGATCAGCGCCGGCCGGTGAGCCGTCTCGACCCGCGTGAGCGGTGGCTCCTGCTCGCCGTCCTCGCACTCACGGCCGTCGCGGCGATCACTCGCTATGTGGGCGGGGTGTCGGAGATCCTCGCCTTTGTCGTGGCCGGCCTCGCCCTGGCCGGTCAGGCTTGGATCGTCTCCAACGCGACCGAGCGGGTCGGGATGCACTTCGGGTCGGCGGTGACCGGCACGCTGCAGTCGACCGTCGGCAACCTGCCCGAGTTCTTCGTCGTCGTCTTCGCCCTCCAGGCCGGCGACACCGTCGTCGCCCAGACCGCGCTGCTCGGATCGATCCTCGTCAACGCGCTGCTTCTGCTCGGGCTCGTGCTCATCGCCGGCTCCCTGCGCGCCCGTGACGGGATCATGCGCTTCAGCGCCCGGCTGCCCAACGACACCGCGACCTTGCTGCTCGTCGCGAGCTTCATCATCGCCCTGCTCGGGCTGACGCGCTTCTCCTCCGACGCGGCCAGCCGGCACGGCCAGACGATCTCGATCGTCGGTGCGGTCGTGCTGCTCTGCATCTACGCGGTGTGGCTACGCCAGTACCTGCTCAGCGAGGGGGAGGAAGAGAAGCAGGCCCAGACCGCGCCCGGGACGGTCCGACAGAGCGTCGCGGGACCGCTGGTCAGGCTCGTCCTGGCCGGGCTGGCCAGCGCCTTCACCTCGGACTGGTTCGTCCACGCACTCGAGCCGAGCATCCGCCAGCTGCACATCTCCCACGCCTTCGCCGGGCTGGTGATCGTGGCGATCGCCGGCAACGCGGTGGAGCACGTCGTCGGGGTCGTGCTCGCCCTGAGGGGACGCAACGACCTCGCCATCTCGGTGGTGAAGTCCTCGGTTGCCCAGGTCGCCGCCTTCATGTACCCGGCGCTCGTGCTCATCTCGCTCCTGCTCCGCAGCCACCTCACCTTCGCCCTCGCGCCGGTCTACGTCGGGGCGCTGGCCGGCACGGCGATCCTCATCTGGCAGATCACCGGGGACGGGGAGGCGACACCGTTCGAGGGTGCCGCGCTCATCGGCGCCTTCGTGCTGCTCGCCACCGTCGCGGCCTTTGAGACCTGACCCCCGCCCCCGAACACCCGAACACCCGAGCACCCACGCACCTGAGCAAAGACTGAAGGTAGCCTGTGGAAAGGCATGCTATCTTACGTTGACGTAAGAAGCTGATTGTCGCCGACAGGAGGTGCCCCGTGGCCTCGGCCATCCCCGTTCCCTCGCCGTCCTTCCGCCGCCGTCTCGGCGTCGACGCCGGGCACAGCCATTACAAGTGGTGGGCGCTCTCCTGTACCTGTTTGGGCATGCTGCTCGCCACGGTCAACTCCGGCACGCTCATCATCGCCCTGCCCGACCTCGAGCGCAGCCTGCACACGAGCCTGCTCGAGCTCGTCTGGGTGATCCTCGTGTACATGATCGCCTCGACCGTGCTCGTGCTCTCCGCCGGCCGGCTCTCTGACCAGTTCGGCCGCAAGAAGGCCTACATCATGGGGTTCGTCGTGTTCGCCGCCGCCCCGCTCGGGGCCGGCTTCTCCGGGTCGGGCACCGAGCTGATCGTCTGGCGGGTGATCCAGGGGATCGGCGGCGCCTTCCTCTTCGCCAACTCCGCGGCGATCGTCACCGACGCTTTCCCCCGGGAGGAGCTCGGCGTGGCGATGGGCACCAACACCATGGTCGCGGCCGTCGGCCTGGTCATCGGGCCGGTGCTCGGCGGCGCGCTGGTGGGCATCTCCTGGCACTGGGTGTTCTGGTTCAACGTTCCCTTCGCCCTGCTCGGCGCCGCGTGGGCCTGGTCGGTCCTGCGGGAGATCTCCGGTCGTTCCCAGGACACTGCCTTTGACGCCGCGGGCACCCTCACCTTCCTCATCGGGCTCACCGGGCTCGTCTACGGCATCTCCAAGGGGGGCGTCGAGGGCTGGGGCGCCGAGGCCATCGGTGCGCTCGTCATCGCCGCCGTCTTCCTGCCGCTGTTCGTGCTCATCGAGGCCCGCCACCGTCAGCCGATGCTCGACCTCAGCATCTTCTCCTCGAGCCGGCTGTTCACCTTCGCCTCGGTCGCCGCGTTCCTCAACGGGCTGGCCCGCTTCGCCCTCACCTTCGTGTTCGTCTTCTACTTCCAGGGCGTGCAGGGCGACTCCCCGGTGCTGGCTGGGCTGAAGCTCGCCCCGCTGGCCCTGGGCATGCTCATCGCCTCGCCGCTGGCCGGCGTGTACGCCGACCGCCGGGGCTCACGGGCACTCGCCTCGCTCGGTATGGCCGTCACCGCCCTGGGCCTCGGCCTGATGACGACGCTCGGCCGGGACACCGCCTACTGGTGGCCCGCCATCTTCCAGCTGATCGTCGGGATCGGCTCGGGCATGTTCAACTCACCCAACACGGCGGCGATGATGGGCACGGTCGCCCCGCACCGGCGCGGGATCGCCTCGGGCGCGCGGGTCCTGGTGCAGAACACAGGGGCGGTGCTCTCCATCGCTCTGGTCATGGCCCTGGTCACCGCGTCGGTGCCCAAGTCGACGCTGTTCAACGTCTTCAGCGGACTCGGCGCGCGCATCAGCGCTGCCCAGCTGGATCCGTTCCTGGCGAACCTGCACCTCGCGCTGTGGATCCTCTGCGGGATCTCGGTGCTCGGCGTGCTGGTGTCCTTCTCCCGGCCCAGCCACGTGGGTGACGGCGCCGACGCCGCGCCGGGTGCCCCGGCGGCCGAGACCCCCGCGCCGGCGTCCGCCCCGACGCTCGTGTCGGCGCGATGAGCACGCTCGAGCAGCGTCGGGAGGCGCCGATGCGCATCGGCGAGGTCGCCGAGCTCACCGGCGTCACCCCGCGCACCATTCGCTACTACGAGGAACTCGGCCTGCTCGGAGCGCTCGAGGAGCGCGTCCAGGGCAAGCACCGCTGCTACAGCGAGGCTGACCTGGAGCGGATCCGCGAGATCGTGCGCCTGCGCGATCTGCTCGGCCTCAGCCTGGAACAGCTCTCCCAGCTGCTCGAGGCCGAGACCGCCCGCGCGGAGATCCGCCGCGAGCTGGGCGACACCGAGGACAACGACCGTCGCCGCGAGCTGCTCACCCAGGCCGCCGGCCACATCGAGACCCAGCTCGGGCTCGTTCAGGGTCGCCTGGAGGAGCTGCGCGCGCTCGAGGCGACCCTGCTCGGTAAGCGTGAGCGCGTCGCCGTCAAGCTCGCCGAGCTCGCCGCCGCCGACGCCTGAGCCCGGGAGAGAGCCTCGTTGTGGGGCGGGCAGGGATCTGCCCGCCGGGGCGAGGGGACCCGCCGCGGGGGCGGGCAGGGATCCGGCGCCGGGGCGAGAATCCTCTCACCGTCGAGAAACCTCCCGACTCCTGCGCTGTATCTCTTCTGAGAGCGTGCAGATTCCCCGTGGACCGCGCGCCCCTCGCCCCCGTGATCTTGCCCTCCGCCGAGACCTCCCCCCGCTTTGCCCGCCTGCGTGAGGCCCTGCCGCTGGCCAAGGTCATGGCCACGGTGCCCGCCTGGGTGGGTGCTGCCCTCACCGCGCTCGTCGCGCTGGTGAACATCGCCTCGGCGCTCACCCCGGACATCCACTGGCGCGGGCATCTGCTGCTGCACCTCGAGGGCGTCGGGACGGTGCGCTTCTTCCACGCCCTCGCGCTGCCCGCCGGCACCGCTCTGCTGCTCAGCGCGCCCTATCTGTTCAAACGCCGGCGCCGGGCGCTGCAGGTCGCCGTGACGATCCTCGTGCTCGCCGGCGTCGTCAACGTCCTCAAGGGCCTCGACGTTGAGGAGTGCCTGGCCGGCTGGACCGTCGCCGCGATCCTGCTCGCCTCGCGCCGCCGCTTCGACGTTGTCCCCGCGCCGGTGAGCCTGCGCTCGGCGCTCTGGCGCGTGCCGCTCGTCGGCGCGCTGGGGATCGCCCTGATCACGCTGGCCGATTGGATCGCCAACCGCCACCGGACCCACCTGGGGAGCATTCTCTCCGAGTCCGGCGTACTGCTGCAGGGCCGGGGGAACGGACCTCAGCGGTTCGAGCTCCACACCGCGACGATCCTCCACCACCACTTCCGCTTCGCCTGGATCCCGCTGGGGGTCCACTTCCTCGAGGTGGGGACGCTGCTGGCCATCGCCTACCTCATCTTCCGGCCCCTGGCCGTCCCGCGCACCCCGCCGGGCGAGCTCACCCGGAGCATGGCCGCCGAAGTCGTGCGGGCCCACGGCAGCGACACCCTGTCCTTCTTCAAGCTGCGTTCGGACAACCTGTTCTACTTCACCGAAGACCGCAGCGCGTTCGTCGGCTACCAGGTCGACTCGCGCGTGCTCATCCTCTCCGGGGACCCGGTCGGGCCGCCCGAGCGCTTCGGTGAGCTGCTCGCCGGGGTGCAGCGCTTCGCCCGGGCCCGGGGCCTCAAGCTCGGGGCCGTCGGCGCCTCGGCACGGATGCGGGAGCACTACGCGGCGCTGGGCATGCCGACGATGTACATCGGGGACGAGGCGATCGTCTCGGTCGACGACTTCTCGCTCGAGGGTCGGGCCATCCGCAAGGTGCGCCAGTCGGTGAACCGCCTGGCCAAGAACGGCTACTCGGCCGAGATGTGCGGTCTCGCCGACCTCGACGCCAACGCGCTGGCCGAGATCGAGCGCGTGATCGTGCTCGGGCGGCAGGGCAAGCCGGAGATGGGCTTCTCCATGGGGATGGACTCGATCCACGGCGTCAACGACGCCGACACCCTGTTCCTCCTCGCCCGGGACGCGGATGGGGTCATCCGGGCCTTCCTCCACCTCGTCCCCTGTTACGGCCGCTCCGCGGTATCCCTCTCGCTCATGCGTCGCGACCCCGCCACGCCCAACGGGCTGATGGAGTTCCTCATCGTCCACGGCATCGAGGCGCTGCGCGAACGCGGCGTGAAGGAGTTCTCGCTCAACTTCGCCTTCGGCGCCCGCTGGATCCACGGAGAGGCCAACCCGGTCGAGCGGTCCCTGGGCAAGCTCGTGCTGATCTTCGACAACTGGCTCCAGCTCGAGAGCCTGTATCGCTTCAACGTGAAGTTCAATCCCCGCTGGGAGCCCCGCTACCTCGCCTTCGCCGGCTGGCCGAGCTTCCCTCGCACGGCTATGGCGTCGGTCTGGCTCGAGGGCCAGATGCCCAAGCCGCGTCTCCCGCGGGCGCCCCGGATCGGCCGCGCCCGCTACATTGGCTCGGGCGCCGCCGGGCTCGGGTCGCCGGGCCACCCCGCGGCCCGCTGACGCATCCGAAAATCGGCTAGCATGCGGCGCCCCGGAGGGGGTGCCGATGTCCGCATTCCCCGGACCCGACAGAGCTTTGAACGCATACGCCCACCAGACTGCGCGGTGTCCCACGCGCCTCCTTCGGAGCCTGCCTTGCCGGTGACGGCCGAGGCAGATTCCCACGTGCGCACGCTCTCACCGGTCCGCTACCTGGACGTCGCGGTGGTCGTGGTCGGCGCGGTGCCCGCGCTGCTGCTCGGCGCTCCGAGCTTCGGCTACGTCGTCGGCGCGGTCGGCTGGATCATCCAGCGCGTGGCCCAGGACGTCGACCGACGGTTCACCGCGCGGGTCGCCGACCCGGTCCGTCGCGCCGGCGCGAACCTGTTCGAGGCCTTCGGTCGCATCTGGCTGCTCGCGGCGGCGATCATCGTCGCCGCCGTTGCCGGACAGCGCCGCGACGGTCTCACCGCCGCCCTGGTCATCTTCGCCGCCTACAGCATCGCCTTCGTCGTCCGCCTCGCCCAGGGGGCGAGCGCGGCGGCCCACCATCCCGCCACCCCCGCCGGAGCGTCCGGCCCGGAGATCAAGCCATGAGTGCAGTGACAGCGCCCCAGAGTCCCGTCGACACCACCCCGCCGCAGGGTCGCAAGCCGAACGTCCGGCTGATCATGCTCGGCCTCGTCGGCCTGTGGATCGCCGGCATCGTCTTCTTCGTCGCCGTCTTCGGCTTCAAGCCCCACAAGGCCCCCGCGGTCGCCAACCACGTCTTCACCCCGACGAACGAGTTCAAGCTCGACACCTGGTTCGCCGTCGGTCCGGTGAACTTCAACAAGGGCGTGCTCTACGTCGTCATCGCGGCGATCATCACCGTGGGCCTGCTCGTCTATGCCGCCGGGCGCCTGCGCCGCCGGCCCGCCCGGCTGCAGGTGGCCATCGAATGGTTCTACTCGATGACCGCCTCGATGGCCGGCGACAACATGCACGACCAGCAGATGGCGCGCAAGTACTTCCCGCTGATCGCGACGCTGTTCATCTTCATCCTCGTGTCCAACCTGATCGGCTACATCCCGCTGCCGGTCAACTCGCTGGACAAGTTCACCGTCTTCGGTGCGCACATCCCGAGCTTCCAGATCTACGCCGCGGACACGAACGTCGCCTTCCCGCTGATGCTCGCGCTGCTCGTCTTCGTGCTCTTCTCCTACGAGCGTCTGAAGGCGAACCACTACTCGCCCGCGGCCTTCGTCAAGAGCCTGATGCCTTCGGGCGTCACCGGCCCGATCGTCCCGCTCATCTACGTCATCGAGATCCTCTCCTACTTCCTGCGGCTGATCTCGCTCACCGTCCGGCTGTGGGCGAACCTGCTGGCCGGCCACATGCTCATCGCCTTCATGGGCGGAGAGCTGGGCGTGCTCGTCGGCGACCCCTGGGTGCAGTGGCTGCTGCTGCCCCTGGGGATCGTCATCTTCGCCTTCGAGGCGGTGCTCATCGCCGGCCTGCAGGCATTCATCTTCTCCATCTTGACCGCGATCTACCTCGGCGACGCGGTGACCTCTCACTAACCCCACAAGGAGCCATCGAACCGACCATGCTGTCCCTCCACTTCCTGTCCATCTTCCACACGCTGCTCGCGGCGGTCGCTGACCCGACCAAGTACGGCAAGAACGCCGGCGAAGCCATCGCCCTCGGCGTCGGCGCCGGCGGCGGCGCGGCGGGCGCGGGTGCGGGCATCGGCTCCGTCTTCGGAGCGGCGATCCAGTCCAAGACCCGTCAGCCCGAGCTGCGCGGCGACATCGACCGCGACCAGTGGCTCGGCTTCGCCCTCACCGAGGCCTGCTTCTTCTACGGCCTCGTTGGCGGCTTCATCGCGGCCTTCCTGTTCTAAGCGCCCCTGATGCACCCGCTCGCCCACATTCCGCTCGCCTCCAGCGGCTCCTTCCTCATCACCCCCAACGTGGGGCTGATGATCTGGGTGCTGGTGGTCTTCTTCATCGTGGCCCTCCTGCTGCGGCGCTTCGTGTTCCCGGCCCTGGGTAAGGTGCTCGACGACCGTGCGGCGAGCATCAACTCCGAGATCGACTCCGCCCAGCAGCTGCGCGAGGAGGCCGACCAGGTGCTCGCCGAGTACCGCCAGCGCCTCACCGAGGCACGCCAGCAGGCGGAGGAGATCATCGAGCGCGCCCACAAGGCCGGCGAGGCCCACCACCGTCAGGTGGTCGAGGAGGCCAACGCCGAGCGTGACCGTCGCATCGAGCAGATCCGCTCCGAGATTGCCGCCGAGACCGCTCGGGCGCTCGACCAGATCCGCGCCGAGGTGGCGAACCTCACCATCCAGGCCACGGAGAAGGTGACGCGCAAGACCCTCACCGGCGAGGACCACCGGCGCCTGATCGACGACGCTCTCGCCGAGCTCGACTTCAGCGCCCTGGCCGGAGGGGCCCGCTAGTCCGCTGGTCTGCGGGACCAGCGGACAGACCCAGGACGTAGTGATGGAAGAGATCGCCGAGGTATACGCGCGCTCGCTGTTCGAGGTGGCCTCCGAGCACGACAGGCTCGAGGCCATCCACGACCAGCTGGACGCGGTAGCGGACGTGGTGTCCGCCAACCGGGACACGCAGCTGTTCTTCTTCAGCCCCTACTTCTCCGCTCAGGAGAAGAAGGAGGGCCTCCACCGCGCCATCACCGACGCGGACCCGATCATGGTGAACTTCCTCGAGGCGCTCATCGAGCGCGGACGCATGCCGGCGCTGTTCCGGATCCGTACGCGCTTCGACGCCCTCTGGGACAAGCTCAACCGGCGCCTGCCGGTGTCGATCGTCACCGCCGTGCCCCTGGACGAGGCGACCGTCCAGTCCATCGGCCGCCGGATCGGGGAGCAGACCGGAGAGCAGATCGAGCTCTCCTCGACCGTCGACCCCGAGATCGTCGGCGGAATCGTGCTTCGGGTGGGCAACCGGATCATGGACGCCTCGGTGAAGGCCCAGCTCGACAACCTTCGAAAGCAGGTGGCGGCGCAGTAGCGCCGTCCCGGCCCCAGGCTTAAAAGGAGCCTCTTTCTCATGCAGATCAACCCGGACGAGATCACCTCCATCCTCAAGAGCCGAATCGAGGGTCTGGACAGTTCATCGGCGGACCTCACCGAGGTCGGCACGGTGCTGTCGGTCGCCGACGGCATCGCTCGCATCCACGGCCTCGAGAACGCCATGAGCTTCGAGATGCTCGAGCTCCCCCACGGCGTCACCGGCCTGGCCCTCAACCTCGAGTCCGACAACGTCGGTGCCGTGCTCTTCGGGGAGTGGCAGCGGATCACCGAGGGCGCGACGGTGAAGCGCACCGGACGTCTGCTGCAGATCCCTGTGGGGGAGGCCCTGCTCGGTCGCATCGTCGACCCGCTGGGCACCCCGCTGGACGGCAAGGGCCCGATCCACGCCAGCGGGGTCCGGCCAGTCGAGCACAAGGCTCCGGGTGTGATCGCCCGTCAGCCGGTGACCGAGCCGTTGCAGACCGGCATCAAGGCCATCGACGCGATGATCCCGATCGGCCGCGGCCAGCGCGAGCTGATCATCGGTGACCGCCAGACGGGCAAGACGGCGATCGCCGTCGACACGATCATCAACAACAAGGATTCGGGGATCGTCTCGATCTACGTGGCCATCGGCCAGCGCAAGGCGACCGTCGTCGCGCTCGCCAAGACGCTCGAGGACGCCGGCGCGCTCGAGAACACGATCATCGTCATGGCCGCCGCCGACGAGTCCGCACCGATCACCTACCTCGCCCCCTACGCGGGCGCGGCGATGGGCGAGTACTTCCTCTACAAGGGCGGCCACGCCCTGACGATCTACGACGACCTCACCAAGCACGCCTACGCCTACCGGCAGATGTCGCTGCTGCTGCGCCGCCCGCCGGGCCGTGAGGCGTACCCAGGTGACGTCTTCTACCTGCACAGCCGGCTGCTCGAGCGCGCGGTGAAGCTCTCGGATGAGCTCGGCGGCGGCTCGATGACCTCGCTGCCGATCATCGAAACCCAGGCCGGGGACGTGTCCGCCTACATCCCGACCAACGTCATCTCGATCACCGACGGCCAGATCTTCCTCGAGCCCAAGCTGTTCAACTCCGGTGTGCGCCCGGCCATCAACGTCGGCATCTCGGTGTCGCGGGTGGGCGGTGCGGCGCAGATCCGGCCGATGAACAAGACCTCGGGGCGGCTCAAGCTCGAGCTCTCCCAGTACCGCGAGCTCCAGGCCTTCTCCCAGTTCGGCTCCGACCTCGACGCCGACACCCAGCGCACGCTGGCCCGCGGCGAACGGCTGGTACGCACCCTCAACCAGGGCGAGCGCCAGCCGGTTCCAGTGGCCGAGCAGGTCATCCAGATCTACGCGGCGACCAACGGCTACCTCGACCGCATCCTCGTCGACAAGGTCGAGAAGTTCCTCGTCGGCCTCACCGACAGCGTGGCGGCGACCCACACCGATCTGCTGGCCAAGCTCGCCGGCGGGGATTGGTCCGACGGCACCCAGGGCGAGCTCAAGGATGCGGTGAGCCAGTTCGCCGAGGACTTCGGCTACGACCTCGACGAGGAGGGGCTGCCGCTGGACGACGCCCTTCTCCAGGCCGCCTAGCCGGCCGCCGACCCCGGCCTCGAGCACGCACGGAACCGCAATGGCTGAATCCCAGCGCGACGTCAAGAACCGGATCTCCTCGGTCAAGAACATCCAGACCATCACCCGCGCCATGGAGATGGTCGCCGCCGCACGCCTGCGCCGGGCCGAGGAGCGCATCGCTCTGCTCGCGCCCTACGCCAACGGCATCCGGCGGATGACCCGCCAGGCGGCCGCGGCCGCGGGCGGCGGGTCCAACATGCCGATCCTCGTCGAGCGCGAGCAGGTGGCGAAGGTCGGCTACCTACTCATCGCCGGGGACCGTGGACTCGCCGGTGCCTTCAACTCCCAGATCGTGCGGGCGGGCGTCGCCGCCGCCCGCGAGGAGGAGGGACGGGGGATCACCCCGGTGTTCTTCGCCTCGGGCAAGCGGCCGGCCGCGTCGCTGCGCTTCCGCAACCGCGAGCCGCTGGCCAGCTTCGAGGGCTTCTCGGACCGTCCGGCCTACGGGGACGCCCAGGCGATCGCCCAGCGCGTCATCGCGGCCTACATCGACGGCGAGGTCGACCGGGTCGAGGTGTTCTACAACCACTTCGTCTCCGCGGTCTCCCAGCAGGTCACTCACGAGACGCTGCTGCCGATCCAGCAGGCGTCGATCGCTGAGGAGGAGGAGGACGCCGGGGCCGGCGCCGAGCACCCGGGCGGCGGGGGCTTCTCCACCGCTCCGGAGTACGAGCCGGGACCCGAGCAGATCCTCGGACGCCTCGTCCCCGACTATGTCGAGGTCTCCATCTACCGGGCCCTGCTCGACTCGGCCGCCTCCGAGCACGGCGCCCGCATGTCCGCAATGCGCAACGCGACCGACAACGCGAACTCAATCATCGAAGACCTCACCCTGCAGATGAACCGTGCCCGTCAGGCGGCCATCACGCAGGAGATCATGGAAGTCGTGGCCGGCGCCGAGGGCGTCGCCTAGAACCCCGGGAGAACACCCTTATGGCAGTTGCAACTGAACAGAACGTAGGCCGGATCGAGGAGATCCAGGGCGTCGTCATCGAGGCCGTCTTCCCGGACAAGCTGCCGGAGATCAACCACGCCCTCATCGTCCAGCGCCCCGCCGCCGCGGCGGCTGAGGAGGACACCGACATCGCCGTCCAGCATGGCGAACCGCTCGTGCTCGAGGTCCAGCAGCACCTCGGCGACGACCGCGTCCGCGCGGTGGCCATGGACTCCACCGACGGCCTGGCTCGCGGCATCGAGGTGGTCGACTCCGGCCGGCCGATCTCCGTGCCCGTCGGCCGCGCGACGCTGGGCCGGATCTTCAACGTGCTGGGGGAGACGATCGACAACGGCGCGGAGATGCCCGAGGGCACCGAGCGCTGGCCGATCCACCGCGCAGCTCCGTCGGTGGAGGACCTTTCCCCGACGACCGAGATGTTCGAGACCGGGATCAAGGTCGTCGACCTGATCGCCCCCTACGCCAAGGGCGGCAAGGTCGGCCTGTTCGGCGGCGCCGGCGTCGGCAAGACGGTCATCATCCAGGAGCTCATCCACAACCTCGCCCAGGAGCACGGCGGTCTGTCGGCGTTCTGCGGGGTGGGGGAGCGCTCGCGTGAGGGCAACGACCTCTGGCGCGAGATGAAGGAGTCGGGCGTCATCGACAAGACGATGCTCTGCTTCGGCCAGATGAACGAGCCGCCCGGTGCGCGCATGCGCGTCGCCCTCTCCGGCCTCACCATGGCCGAGTACTTCCGCGACACCGAAGGCCAGGACGTGCTCCTGTTCATCGACAACATCTTCCGTTTCGTCCAGGCCGGTTCGGAGGTGTCCGCGCTGCTTGGTCGCATGCCGAGCCAGGTGGGCTACCAGCCAACGCTGTCCTCGGAGATGGGCCAGCTGCAGGAGCGCATCACCTCGACCCGCAAGGGCTCGGTGACCTCGATCCAGGCCATCTACGTGCCCGCCGACGACCTCACCGACCCGGCCCCGGCCTCGGCCTTCGCCCACCTGAACGCGACGACGTCGCTCGAGCGCTCGATCGCCGAGAAGGGCATCTACCCGGCCGTGGACCCGCTCGGGTCGACCTCGACGATCCTCAAGCCCGACATCGTCGGCGAGGAGCACTTCAACGTCGCCAACCAGGTCAAGCAGGTGCTTCAGCGCTACCGCGACCTCCAGGACATCATCGCGATCCTCGGCATCGACGAGCTCTCCGACGACGACAAGGTGACGGTGAACCGCGCCCGCAAGCTCGAGCGCTTCCTCTCCCAGCCCTTCCACGTGGCCGAGGTGTTCACCGGCACGCCCGGCGTGTACGTGCCGATCTCCGAGACGATCCGTGGGTTCCGGGAGATTCTCGAGGGCAAGCACGACGAGATCGCCGAACGCTACTTCCTGCTCAAGGGCGGCATCGACGACGTCGTCAAGGCCGCTCGCGGCGAGTCCTAGGCCCGAGGACCGCTTCACCCATGGCGCACACCCCGTTCCCGGTCGAGCTCCTCACCCCCGAGGGTGAGGTGTTCAAGGGCGAGGCCGAGCAGGTCTCGACGACCACGACGATCGGCTCGCTGTCGATCTTCGCCCACCATGAGCCGTTGCTGGCCACGATCGAGGCGAGCGAGCTGCGCATCTACGCCAGCGAGACCGAGATCCTCTCCTTCGAGACCGGCGAGGGCTACCTCCAGGTGGGCGACAACCGAGCGCTCATCCTCGTCAAGGAAGCCAACCGCATCAGCGGTTCCTGACTGTGGTCGCCCCCGGCCTCCGCCCGGGGCGACCACTATCCTCCTGCTGATGCTCGAGTCGCGCCGGGGCACCCCGAGATTCCTGCCCAGGTCACGCAGCGGGCTGCTCTGGCGTGGCCTGCTGGCCGCTGTCCTCGTCGTCGTATTCGCGGCCGTGGCGACGGCCACGGCCGGCCTCCTGCAGGTGAGCAGCCTCGCCGCGGAGCTGTCGATCCACTCCCAGAGCGTCAAGGGCCTCACCCTGCCCGCCCCGGGCAAGCCCGAGACGCTGCTGCTCATCGGCTCCGACCACCGGGCGGGCTCGACGAGCTATGTCGGCTCGAACACCGACACGATGCTGCTCGTCCGCCTCGACGACGCCTCCCAGACGATCAACGTGATGTCGGTCCCCCGGGACCTCGACATCATCGGGCCGGCGGGCTATCCGGCGAAGCTCAACTCGATCTACTCCTCCGACGGCGGGCCGGCCGGGCTCATCTCGGTGATGCGGCACCAGGTCTTCCCGAAGCTGGTCATCAACCACGTCATCGACACCAACTTCACCGGCTTCTCGAACCTCATCGACGCCATCGGCTGCGTCTACTCCCAGGTCGATCACCGCTACTACAACCTCACCCAGCCCTACCCGAGCCCGGACAACTACTCCTCGATCGACATCCAGCCCGGCTATCAGCGCCTCTGTGGCGGCGTCTACTCACCCACGGGCACCAACAGCGCGCTCGCCTTCGTGCGCTTCCGCCACACCGACTCCGACGTGGTCCGCAACGCCCGCCAGCAGGACTTCATCCGCTGGGCCAAGCAGGGGTACTCCACCAGCGAGCTGCTGAACAACCGGGACCGG
>DASSZV010000064.1:0-36908 GCA_035702765.1 Solirubrobacteraceae bacterium
GGGCGGACTGATGCCGCAGGTCTCGGGACCTCTCAGCCCAGCAGCGCGTCGACCTCGAGCTGGAGGCCCTCGAGCAGCCGCCGGACGTCGGGCATCTGCTCGCGGTCGGCGACGATCCCGAAGTCCATCGACCCGCGGTAGCTCATCACGGTGATGTTGAGGCCCATGCCGTCGGTGATCACCGAGATGGGAAAGTTCGCCTCCAACCGCGCGCCGGCGAGGTAGATGGGGAACTGCGGCCCCGGGACGTTGGAGATGACGAGGTTCCAGGCGGGCCGGCCGCGCTTGGAGGAGCTGAGACCGAGGGACAGGCGGGCCGCGCGGGAGAACACCGCCGGGGGGATGAACTGGTTGGCGTCCTGGAGGAGCGCGGCGGGCAGCGCGCGGTGGCGCTCCTTCATCTCCGCCAGCGCCTCGTGGGTGAGGGCCAGCCGCGTCACCGGGTCGGCCTCGTTGGTGAACAGCGGCGCGGTCATCAGCAGGATCCGGTTGCCGTAGGTGCCCTGCTGGGCCGGGGTGCGCACCGACACGGGGATCTGGGCGACGAGCGGATCCGTGGGCAGCTCGTCATGCTCGATCAGCCAGCGGCGCACCGCGCCCGCGCACACCGACACGACGACGTCGTTGACCGTGCAGGCCCGGCGGCGCTTGATCTCCTTCACCTGCTCGAGGGATAACTGGCCGAAGACAAAGCGCCGGTGGGCCGAGACGCGACCGTTGAAGGAGGTGCGCGGCGGCCGCAGATCGCGGCGACCGACAATCCGTTCGCGCCGTCCCAGCACCCCTTGGACGCCGTTGGCCACGCGGCCGGCCAGGGCAACCCCGGGGATCGTGGCCAGCGAGGGGACCTCGGCGATGTTCGGCAGCGCACGCGGGAGCGAGGCGAGTGCGCGCAGGGGGTAGCGGGGCACGCCGGTGAGGCCACGCAGGAGCATCTCCAGCTCTCCCGGGGCGCGCTTGGGCACGACCGCGGGCACGGGTCCGACGTCGCGGCCGGAGTGGTCGAGGTCGTAGAGGACGCCCATGATCTCGGCTCCGGATATGCCGTCGATGACCGCGTGGTGGATCTTGCTCATCACCGCCACCCGGCCCTCGGGCAGCCCATGGATGAGGTATAGCTCCCACAGCGGTCGCGAGCGGTCCAGCGGGCGGGCGAAGATGCGGGCGACCTGCTCGGCGAGTTGCTCCTCGGTGCCGGGCGGGGCGAGCCCGATCTCCCGCAGGTGAAAGTCGAGGTCAAAGTCGGGATCCTCGATCCAATAGTCGTAGTCGAGGTCGAAGGGGACCTGGGCGAGGCGCCAGCGGAACGGCGGCACGGTGTGGATGCGCTCGCTCAGCAGCGTTTGCAGAGCAGCCAGGGTGAGCTGCCCGCCCGGGCAGGTCGAGGGGTCGAGGATGGCCAGCCCGCCGACGTGGCCGACCTGACGTGAGTCCTCGAGGGCAAGGAACTGCTGGTCCAACGCGGTCAGCTGCCGCATCTCTCTCCCTTGTCGCGACGGTCCCGGGGGGCGACCGGCCGCCCGCCGGGCCGCAACCGTAGCTCAGTCTCTCGCGCGGGGTGTCGCTCTAGACGCACTGGCCGGCCGCGTGCCCGGAGGCCCAGGCCCACTGGAAGTTGTAGCCGCCCAGGTGCCCGGTGACGTCGAGCACCTCGCCGATGAAGTGGAGCCCCGGGCTGCGCCGCGACTCCATCGTCTGGGGGGAGATCTCGGCGGTGTCCACCCCGCCGCGAGTCACCTCGGCGGTGCGGTAGCCCTCGGTGCCCGCGGGCACGACCTCCCAGGCCCCGAGTCGGGCGGCCACCGCGGCGAGCTCGGCGTCGCCGTACTGCTTCATCCGCCGGCCAGGGAACCAGCGCCCGACGATCAGCGCGGCCAGCTTGCGCGTGAAGACATCCGCGAGCACCGTGCGCAGCTCGCTGTCGGGACGGCAGGCCCGCTCCTGCCGCAGCCAGGTGAGCACGTCCCGGTCGGCCACCAGGTCGATGGTGACCGCGTCACCGAGCTCCCAGAAGGAGGAGATCTGGAGGATCGCCGGGCCGCTGAGCCCCCGGTGGGTGAAGAGGATGTTCTCGCGGAAGCTTTCCCCGCGGCAGCTCACGACGCAGTTCTCCACCGAGGTGCCGGCGAGCTCGACACACATCGCCATCAGCTCCTCCCCGACGAGGAAGGGCACCAGTGCGGCGGCGGTGGGCACGACCTGGTGGCCGAACTGGCGGGCCACGTCATAGCCGAAGCCGGTGGCGCCCATGGTCGGAACCGACAGTCCGCCGGTGGCAATCACGAGCGACTCGCCGTGCAGCTCGCCCAGATCGCTGTCCAGGTGGTAGCCCCCTTCCGGGACGGCCGCGATCCGCTGCACGCGGGTGAGGAGCTGGAGCTCGACGCCGGCGCCGTCGCATTCGGTCAGGAGCATGTCGCGGATGTCGTGGGAGCGGCGGTCGCAGAAGAGCTGGCCGAGCTTCTTCTCGTGGTAGGGAACGCCGTGGTCGCTCACCATGGCGACGAAGTCCCAGGGGGAGTAGCGAGCGAGCGCCGACTTGGCGAAGTGCGGGTTCTGTGAGGCGAAGTTGGCCGGCTCGGCGTACAGGTTGGTGAAGTTGCAGCGACCACCGCCGGACATGAGAATCTTCTTGCCGGCCTTGTTCGCATGGTCGATGAGCAGCACCCGGCGCCCGCGGAGGGCGGCGGTGCGCGCGCACATGAGGCCCGCCGCCCCGGCCCCGACGATGACCACTTGGTACTCCTGCACGCCGACATCCTGACGCAGCGGGGCCACATCGGGCCACATCCCGACGCTGCGGGGCCGCTGGGCGGGCGGGCGCGGCGGCTCAGGCCTCGAAGCCCGCGCCCTGGAGCTCGAGCACGGTGAGGCGCTCGTCAAGCAGCTCGCAGGCGGCCATCACATGCGCGTGGACCAGATGCAGGCGGTCCCGCGCCGTCTCCTCGACGTCCCGGTCGGCCAATTCGGCGGCGAGCGCGTCGGAAGCGGCGATCGTCTCGGAGAACATCGTGGCCAGCGCGCGGCTGAGGTGGGGCGCGGCCGGCTGGGGCACCACCGAGCTCATCACGTGGGGATCCGGACACGGGCTGAAACCGAGTCTCACCTCGCCGGCGAGCCGGGCGGTCGCCTGGGCGACGCAGTCGGCGCGCAGACTGTCAGGGAAGGTCGCACAGGTCTCGTATCCCGCCATGCCGATCTCGCGGTGGATGGCCATCAGCCCCGCATCCCGGCCAGACCGGGAGAGCAGGCCCTCACAGCGCAGCCGCGCGGTCTCCAGCAGGATGAAGGCCCGACTTTCTCCGGTTGCGTCTGACCTTTCGCCGTTCCCGGCGTTTCTTACCCGAAGGTCCATGTTCGGGGGAAGTTCCCCACACGTCTCGGCACTAAACCGCGACCTGCCATAGTCCCGTTTGCACGAGAGGAGATCCGGGTATGTCCCAACACATGTCCCAAGGAACCGTCGTAGATCGCAGCGCCGCTGGATCCAGCCGTCAGTCTCTTGACCGTTTGTTCGTCGCCTGGCAGCAGCACGGAGACGCCGGCGCCCGCGAGCAGCTCGTTCGCCGCTTCCTCCCCCTGGCCAACAAGCTCGCCTACCGCTACCGCGGCCCCCACGAGCCGATCGACGACCTCAAGCAGGTCGCCAGCCTGGGTCTGGTCAAGGCGATCGACCGCTTCGACACGACGCGCGGGATCACCTTCCAGTCCTTCGCGGTGCCGACCATCCTCGGAGAACTCAAGCGCTACTTCCGTGACTGCGGCTGGGTCGTCCACGTCCCGCGCCGCGTGCAGGAGCTTTCGCTCAAGGTCCAGGCGGCCCAGCGCGAGATGACCGCCGGCACCGGCCGCGCCCCGACCTTCGGTGAGGTGGCGCAGTTCCTCGAGGTGACCACGGAGGAGGTCCTCGAGGCCCTCGACGCCTCACACGCGCACAAGCCGCTGTCCTTTGAGTCCCCGACCGAGGGCGACGACGACTCCAGCCGCCTGGGTGATTCGCTCGGGGCGATCGACCGCCGCTTCGAGCTCGTCGAGCTCGGGGCGACGATTGCCCGGGCGGCCGAGCAGCTGACCGACCGCGAGAAGCACGTGCTCGCCCTGCGTTTCATCGAGGACCGCACCCAGACCCAGATCGCCCAGGAGATCGGTGTCTCCCAGATGCAGGTCTCGCGCATCCTGCGCAGCTCCCTGGACCGGCTCGCCAAGGCCTCGGCCGACGGTGAGGAGTCGGCCGCCCAGCTCCCCCACTGAGCCGGGGTCCTCACCCCGGCCTGATCAGACGGGCGTCCGGGCTCCGGCCCGGGCGCCCGTCGTCGTTTCCGGTCTCGCACCCGGACCGCATCGACGGCGCATCTGCGGCAGACTGCGAGCAGGGAGGTCGCGCGCCGGTGCGCGATGCGGTCACAGACCTGAGAGGGAGAAGCTGACATGTCTCTGTACGACTACGTCATCGTGGGGGCCGGCTCGGCCGGCTGTGTCCTGGCCAACCGCCTGTCCGCGGACCCGTCCGTCCGGGTGCTGCTGATCGAGGCCGGAGGCAAGGACCGCTCGCCGAACATCAAGATCCCCGCCGCGTTCGCCAAGCAGTTCCACACCAAGCTCGACTGGGACTTCGCCACCGAGCCGGAGCCCTACGTCGACGGGCGCTCGCTGTACGTCCCGCGTGGCAAGAGCCTCGGCGGGTCGAGCTCGATGAACGCGATGCTGTACGTGCGCGGCCGTCCCTTCGACTACGACGGCTGGGCCGCCCAGGGCGCCCCCGGGTGGGACTACAACGGCGTGCTGCCGTACTTCATGAAGGCCGAGGACAACGCCCGCGGCGCCTCGGAGTTTCACGGGGCCGGCGGTCCGCTGCGCGTTGCCGAGCAGCGCTCCCCGCGGCCGGTATGCGAGCGCCTGATCGCCGCCAGTCACGCCGCGGGCATCCCCCGGGTCCCCGACTACAACGGCCCCGAGCAGGACGGCGTCTCGATGTTCCAGGTCCTCCAGTCCGAGGGCAAGCGCTTTTCCTGCGCCGACGCGTACCTCAAGCCGGTGCGCTCGCGGCCCAACCTCGAGATCCGCACCAACGCGACCGTGCTCGGGCTCGCCCTGGAGGGCGCCCGCGTCACCGGAGTGCGCGTGGGCCAGGGCAGCGGCGAGGAGCTCATCAGCGCCGGTGAGGTGATCCTGTCCGCCGGGGCGATCAACTCCCCCCAGATCCTGCAGCTGTCGGGCATCGGGGCTCCGGATGAGCTCGAGGCCGTCGGCATCGAGGTCCGCCACGCGCTCCCCGGCGTGGGCAAGAACCTTCAGGACCACCCGTTCGTGACGATCATGTTCCACGTCAGCGATCAGGACACGCTGCTCAACGCGGAGAAGCCCGGAGCCCTGGTGGAGTGGGTGTTCCGCAAGACCGGACCGCTCACCTCGACGGTCGCCGAGGTGGTCGCCTTCACCCGGACCCGTCCGGGGCTGCCCGCGGCGGACATCCAGTTCCACATGGGCGCCGCCTACTACGAGGACCACGGGGCCGAGACCTACGATGACCACGCGATCGTGATCGCGCCGACGCTCGTCGCGCCGAAGTCCCGGGGCCGGGTGTGGTTGCGCTCAGCTGACCCGGCCGACAAGCCGTGCATCCTCACCAACTCCCTGTCCGAGCCCCAGGACATGGCCTCGCTCGTCGCCGGGGTGAAGCTCGCGCGGGAGATCGCTAGCCAGTCCCCGCTGAAGGAGATCATCATCGAGGAGCTCAAGCCAGGTCCCGCGGTGAGCAGCGACGCGGCGATCGAGGACAACATCCGCCGCCGGCTGATGCTCATCTACCACCCGGTGGGGACGTGCCGGATGAGCGACACCCACGCCGAGGCGGTCGTCGACAGCCAGCTGCGCGTCCACGGCATCGACGGCCTGCGTGTCGTCGACGCGTCAATCATGCCGATCATCCCCGGCGGCAACACCCACGCCCCGACGGTGATGGTCGCCGAACGCGCCGCTGATCTCATCACCGGCCGTCCGCTGGCCACCCGTGGTGAGGCCGCGGTCATGGGAGCGGCGGCATGAGCGTCGCCTCCACCGCCCCCACCGCCCCCACCGCTCCCCTCGCCGCCGAACGGTCAGGTCACGGCGCGCCGCTGGTCCTGCTGCACGGGGTGGGTCACTTCGGCCGGGCCTGGCGCCCGGTCGTCGCACTGCTCTCCAGGGAGTTCGACGTCATCGCCCTGGACCTGCCCGGCTTCGGGGCCAGCGCGCCGCTTCCCGACGGAACCACCCCGACGGTGCCGGCGCTCGCTGAGGCGGTCACCGCCGACCTGCGGGCCCGGGGGATCGAGCACGCCCACGTGGCGGGCAACTCGATGGGCGGGGCCCTCGCCCTGGAGCTCGCCCTCTCCGGCGTGGCCGCCTCCACAACCGCGTTCTCCCCGGCCGGGTTCTGGACCGACGCCGAGCGGCGTTACTGTCAGCTCTCCCTTGGCCTGCTGATCAATATCCCGGGGCCGGCGCGACCCGGGGTACTCGCGGCTGTGCGCACCGCGGCCGGCCGCCGCGTGCTGCTGGCCCAGCTGTCCGCTCACCCCGAACGGCTGCCCGCCGAGGAGGCGGTGGCCACGCTGGAGAACGCGTGGGCGTCGCCGAGCTTCGCCGCGACCCTGGCCGCCTTCAGCGGCTATGAGCTGCGACCCGACCATGCCCCGACGGTCCCGGTGACCGTCGCCTGGGGGGCCACGGACCGGCTGCTCATCCCGCGCCAGGCCGACCGCGCCCGCGAGCGCCTGCCCGAGGCCACCCACGTGCGGATCGGCACCGGGCACGTGCCCTTCACCGACGATCCCGAGGCCGTCGCGGCGACCATCTGGGCGACGGTTGCTCGGGCCCGGGCGACCTCGAGCGCGACGGCGGCGACCGCAGTCAGTTCAAGGAGCTGAGCCGTTCCCGTCCCGGCGGCGCCGGGAACGGTCCTCGAGTTCGAACCAGGTGCGCGTGAGCCCCATGCGGCGGCTCACGCCCCAGGCCTGGGCGATCTTGTCCAGGGCGGCCGAGCGCAGGCCCGCGGGCATGCTCGGAGAGCCCCGGTCGACGACTGCCCAGCGCTGGCGCTCACGGCTCTTGCCGACGTCGATGGTGATCCGCTGCTCCGGGGCGATCTCGGTGCGCCGCGGGTCACTGGCTTGGCTCGCGGTGAGCCGCTCGGCGGTGATCTCGCTGAGCAGCAGCTCCGCGTTCTCGACGATCTCCGTGGAGGGCACGTCCGCGAGCTCGTGTGCGGCGATCCGTCGCGCGACGGCCGGCGCGTCCCGGTCCGGCGTGACCCGGTAGATACTGCGGATGCGGGTAGGGCGTAGCATGGCCGCATCTTCAGGTACCCATTGGCGCATTCGCCAAATCGCCGCACCGGGACCCCGAAGCGCACGGCCCGGTCCCCGCAGCCGGCAGATTTGGCCTCACACAGAAGGGTAATTAACGCTCGTGGTTCCAGAACCGGTCAGGGTGCGTCTCGAGCTGGACAGTCACCCCGAGAACGTCGCGCTCGTGCGCTCGGCCGTCACCGGAATGGCTGAGGCGCTCGCGCTCGACCCCGAACTGACCGCCGACCTGAAGACGGCGTTGAGTGAGGCCTGCAACAACGTCGCGCTGCACGCCTACGACGACACCAACGGCCCCATGGTCGTCGAGCTCGAGGCGGGCCCGGCGGGGATCGCCGCGGCGGTCATCGACCAGGGCAGCGGGATCACGCGGATCTCCGGTGGCGAGGATCGCATGGGGCTCGGGCTCGCCCTGATCTCGGCCACGGCGAGCGCGTCGGAGTTCCGTCGGCCCGAGGGTGGCGGCACCGAGGTGCGCATGTGGTTCCGGGCACGCGACGCCCGTGACCTCTCCGCGGAGCTGCTGGCCACGAGCCGGCCGGTGGCTCCCCCGGACACCGAACGGGCCGACTCTGAGATCCTCGTCTCCCTCGCGCCGCCTCCGGTGATGCGCTACGTGCTTGGCCGCATCGTCCACGCGGTGGCCGCGCTCGCCCACTTCTCTCTGGCACGCCTCTCCCACCTGAGCGCCGCCAACGAGGCGATCTCCGTCTACGTCGAGGAAACCGCCCAGGAGCGCGTCAACCTGGCCATCCAGTCGAGCCCCCGGCGCCTCACCGTCTGCACCCAGGCGCCGCCCGAGGACGGCCCGGCCACCACGGCGGCACTCGCCGCCCTGGCCGCGGCCGTGGACGGGCTGGCCACCGAGCGGGACGGCCTGCGCATCGAACTCGTCGACGCCACCTCCTAGTGGGGCGTGATCACCGCGCCGGCCGCCGGCGGGCCGGGCGCGACGGCCCGCCTTCCCGCTAGTCGGTGAGCTCGTCGGCGCTGACCACGAGCGTGAGCTGCTGGTCCAGGCCCGTCAGCTCGAGCAGGCGGCGCACCTGGCCGCCGCCCTCGACGATGGCCAGGCGGCCACCCTCGTCGCGCACACGCTGGTGGGACTTCACGAGCACGCCGAGCCCGGTCGAGTCGATGAACTCCAGGTCACTGAGGTCGAGCACGATCACGGGCAGGCCGCTGACGCGGCTTAGCTCGTCCTCGAGCGCCGGGCTGGAGGAGACGTCGAGCTCCCCGCGCAGACGCAGGATCGCGCGGCGATCCTCACGGCTCACTTCGACCTGAAAGTGCGGTTCCAAGACTGCGCAGCGTACACGCCAAAGGCGATGGGACGTCGCTCACACCCGGTTTGGCCCCCGGCCATACGGGGAACGTATCCAGTTGTCGGTCAACAAACCAAAGGAGGGTTTCATGACCTGGGCAACGTCTCTCATCTTGATCGCGATCGGTGCCGCCCTGCGCTTCGCCGTCACCGCCACGACCAGTGGCGTCAACATTCACACGATCGGGGTCATCCTGATGATCGTCGGTGGTGTGGGCCTCATCATCTCGCTGCTGTGGATGATGAACTGGGCCGAGCGCGACCGCGAGGCCGTCCGGCATGGAGCCGCGGCGCCCCCCGTGGATCCGTACTACCAGCAGCGCCAGCCCTAGGCGCGTCGGGCACGCACAGCGGGCGCGGGTGGCGTCGGTGGTGGCTTTTGGGCTCACCACCGACGACCGACGCCGCCGCGGGCGGGCGCTGGATCCCGGCGGGCCAGCTAGGCTAAGCCGCCATGTCTGAGCCCGTCTTCCGCTTCGTCTGTGCCGCCTCGGCCCTCGCCGGCACGCCCGCCGGATGGGCGGCCGAGATGCTCCGGGACGGGGAGATCGCCCTGCTGCCCGATGCCGACCTGGAGGCGATCTCCGAGATCGCCCGCGACCTCGATCAGCCGGCCATCGCCGTCATCCGCCGAGAGGCGGACCTGAGAAGCCAGGACGGCGTGGTGATCGCCTTCGCCGAACACCTACCCGTCGTATGGGTCGCCCCGAACTTCTCCGACACCGCCACCGACTGGGCGCGTGCGCGCGGACCGATGACCCTGTTGGTCGAGGCCGGCGAGCCTCTGGGGGATGATCAGCGGCGCACCGTCGACCGCTTCGTGGCCAGCCTCACCCGCCAGTCCGAGTAGGCGCCGGGGTACCGGCCGCGGCGCAGCGCAGCGGGAGGCCGGGCCCTCGCAGGCCCAGGCCGTGGTGGTCCCGTGGTGGTCGACTCAGGCCGCGGGGGACCCAGGCCGTGGGGCTCATGCCCTACGGAACTCAGGCCGCCGGGCGCTCGGGCCGATAACCAGGTCACCCACCGGTTGATGACCATGCCCACACTCTCCATGACCCACGCCCTGGCGCCGCTCCCGGCGCCGCGCACGAGCTCCCCCGTTTCTCTCCGCCTAGTCGAGTACGACGCCCAGCGCCGCCGACTGTGGATCTTCGGCCAGCGCTGTCACCACGGCGCGACGGGCAGCCTGCTCGCCCTCTGCGGAGCTCTGCTCATGGTCCACGACTGGAAGGACCGGACGATCTGGTTCCAGCCCGGACGCGGCACCCAGCCCTGAGGCAAGCCGGCCGCCGATCGAGTTAGGGTTGGCGGCCATGGCCCCGCCCTCCGCCTTTCCGTACCGGCGTCGCATCTCCCTCCGCTGGAAGGACAACGACGTCTACGGACATGTGAACAACGTCGAGTACTACTCGTTCTTCGACACCGTCATCAACGAGTACCTCATCCTCGAGGCAGGCCTGGACATCCACGCTGGTGAGGTGATCGGCGTCTGCGCGGAGTCCCACTGCAGCTTCCGCGACGCCATCGAGTATCCGGGCACGATCCTCGCCGGCCTGGCCGTCGAACGGCTCGGCAGCTCGAGTGTCCGCTACGCGGTGGGTCTCTTTGACGGCGCCGGGGACGAGTCGGCGGCTCGCCCACTCGCCGAGGGCTGGTTCGTGCATGTCTTTGTCGACCGGCCGACCCGCCGGCCCACCCCGATCCCCGGCGCTCTGCGCGCCCGTCTGGAGGCAATCTGTCGATGACCCGCGTCCGCGCCGCCGTGCTCACCGAGACGGGCCGTCCCGGCCCCTACGCGCAGAGCCGGCCGCTGGAGATCCGCACCCTCGAGCTGGATCCTCCCGGTCCGGGGGAACTCGCCGTCCGCGTGCGCGCCGCCGGACTGTGCCATTCGGACCTGTCGGTCATCGACGGCTCCCGGCCCCGGGTGATGCCGATGGTGCTCGGCCATGAGGCCGCCGGTGAGGTCGTCGGGGTCGGGGCGGGCGTCGTCGACTTCACCGTCGGCGACCACGTGGTGCTGGCCTTCGTGCCCGTCTGTGGAGAGTGCGAGCCCTGCCGCGCCGGCCGGGCGGCCCTGTGTGAGCCGGGCGCGGCCGCGAACACCGCGGGCACGCTGCTCTCGGGGGCGCGGCGCTGGCACGACCCGGAGCGGCCGGGGGAACTGCACCACCATCTGGGCGTCTCGGCCTTCGCCGAGCAGATCGTCGTCTCGGCGCACTCGGCGGTGCGCATCGATCCTGAGCTGCCCTTCGAGCTCGCGGCGCTGTTCGGCTGCGCGGTCCTCACCGGCACCGGCGCGGCGCTCAACGCCGCGCGCATCCAGCCGGGGGAGAGCGTCGCCGTCTTCGGGCTCGGTGGGGTTGGTCTGGCCGCGCTGCTCGGCGCGCTGGAGGCCGGCGGCGAGGTCATCGCCGTGGACCGTGTCCCGGAGAAGCTCGAGCTCGCCCTCACGCTCGGCGCCCGCCATGCGCTGGCCGCCGGGCCCGACACCGTCGCCGAGATCCGTGCGCTCACCGGCGGCGGAGCCCCCACCGTGCTCGAGACCGTCGGCTCCGCCGCGGTGCTCGCTCAGGCCTACGCGGCGACCCGGCGCGGCGGCACGACCGTCACCGTCGGGCTGCCCCACCCCCAGCAGGAGCTGAGCATCCCCGCGGTGTCACTCGTCGCCGAGGAGCGCACCCTCAAGGGCTCCTACCTCGGTACCTGCGTGCCCCGCCGTGACATCCCGCGCTTCATCGAGCTCTACCGCGCCGGGCGTCTGCCCGTGGAGCGGCTGCTCACCCACCGCCTGGGTCTCGACGACCTCAATGCCGGCTTTGACCGGCTGGCCAGCGGCGAGGCCGTCCGCCAGGTCGTCGTCCTCTGAACGCCGCCGGGTCGGGGCTGTGGCGCCGTGGACATCGGTCTGAGCACCCTGGGGATCGACCTGGCCTCCCAGCCGGAGACGACGGGGGTGTGTCTGCTGCGCTGGCACGCCGAGCACGTCGAGGTCCCCCTGCTGGCGCGTCATCGCGACGCCGGCGTGCGCCTGGACGACGCCCGCCTGCTCACGCACATGCTCGGCACCGGCGGCCACCCGGCCCCGGCGAAGATCGGCATCGATGCGCCGCTGGGCTGGCCCGTGGCCTTTGTCGCCGCGGTGGGAGACCCGGACGCCTGGCCGCTGGAGGAGGAGGTGCCCCCGGGCGAGCTCGTCGCGCGGGCGAGTGACCGCTGGGTGCGCCAGCGTACCGGCAAGGTGCCCCTGTCGGTGAGCAGCGACCGCATCGCCTATCCGGCCATGCGCGCCCAGCGGCTGCTGCGGCGTCTCGCCGCCGCCACCGGCGAGCGCCCTGACCGCAGCGGGATGAGCGGGCGGGTCTGTGAGGTCTACCCCGACCCGGCGGTGACCCGCTTCGGACTGCGCCCCGCCGGTGGGCGCACGCCGAGCTATAAGGGGCCGGGGGGTGAGGCCCGGCGGGCGGAGATGCTCCCCGCGCTGCTGGCCGCCGCACCCTGGCTGGCGCTCTCGGCGGCTCAGCAGGCTGACTGCGTGCGCCACGACGACGTCCTCGACGCGCTCCTGGCCGCGCTCATCACCGCCGCGGTGCTCACCGGGCTCAGTGAGCCACCGCCGCCGGAGCTGGGCGAGCTCGCCCGCGCCGAGGGCTGGATCCACCTGCCCCGGGCCGGCGCCCTGGAGCGGCTCGCGCCGCAGCGCAGCTGAGGACCGGCCCCACGTCGGGGGCGAGCCGGAAAGCCGCCCCCGACGCCACCCGTCAGATGGGTGAACGGGGGCTGGTGCGGGGAGTGTGCACCACTCCTCCGGGACCGCGCGCCGGTTCACGCCACGGCATGCTCGATCTCGCCGAGGCCCTCGATGGCGATCCGGATGCGGTCGCCGCGGGCGAGGAAGCGCGGCGGGTCAAAACCCATCCCGACCCCGCTCGGGGTGCCGGTGAGGATGAGGTCGCCCGGGGCGAGCGTGTTTGTCTGGGCGATGAAGTCGACGAGGCTCTGGCAGTCGAAGATGAGGTCGGCGGTGCTCGAGTCCTGACGCAGCTCGCCGTTCACCCAGGTGCGCAGGCGCAGGTCATCCCCGCTGGGGACCTCGTCGACGGTGGTGATCCACGGTCCAAAGGGGCAGAAGGTGTCCGCGCCCTTGCCGCGGGTCCACTGGTTCTCGGAGAACTGGAGGTCCCGCGCGGAGACGTCGTCGGCGATGCAGAAGCCCCCGATCGCCCCACCGGCGCCGATGACGATGACCAGCTCGCCCTCGTAGTCGAGCTGCTCGGTCACCGCCGGGGTGCGGATCGGACCACCGGGGCGGGTGATCGCGTTGCGCGTCTTGACGAAGACGATCGGTTTCGCCGGGGCGGTGGCCCCGGTCTCGCGCACGTGCTCGGCGTAGTTGAGGCCGATCGCGTAGACGGTGTCGGGCGTGGGGATCGGCGCGAGCAGCGTCACGTCGGTGAGCGGATGGCTTGCGTCGGTGGGCACCGGACGCGCGCCGGCCAGGACCTCGCGCACCCCGTCGGGCCCGCCGAAGGGACGCGCCCGCCCGGCCTCGACGAGCGCAGCCCGGGGCGTCGTCTCGCCCGGAAGGAGGATCGTGGCCAGCTTCATGCTCAGAGCATCGCAGCCAGCAGCGGGGCGAGATCCCCGTGGTCGGCGACACTCACCCCCTCCAGGCCGAGCCAGCCGGCGCACAGCGCAAGCTCGGCGGCGAGCTCCCGGGCCACGTGGCGGCGGTCGACGCCGGGCTCGGCGAAGGCGCCCTGGACCCGCAGGCGGCCGGCCCGGCGGTCGGACTTCAGATCGACGCGCGCGACGAGCGCCTCGTCGAGCAGGAACGGGAGCACGTAGTAGCCGTAAACCCGCCGGGCCGCCGGGGTGTAGATCTCGATGCGGTAGCGGAAATCAAAGAGCCGCTGGGTGCGCGGACGGAAGAAGACGAGTGAGTCAAAGGGGGAGAGCAGTGCCCGGGTGGGGAGCGGCCGGGGCCGGCGGGCCTCGTGCCAGAGCAGGCCGGGCACCTCCCAGCCCGCGACGCTCACCTCGATCAGCTCCCCGGAGGCGACCAGCTCGGCCGTGCGAGCCTTCGAGCTGGCCCGGGAGAGGCGGAAGACGTCCCCGAGGTCCGGTTCGGCGGCGACGCCCAGGGAGCGGGCGGCGATGCGCATGAGCTCGCGTTCGGCGTCGGCTCGGGGCGGCGTCGGGGCGTCGAGGATCGCCGGCGCAAGGATCCGCTCGATGAGGTCGTAGTGGCGTTCGAAGTTGATGCGGCGGGCCGCGCCGATCCGCCCCACGTAGAAGAGATGCTCCAGGGCGACCTTGCCGGCGTGCCAGTTCCACATCTCCCCGGGCCGGGGATCGCGCCGCGGGATCCCCGTGTCGCGCGCACGGATCGGGCCGCGCTCGCGCACCAGCTCGAGGGTGTCGGCGACGAGCCCGGGGCGCTCGGCGAGGATCCGGCGCATCGAGCCCCAGGCTCCGTCGAGGTCGGCCATGCGCCAGCGCAGCAGGGGATGGGTCTCCACGGGTACGAGCGAGGCCTCATGGGCCCAGTACTCCACCAGGCGGCGGTCGATCCGGCCCGCGCCGTGGCCGGCGATGCGGTCCAGCAGGGCGGTGTCGTAGGGACCCAGACGGGAGTAGAGGGGCATCAGATGGGCGCGGGTGAAGACGTTCACCGAGTCGAGCTGGAGCAGGCCGAGGCGGCGCACCATCGCGGTGATCTGAGCCAGGCCGGGTGGGCGCGCCGGTGGCCGCGGGGCGGATGAGAAGCCCTGGGCGGCCAGCGCGATGCGCCGCGCCGCGGCGGCGCTGATGCGGATCGCCGGGCTCACCGGGGGGGGCGGCCGAGGCGGACCCCACCGCGGGTGTGCTCGGCACTGGCGGCGCGGGCGGCGGGCACGGTCTCTGCGGTGACCAGCCCGTTCTGGGCGGTGAGCGCGTCGACGATCGCAAAGGCCCGGGCGACCCGCTCGGGCGTGTCGACGACGATCGTCATCACCGGGGTGTGGCGGTGGACCTGAAGCAGACGGTCGCCATGGGGGGGATGGTCGCCGTGGAAGCCCCAGATCCCGCGCAGGCTTGTGGCCCCGGCGATGCGCTCGGCGCGCAGGGCGGTGACGATCGCCCGGTGCAGGGGCTGGCCGCCGTGGCGGGCGCTCTCGGAGGAGTGGACGGTGAGCTTCTGGAACAGCGCGAGGCCCTCGGCGTCCTCGCCGGCCAGCGGGGCGGGAGCCGACAGGCGCAGCCCGTCACGCTTGCAGATCTGGACCCGCTCCAGCGTGAGCAGCGGATCCTCCAGGAGGGTGTCGAGCTCGGGGAGCACATGAGCGATCTGGGCCAGCGGGGCGACGGAGAGGACCATCAGCGGCACCTGGGCGTTGGCACCGAAGAAGCGCGCCCGGTGGCGGACCCCGCGGCGGGTTCCGTCGACGCCGAGCAGGACGGTGGCCCCGGAGACACCGCAGGCGTGGAGCAGTTCGGTGACGGCCAGGTGGGCCGGGCGCCCGGTGCGTGTGCGCTCCTGGCGGCCGAGGTAGACGGTGAGCTTCACGCTCTCGCCCAGGGACGCTGGGAGGGCGTCGGGCGCGGGGGGCGCCCCGCCGCGAGCACCACCGACCAGACGGGCGCGCTCGAGGGTGATGAGACCGCGGTTGGCCATGGCCAGGAGCTCGGGCAGCAGCGCCTCGATACGGGCGCGGGCGTCGACGGCGACGGCCACCACGGGCAGGTCCTCAGACAGGGTGAGCAGCTGGTCACTGCGCATACCGTGGCCGAGGCCGTAGCCCCCGACCCCGCGCAGGAGCACGCTCGTGGCCAGCTCGGCGGAGCTGAACAGCTCCACGAGCCGGTCGGCCACGCGGCGGTCGGCGTCGGTGCGGTCACGCTCGCCGAAGTACGTCGTCAGCTTCAGGCAGTCCTCCATCACCGTGGCCGGTCCCCGCTCACAGCGCCGTTCCCACGAGTCGGCCCAGGGCCACGGCGCCCACGCCGGCGCCCAGGCTGAGCACCAGGTTCCCCGTCGCGGCGAGGAAACGCGCGTCCTCACGCAGGCGGTGGGTCTCGAGCATCCAGGTGGAGAAGGTCGTGTAGGCGCCGACCGTCGCGGTCCCCACGAGCACCAGCGCGGTGCCGGTGAGGGCGAGGCCGTCGAGCAGGCCGAGGACGAAGGCGCCGGAGATGTTGATGAGGAACGTGCCCAGCGGCAGGCTCCCGCCGCTGGCGCGTGACACGGCGCCGTCAATGAGGAAGCGGCCCACCGCGCCGACCCCGCCCAGCAGGGCCACGCCGATCCAGGCCAGCGGGCTCACGCGATCACCCGCACGCGGCGCACCAGCGCGGTCGCCAAGACGACGGCGAGGTAGCCGCCTGCCACGCTCGCCGCGCAATACCCGGCGGCCAGGCCGTCGGCGTGGTGCTCGAGCATGTGCAGCACCTCGAGCTGCAGGGTGGAGAAGGTGGTGAATGCCCCGCAGAAGCCGGTCCCGGCAAAGGGCCGCGGGTAGCTGGAGATCGGCAGCCGGTCCTGGAGGCGGGTGACGAGGTAGCCGAGCAGGAACGCGCCCCCCAGGTTGATGGCGAAGATCGCCCAGGGCCACTGGGTGGGCGCGGAGGGAAACAGGTCCGACAGCTCGACCCGCGCGAGCGCGCCGAGCATGCCGCCCGCGAAGATCGCGGCGAGCTCACGTCTGTCGATCGTTCCCATCACCGTGGCGGACCCGGCCGGCGGAGGCGGCGGTCCCGCCTCGCCCCGGTCAGGCCCGCACCTTAGCCCACGTGGCGGCCCCGGTAGGCTGCCCGCCATGCCCCGCCCCGCCCCGCCTCAACCGCCCGAGATCTCCGGGGTCCGTCGCTGCCGGATCAGCGCCCGGGGGGTTGACTTCCACGTGAGCGAGGCGGGGTCCCTCGACGGTCCCGTGGTCTTCGCCCTGCACGGGTGGCCCCAGCACCACTACGAGTACCGGGACCTGCTGGCCGACCCGCCAGCCGGCGTCCGCGTGATCGCCCCGGACCTCCCCGGCTACGGCTGGTCCGGCCCGGCGCCGCACGCGTGGGCCAAGGAGGACGTCGTCTCGGACCTCGTCGCCCTGCTCGACGCCATGGGCATCGAGCGTCTGCTCCTCGTCGGCCACGACTGGGGCGGCTGGATCGGGCATCTGCTCGCGCTGCGCATCCCCGAGCGGATCTCCGCCTACCTCTGTCTCAACATCGCCCACCCGTGGACGACGGCGCGCCGGTTCCTGCCCCACATGTGGCGTTCGCTCACCTACATGCCGGCCATTGCCTTCGCCGGGATTCCCGTCCAGACCCGCACCGAGCTCGTCTACCGGGCGCTGCGGTACCAGTACGTTCCCCGGCGCACGGGGGTGAGCGACGCCGACCTTCGCTGGTTCTCGGACCGCTTCCATGATCCGGTGTGCGCCGCCGCCGGGCGCGACACCTACCGGACGTTCCTCACCCGTGAGCTGCCGGCTATCCGGCACCGCCCCGAGGAGCGCCGCTCCGTCGTGCCGACCCACTGCCTGTTCGGGGCCGAGGACTTCGCCGTGCATCCGGATCTCGCCGCCGAGCGCACCGCCAACGCCGAGGACTACCGGCTCGAGCTCATCCCCGGCGTCGGGCACTTCATCTCCGACGAGCGTCCCGACCTCGTGCGCGACCGCCTCATGCGGCTGCTGGTGGCCCACCCGCCGGCCTGAGGAGGGCGCGGCGGGCCGCGTCGACCTCGGCGCGGATGACACAGCCGGGGACGTGCTCGTTGACCAGGCCCATGGCCTGGAGGAAGGAGTGCACCGTCGTCGGTCCGACAAAGCGCCAGCCCCGGCGGCGCAGTTCCCTGGCCAGGGCGCGCGAAGCTGCGGACTGCGCCCGGGGCGCCGCGGGGTCGGCCTCGGTCCCCCGCGGTTCGTAGGCCCACACAAAGGCGGCCAGGGAGCCTTCGCTGGCGATCAGCTCCAGCGCGCAGCCGGCGTTGTGGATAACCGCCTCGATCTTGCCGCGGTGCCGGACGATGCTCGCGTCGGTGAGCAGGCGGGTGACGTCCTGAGGGGTGAAGGCCGCCAGGCGGGCGGGGTCGAAGCCGACGAAGGCGGCCCGGAAGGCCTCGCGCTTGCGCAGAATGGTGAGCCAGGAGAGCCCGGCTTGGAAGCCCTCGAGCGAGAGCTTCTCGAACAGCCGGATGTCATCGGTGACGGGACGGCCCCACTCATCGTCGTGGTAGGCGCGGTAGATCGCGGGATGGTCACCCCAGGCGCATCGCGCGCGCCCGTCATCACCGATGATGAGGGGATCGGCGGCCATCTCTCGCTCATCGTAGGCGCGCTCGCGCGCGCGCTCGTGATCAACCGGGCCCGGCTGGCCTGGCGTCCCGGGGTCATCGCCGCGCTGCCGGTGGCGGCGATGCTCGCCCTGGGGACGCTCCTCGCCCAGCCGGTCGCCGCGGTCACCCTGGGTGTCGGCGCGATGCTCGTCGGGGTCGCCTGGCGGGCCGGTGACGGTCCGGCCACGCCCCCGCTCGGGACGATGGCCGCCGCGGCGGTGATGCTCACCCTCTCCACGGTCATCGGGACGGTGACGGGACGCTGGCCCTGGCTGCATCTCGCCACGCTGTTCGTGCTGTGTGTGTGGGCGGGCCTCTCCAGCGCGCTGGGGCGCCGCGGCTCCGTCGTGGGCACCCAGACGCTGATTGCCTTCATCGTCTTCGGGCGCTTTCCCGAGTCGCTGGTCGGTGGACTGCGCCTGGCCGGGCTCGTGCTCGGCGGGGCATGCGCCCAGCTGCTGTTCGCCGCGCTCGTCGGCGCGCCACTGGCCTGGCGGCGCCAACGCCGGCTGCTGCGCGACGCCTACGCCCAACTCGCGGCGATCGCCGGCCAGCTGAGCGCGAGCACCGTCTCGGCGGCCGAGGCCTTCGACGCCGCCGACGCGGCACTCGCCGCGCCCGCGCTGTTCGGTGACCCCCAGCGCGCGGGGTTGGTCACCCTCGTGGCCGAGGGGCGGCGCCTGCGCCTCGAGCTGCTCGGCCTGCGCTCGGCCCTGGCCGGGCAACCCGGGGGCGCCGACGCCCGAGGCCGGGGTGAGGCGCAGGTTGCCGCGACGATGCGCCGGCTGGCCGCTGCCCTGGAGCTCATCGTCGAGGCGCTGGACGGTGCCGACCCGGGCGCCGACCCGGCGCGTCTGGACGCCGTCGAGGCGGAGCTGCGGCGCTGGAGTGCCGCGCGCGAGAGCCTCGACTCGCCGCTGCTGGAGGCGCGTCTGGCCGCCCTGGGCGGGCAGGTCCGGGCCGCCGTGCGCCAGACCGCGACGCTTCTGCGCGACGGAACCCAGCGCACCTGGCGGCTGCCTCACCCGAGCCTCGGCTCACCCCACGTCCTCAGCGGGGTCGCCGTGGATGCCCAGCGCGTGCGGGATGCCCTGAGCTTCACCTCGCCGGCCGGCCGCCACGCCATCCGGCTCGCCGTCGTCGTCGCCGCGGCGGAGCTCATCAGTCAGCGCAGCGGTCTGCCGCGGGCCTACTGGGCCGTGGTCGCCGCGGCCACGGTGCTGCGGCCGAACTTCGGCGACACGATCACTCGCGGGGCCGAGCGGATGCTCGGGACCCTCAGCGGCGCGGTGATCGCGACCTTCATCGCGGTCGCCCTTGACCCCAGCGGCTGGGGCATCGTCATCACCGTCGGGGTGCTCGCCCTGCTCACCTACACGGTGTTCTCGGCCTCCTTCGCCGCCGGTGTCTCCGGGCTGACGGCGATGATCGTCTTCCTCCTCCATGGGGTCGCGCCGGACTCGGCCACGATCGCGCTGGACCGGGGCCTCGACACGATCATCGGCGGCGCGCTCGGCCTCGTGGCGACACTGGTGTGGCCGACCTGGTCCGGGGACGCGCTGCCGCGGAGCTTCGCCGTGCTGGTGGCCGCCCAACGGGACTACCTCGTCGCCGTGCTCACGGACCTGGTCCGCGGCGAGCGTCCGGGACCCGCGGCGCGTCCGCTGGCCCGTCACGTGCGCGTGGCCTTCGCGGACGCCGACACGACGATCGCCGTGGCCCGCAGCGAACCGGACCGCGCCGGCCGCGG
Source organism: Solirubrobacteraceae bacterium (assembly GCA_035702765.1). GTDB lineage: Bacteria > Actinomycetota > Thermoleophilia > Solirubrobacterales > Solirubrobacteraceae > Palsa-465. The sequence goes on from DASSZV010000064.1 coordinate 19,734, forward strand.
CCTCGACCCGGAGGCCGCCGCGGCCCTGCTCGCCGCACTGCGCCGGGTCACCTACGCGATCCACGCTCTGCGGCTGTTGAGCGCCGATGACCCCGCGCCGACGCTGCGCCCGCGGCCCGAGCTGTCGACGCTGGCCGTGGCGCTCCAGGACGCGCTGGATCACAGCCTGCTGCAGCGTCCGGAGGCGGTGGGGACGGCGTCCCTGCGCGGCCTCCTGCGGGAGGTCGCCCCGCGGCTCGACCCGTCGGTGAGCCTCGCCCTGGACGAACTCGTGGACGCGGTGAACTCCGCGGCGACCGCCCTGCCCGGGCCCGGCGCGGTCGACTCGGCGGACCCGCCAAGCGCGCAACTCGACGCGCTACGGGTCGTTTAGACCCCTGAACGCTGCAGCGGAACCTGCACGGTCCCGCCCCGCGGCACTGGTAGAAATACTCGTCTTGGCCTCTTCACGCATCCGTTCTCTGGCCCTCCTGGGCCTCACCCTCCTGCTGCTCCTGCCCGCCTCGGCCAGCGCGGCCGGCCTCCGCTGGCGGGCCCAGCGCATCGAGTCGGTGCACAACGGCGGGCTCGGGGCGGTGTCCTGCGCGGACCTTCAGGTGTGCGTCGCCGGTGACGCCTCCGGCCACGTCCTGGTGACCACACGCATCCGGGCGTCCCGGTGGAGCGCGCCGGCCAAGGTCGACGGGGCGGCGATCACCGGCCTCACCTGTCCCACGATCCACTTCTGTGCGGCGGTCGACCAGGGCGGCGGCTTCATCTCCAGCACCCAGCCGACCCGCGGGGCACGCTACTGGAGCCACCCGGTGCGCATCGACGCGAACGTCGCGGTCGGGGGCGGATTCGCCGGATTTGCCGGGATCTCGTGTCCGGCGGCGAACCTCTGCGTCGCCGTCGACGACAGCCAGCCCGCCAACGTCTTCGTCTCCAGCGACCCGACGGGCGGACGCTCGGCCTGGCATTCCGTCGCCCTGGCGGGGCCCGCGACGAGCGTCGACTGCCCCACCACGAAGGTCTGCGTCGTCGCCGGCAGCCAGCGCTACGTGTCCGTCGACCCGACGAACCTGACGAGCTACAAGGCCTCGGGCGCCCTCGGTGACGCGGTCTACTCGGCCGTGGACTGCGTCGGTGTCCGCCTGTGCGTCGGGGTCGGCTTCGGCAACTCCTCCCCCGGGTTCGCCAGCGCGACCCGCAGCGCGACCGGGACCTGGAGCCAGGTCTACCAGGTGGCCGCCAACCCTCCGGCGTTCACCACCGGCCTGCTTGACGCGGTCGGCTGCACCCGCGGGACGTGCGTGACCCTGGACGGGCTGGACAACGCGTATGTGTCCAGCACACCGGTGGCCGGAACCTGGGGCAATCCGGCGCCGATCCGGCCGAGATCCGCGAGCCAGTCCAACGCGATCTCCTGCACCAGCGGGATGTGCGTGGTCGTCGACTCCGCCGGGGTCGAGACCACCGGGCTGCTTCGGTAGGCGCCGCACCGAACGCGGTCGGCGGGCTCAGCGCCGCCGGTCGGACGGGGCTCAGCGCCGCCGGGTGCGGAACTCCTCCAGCGCGTCCTGCTCCTTGAGCACGTCGTGGTCGACGCGGCCGACGTTGAGGTCATGAGCGGCATCGCGGCACCAGACGCCGGGGTGGCGGCGCAGCCACCGCTGGGCGTCGCGGCGGCCGAGCTCGATCAACTCGGCGGTGAACTCGGCGTCGAAGAGCAGGAAGCTGAGCAGCTCGCCCCGGGCGGGCGAGCTCGAGCCGAGCACCCGTGAGATGAGCGTGTAGTCGAGATCCCGCAGGCTGCGCAAGCCGCCGTAGCGACGCTGGAAGACCTGTTGGGCAATCCGCCCGATCTCGCCGTGACGTCGCGGTGAGACGAGCGCGTAGGAGATCGGTCGGTAGGGGTCATGGCCGCGGGCGAGCCGGTAGGAGCGCGGGGACCGCTGGGTCCCGGAGGCGGGGTCCTCGACGAAGAAGGAGTTGATCAGGGCGAGCCGGCGCACGTCCTGGGCGACCTGGTCGACGAGCATCCCGTCCAGCACGTTGGCCGCGACGTCGGCGATCGAGGGTCCCCGGGGTGAGGCCGGACGGCCCCCGGCAAAGGAGAAGGGCTCCAGCCCAATGACGATCACCCGGTCCGCCCCGAGGTTGAGCGCGGGCTTGATCGGCGAGTTGAGCCGGGTGCCCCCATCGGCGTAGTACCCGGCCGCGCGCCGCGGCGTCGTCACCTCGACGGCGGGAAAGAGCACGGGGATGGCCGCCGAGGCACGCACGTGCTCGCCCCGCAGTGACGTGCCGACGTAGCGCACCTCGTCGTCATAGAGCTTGGGAGGTCCGTCCGCGCCGGCGACGAACGCGACGGGCTCCCCGCTGGTGAGCGACGTGGCCACGACGCAGGCCGTCACCAGGCGTTGAGCGACGTTCGCGTCCAGGGCGTCCCAGTTGACCCAGCGCTCGAGGCTGCCGGCCAGGGGGGCCGGATCGAGCAGTGAGGCGACGCTCTCACTCGAGGAGCGCACGAGGTGGTTGAGCGACCGCGCAAGCGTGCGCAGACCACCGCTGCCGAGGATCGGTGACATTACGTCCCGCTTACGCATGGCCAGCCAGAGCATCCGCACGACGTGGGTCTGCTCACGGGCGCTGAGGTGGGCGCGGGAGGCGAAGGCGACGGCGTTGATCGCGCCCACGCTCGTGCCGCACCACAGCGCCACGCGCTCCCCGCGGGCTTCCAGCGCGGGAAGCAGCTCAGACAGGGCGCCGACCTCATAGGCCCCGCGCGCCCCGCCGCCGGGGAGGATCGCCGCGATCGTCCCGGGGCCGCCGGACGCCGTCATGGCGCCTGCGTCCCCGGACCGCCGAGTCTGCCCGGGCCGTTCCCGTCACCGCTCCCGAGACCGCCGTGCACGGCGAGCAGCTCCTCGATCTCGCGGTAGGGGCGCTGGTCGATCTCCTCGGCCGTCGCGCTCGTCTGCCCGCCCTGGGGATCGTTGCAGTGCCCCGCACCGTGGCGGGTGGCTCCCAGCGCGGTGCCCCCGTCGACGAACTGGGTGCGCGCGCCGCGGTGCAGCAGTTCGGCGACGATCGCCACCCGGCCCCGCCAGCAGGCCTGCCCCAGCGGGCTCGCTCCACGACCGGGATGGCCGTTCACCCGTGCCCCCGCATCGAGCATCCGGCGCACGTCCGCGAGCGAGCCACGCTCGATGGCCAGCTCGAGCATCTCGTCCAGCAGCGCCTGGGCGGCGGGCGGGCTCAGTTCCGGCTCGGGACGTTCGGGATCTGCGCCGGCGCTGATCAGCGCGCCCACGACGTCATCGTCCCCCCACCGGCGGGCGACCATCACCGGGGTGAGCCCGTGGGCCTCATCCGGGGCGTCGACGGGGGCCCCGGCTTCAAGCAGCGCGGTGACGGTGGCCCGCCCGCGCCGGCGCCACACGGCCTGGTGGACGTGACCCGCATCGGCGCGCACGCCGCAGGCGACGAAGGTGGCGACCATCTCCGGACGATCGAAGTCCAGGGCGCGGCCGAGGCAGTGCCGGGCCGCGGTCGGGTCGGCACCCGCGCGCAGCAGCAGCTCGGCGCATGTCGGATGGGCCAGCTCCGCGGCGTGGAAGAGCGCCTCCCCGACCTCCTGGTCGGGACCCCGGTCGTTGGGGTCCGCCCCCGCCTCCAGCAGCATTCGGGTCATCTCCGGGTCGCCGGCGATCCCCGCCGCACCGTAGATCGGCGCCTGGACCCAGCCCTCGTGGGAGAACCATAGGTTCGGGTCCGCGCCCGCCGCCAGCAGCACCCAGACGACCTCGCGGATCCCCGCCGCCCGGGCGGGATCCAGGCGTCCGAGCCGGGAAAACGTGGCGTAATGCAGCGGGGTACGGGCCAGCGGGGTGAAGAACATGTTTGCCCGGGCGGGATCCTCAGCGATCACCCGCGCCACCAGATCGGGCTCCCCGCACACCGTGGCGGTGGCCAGGTCATAGCGCGCCAGGCTCGGATCCTCCCCGAGCAGGCGCAGCGCCGGCCCGACCATGGCCGAGCACGCACTCCATACCAGCGCCTCTGCGCGCGCGCCCCTGTCGTCGGCGACAGCCACCCGCAACTGACGATACAGAGGCGTCACAGGAGCGATACTTTCGCTGGCTATGGCTGAGACTTCCTCCGGCGTCACCCGGGCTGCCGCGCTGCTCAAGCGCGTGGCCGATGAGGCCTACTACGCAGCGGTCTGCACCCGTGCCGGCGTCCTCGGGCCCGAGCCGCCCAACCGGCTCCTGCGCATGGGTCTGGCCATGGAGCGCTTCGGGGTGCTCGGCGGCCTCCCCGAGCTGGCCGCCCTGCGCCACGGTGAGCGGATCGCCCTCATCGACGAGCAGGGCGAGCTCACCTGGCGCGAGCTTGACGACCGCGTCAACGCGCTCGCCTCGGCCTGGCGCGACGAGGGCTTTGAGGCCGGTGACGGCGTCGCCCTGCTCGCGCGCAACCACCGCGGGCTGATCGAGGCGATGTTCGCCGGCGCCAAGCTCGGCGCCAAGGTCATCCTCATGAACACCGGGTTTTCGGGTCCCCAGATCCGCGAGGTGTCCGAGCGCGAGGGCGTCGACCTGCTCGTCTACGACGAGGAGTACGAGAAGGCCCTGGGTGATTTCACGCCGCGCCTGGGACGTGTCCGCGCCTGGGTCGAGACGCGGGCGAACGCCGACGACACCCTGGAGGCCCAGATCGCCTCCTCCAAACCGATCGCCCCGCCCAAGCCCGCCAAGGCGCCCCGGCTGGTCATCCTCACCTCGGGCACGACCGGCACCCCCAAGGGAGCCGGTCGGGGAATCCCGTTCTCGCTGTCCCCCATCGGGGGGCCGCTGTCACGCGTGCCCTACCGCTCGGGCATGGTCCACCACATCTGCGCGCCGATCTTCCACGCCCTGGGCTTCTCCCAGATGATCCTCGCGGTGTCCCTCGGGGGGACGCTCGTGCTCTCGCGCCGCTTCGATCCCCGGGAGTGCCTGGAGAGCCTTGAACAGAACCGCGCTGAGGTCGCCGTCATGGTGCCGGTGATGCTCCAGCGCCTGATGGCCCTGCCCGAGGAGGAGTTCGCCGCGCGTGACCTCTCCTCCCTGAAGATCGTCTTCGTCTCCGGCTCGGCGCTGGGCGCCGACCTCGCCCGGCGGGCGATCGACCGCCTCGGCCCGGTCGTCTACAACCTGTACGGCTCCACCGAGGTCGCCTACGCGACGATCGCCACCCCCCAGGACCTCATCGCCGCCCCCGGCACGGTCGGCAAGGTCGTCCACGGCGCGACCGTGCGGATCCTCGACGAGCGTGGTCACGACGTCCCGGTGGACACCACCGGCCGGGTCTTTGTCGCCAACACGATCCAGTTCGAGGGCTACACCGGCGGTGGCCACAAGGAGATCGTCGACGGCCTCATGTCCTCGGGCGACGTGGGCCACTTCGATGCCGAGCAGCGCCTGTTCATCGACGGCCGTGACGACGACATGATCGTCTCGGGCGGCGAGAACGTCTTCCCGGCCGAGGTCGAGGAGCTGCTGGCCGCGCACACGTCGGTGGCCGAGGCGGCGGCGGTCGGGGTCGACGACGACGACTTCGGCCAGCGGCTGAAGGCCTTTGTCGTCCTCCGGCCCGGCGAGTCCGTCGATGCGGACGACCTGCGCGCCTACGTAAAGGAGAACCTCGCCAACTACAAGGTCCCGCGCGAGATCGTGTTCCTCGACGAACTCCCACGCAATCCGACCGGCAAGGTCCTCAAGCGGGAACTGCGGGAGCGGTGATGGCCGGTAGCCGGTCTGTGGGACCAGCTACCGGATGGGCCGAGTTCCGGGCCCACTTCCCCGTCCTGGAGCGGGTGCGGTACCTGAACGCGGGCACCGAGGGTCCCGTCCCCGCGGCGGCCACCGCGGCGGTCCGCGCCCAACTCGACGCCGACCTCGAGAGCGGGCGCATCGGCGCAAGCTATCTCGAGGCCCTGCTGGAGCGTGCCGCGTCCGTGCGCGCGGCCTACGCCCGGCTGCTCGGTGCGTCGGAGACGACCGTCGCCCTCACCGAGTCGACGACCTCGGGGATCAACACCGTCCTCTCCGGCCTGCGCTTCGCTCCCGGCGACGAGATCCTCACCTCCGACCAGGAGCATCCCGGCCTGCTCGCCCCGCTGCGACGTCTGCGCGAGCGTGACGGCGTGCGGATCCGCGTGGCGCCCTTTGCGCGGCTCGCCGAGGCCGTCACCGAGGCGACGACGCTCGTCGCCGCCAGCCACGTCTCCTGGGTCGGGGGGGAGGTGCTCGACGTCCCCGCTCTCCTTGCCACGGGCGTGCCGGTCCTGCTCGACGCCGCCCAGGCGGTTGGGGCCATTCCCGTCGACGTCGTCGACCTGGGGGTCGACTTCTACGCGGGTTCGGGTCAGAAGTGGTTGTGCGGGCCCGAGAACAGCGGGGTCCTCTACGTCCGCCCCGACCGGTTGGAGGATCTCGAGCCACCCTGGCCCTCCTACGCGACGGTGGCCGACCATCTCAACCCCCTGGAATCCCCGTTGGCGTCCGGCGCCGCCCGGCTCGACACGAGCTTCCCGCCGATCCTGCGCAGCACATGGGCCCTCGCCGCGCTCGAGGTCTTCGAGGCCACCGGCTGGGACTGGATCCATGCCCGCGCCATCTACATGGCCAACGCCCTCGCCGAGGGCCTGACCGCCGCCGCGCTCGAGATCGCGCCCCGCGGTGCCTCGACGCTCGTGTCCTGGCGCCCGCGCGCTGAGGTTGAGGCCGAGGTCGCCCGCCTCCGCTCCGCGGGGATACTTGTCCGCTCGATTCCCTCCCATGGCCTCCTGCGCGCCTCGTGTGGCGCGTGGACCCTCGAGGAGGATCTCGCCGCGCTGCTCGACGTGGTCGCGGGCTGACGCTCAGCCGCCGCGAGCGCGGTGTCCATCGCGGTGAGCGGGGATGGGAAGGCGGGTCCGCGACGCGCGCTCCGCCACAATCACCCCATGCCGATCACACCGCGCATCTTCGGCGACCGGGGCCGCAAGCGGGCCGAGTCGTTGGGGATCGACCCCAAGCGTCTGCCCCCGGGCCAGTCTCCGACGACCAAGTGGCCGGTGCTCGACCTCGGGCGCCAGCCCCGGGTCCCCCTGTCGGATTGGCGACTGAGCATCGACGGTCGCGTCGAGGAGCCCACGAGCCTGGGCTATGCCGAGCTCACCGGCCTGGCCCAGACCACCTGGACAGGGACCGACATCCATTGCGTCACCCGTTGGTCCCAGTTCGACATGAGCTTCACGGGGGTCGAGGTGGAGACCCTGCTGGAGCTCGCTCGCCCCCGGCCCGAGGCGACACATGTCCTGCTGCACGCCTACGACGGCTACACAACGAATCTGCCCCTCAGCGACATCCTCGAGCACCCGGCGATGGTCATCCATCAGGCCCAGGGCGCACCGCTGAGCGTCGAGCACGGAGGACCCGTGCGGATGCTCGTGCCCCACCTGTACCTGTGGAAGTCCGCCAAATGGCTCAACCGCATCGAGCTGCTCGACGCCGACCGGCTGGGGTTCTGGGAGGAGAACGGCTATCACCACCGCGGCGACCCCTGGGCGGAGGAGCGCTACAGCGACAACGAGTACGTCGTGAAGGTGCGCCGGCGGGAACTGCGCGCTGCCGCGCGGGCGGACGAGAGCCAATAGCCTCCCGCGCATGGGCACGACGAGGGAACTGAGCGCTGACGTCATCGTTGTCGGGGGCGGCCTGGCCGGCCTCGTCGCCACCGCCGAACTCGTGGAGGCGGGCAAGCGGGTCCTGCTGCTCGAGCAGGAGCCCGAGGCCTCTCTCGGCGGGCAGGCCTTCTGGTCTCTGGGGGGACTCTTCTTTGTCAACTCCCCCGAGCAGCGCCGCGCCCGGATCAAGGATTCCTTTGACCTCGCCTGGGCGGACTGGCAGGCCTCGGCGGCCTTCGACCGTCCCGAGGACGTCTGGCCCCAGCGTGTGGCTCGCGCGTATGTGGAGTTCGCCGCCGAGGAGAAGCGCGCCTGGCTGATGGAGAAGGGCCTGCGCGTGATGCCCAGCCCGGGCTGGGCGGAGCGGGGCGGGGGCGGGGCCAGCACCCACGGCAACTCCGTCCCTCGGTTCCATCTCACGTGGGGAACCGGTCCGGGCGTGGTCGAGCCCTTTGAGCAGCGGGTCCGGGCCGGTGCCGCCGCGGGCCTGGTGCAGTTCGCCTTCCGTCACCGCGTTGACGAGCTGATCGTCTCCGGCGGGAGCATTCAGGGCGTGAGTGGAAGCGTGCTGGAGCCCTCGACGGTCGCTCGCGGGGTCGCGAGTTCCCGCACCGTGGTGGGCGCCTTCAGCGCGCACGCGCCTGCGGTGATCGTGACCAGCGGCGGGATCGGCCACAACTTCGAGATGGTGCGCAAGTACTGGCCCGAGCGGCTCGGGCCTGCTCCGCGCACGATGGTCGCCGGCGTTCCGGCACACGTCGACGGTCGGATGCTCGGGATCGCCGAGCGCGCCGGGGCCGGCTGGATCGGACGTGACCGCATGTGGCACTACGTCGAGGGCGTGCGTAACTGGGATCCGATCTGGGCCAACCACGGCATCCGCATCCTGCCCGCGCCCTCCTCGATGTGGCTCGACGCAGCCGGGAACCGCCTGCCCGCACCGCTGCTGCCGGGCTTTGACACCCTCGCGACGCTCGAGCACATCGGCCAGACGGGATACGACTACACCTGGTTCATTCTCACCCGCAAGATCATCGAGCGGGAGTTCGCCCTTTCCGGCTCAGAGCAGAACCCCGACATCACGGGCAAGTCGATCCCCGACACGGTCCGCCAGCGCCTTCTCCCCGGTGTGCCCGGACCGATCCAGGCCTTCATGGACCACGGACGCGACTTCATCGTCGAGTGGGACCTCGGTCGCCTCGTCGAACGCATGAACGACCTCGCCCGCGCCGACGCTGAGACCGCCGGATCCGACGCCCCGACGCTTGACTTCGACCACATCCACCGTCAGGTCCTGGCCCGCGACGGTCAGCTCGAGAACCCCTTTGGCAAGGACTTCCAGATCATGGCCATTCGCCAGGCTCGCAAGTACCTGCCCGATCGCATTCAGCGCATCGCGACGCCCCACCGGCTGCTCGACCCCGACGCTGGTCCGCTCATCGCGGTGAAGCTCAACATCCTCACCCGCAAGACTCTCGGCGGTCTCCACACCGATCTTGAGGCCCGCGTGCTCGACGTCTCCGGCGAGCCCATCACCGGTCTCTATGCCGCCGGTGAGGTCGCCGGCTTCGGCGGCGGGGGGATGCACGGCTACAACGCCCTGGAGGGCACTTTTCTCGGCGGCTGTCTCTTCTCGGGCCGCAGCGCCGGCCGCGCGGTCGCTGCCCGGCTCTGAGCGCGCCCGACTCTGAACCGCGCCGCGCGACTCGGAATCAACCGCGCCGCGCGACTCGGAACCAACCGCGCCGCGCGACTCGGAACCGCGCCGCGGGCTGCTGCTCCTCACCGCGGGCTGCTGCTCCTCACCGCGCGACGCTGAACCCCACCGTGCGACTCTGTTCCCCCAGGGGGAGCCGGTGTGCGCGGTCGAGCGTCAATCTCGGCGCAGGCGGGCGAAAAGTCCGCGGGTGCGCGGCTGGCGGGGCGCCGAGGCCGGGGCCGCGTGACCGGGGCAGCGTCGAGCGGCGGGTACCGAGGCCATCACCTGATCGACGTGACGGCCGCAGCCGGCCCATGTCGTCTTGCCGCACTGAGGGCAGGTCACCTGGCGACACATCTGAGAGACTCCTTCCCACAAGGGACAACGATCAACGAATGTACAACGATACTAGAGTAGAGTTGGCGTTGCCGATGTCGGTCCGAACCGCGGTGCTAGCTTCGCCCCATGGCCGCCCGCAGATCCGCGTGGCGACCCTGAGCCCTGCGTCGGCGGCCGCGTGAACCGTCACTTCACCCACCAGCCCAACGTCCCCGGGCGAGGCATCATCTCCGCCTACGGTCGGCGCTTCTGGTGCGTTCTCACCCTGCTGGGAATCGCCACCGGTCTTGGAGCAGCCGCACTCACCCTGCTGCTGAACCTCGTCGAGCAGCGCTCCTGGTCATACCGGATGGGTGACTTTCAGTCGGGTGTGGCGCGGACCGGGCCGTTTCAGCACATCGTCGTGCTGCTGCTCGCCGGGACGATCGCGGGGATCGGCGCATTGGGGATCCGGCGTGTGCGCGGCTCCGGGGCGGGGGAGATTGCCGAGGCCCTATGGATCGGTGAAGCCCACCTCAGCTTCTGGAAGAGCCAGGCCCGGGGCGTGCTGTCGATCGTGATCGTGGGCATGGGAGCGTCGCTGGGACGTGAGGGGGCACCCCAGCTCACCGGGGCCGCGGTGGCCACGGTGCTGTCCGAGCGGGCGAAGTTGCCGCTCTGGCAACGGCGACTGCTTGTGGCCAGTGGAGCGGGTGCCGGGATGGCGGCGGTCTACAACGTGCCGTTGGGCGGAGCTCTGTTCGCCGTGGAGGTGCTGCTGGGGACGCTCACGCTCCCTATCGTCATTCCCGCCCTGCTCACCAGCGCCATCGCCACCGTGGTGGCGTGGCTCGTGGTGCCGACCGGGCCGAGCTACCGGATCTCGACCTTCACGGTGCACCTGCCGCAGGTCCTCTGGGCGATTCTCATCGGTCCACTGGCCGGCTTGGTCGCGGTGGGGTGGATCAAGGTGATCGTGACCGTGAACGAGCGCAAACCCCGGGGGTGGGGTCGGGTCGTCGCCCCGGTGATCGTCTTCGGGCTGCTCGGGGCCGTGGCGATCGCCTATCCCGGCCTGCTGGGTAACGGCAAGGACGCCGTTGAACGGGCGTTGACCGACCATCTCACGCTCGGTGTCATCGTCGTGCTGCTGTTGCTCAAGCCGATCGCCACCGCAGCCTGCCTGGGCAGTGGCGCGCCGGGTGGCCTGCTCACCCCGACCCTCACCCTCGGCGTGCTCTTCGGCGCCCTGCTTGGCCACCTCTGGATGGGGATCTGGCCCAGCGGAACCGACGGTGCCTATGCGCTCATCGGCGGCGCTGCCGTGCTCGGTGGCGCGATGCAGGGCCCGCTCGCCGCGACCGTCCTCGTGCTCGAGTTCACCCACAACGCCGACGGCCTGATGGTGCCGCTGCTGCTGGCCGTCGCCGAGGCGACGGTCGTCTCACGACTGTTCGGCGCGCAGTCGATCTACTCGGCCCGGATCCGCCGGGACACTCTCACGACTCAGGATGAGCGAATCGGGCCTTTGGAACCGCCGCCGTCCGGTCGCGCAGACCCGCTGCCAGCGCCTTGAGCCGTGTCCTCCGGATCTTCGCCGCGGGCTCCGTCGGGCGCGCGCCCTCGGTGCACAGATGAGTCCGTCCTCCCTCACGACACATCTGTTGTCGATGCGATCCCCCTGCCAGCTTGCGTTGGGGCAACCGCCGTGCAAGCCTCCTCAGGGGATGCCTCGAGCACGGCCCCAGCGCGGGAGACGCCAGTGAGGAGAGCCGATGATCTGATCGAGCTCCGGCTGCTGGTGTCGGTCGCCGAGAGTGGAAGTCTGGGTCAGGCGGCGCTCCGCCACGGCCTGACCCAGCCGGCGGTGAGCGCGCGGATGAACGCGCTGGAACGGCGTCTCGGGCTCACGTTGCTGCGCCGGGACACCACGGGTACGAGCGTCACCCCGGTGGGCCAGGAGCTTGTGGTGGCGGCCCGCCGGGTGTTGGCCGCCGCTGAGGACTTCAGCCTCTGCGCCGAGCGTCATCGGGCGGCCAGCGAGTCGCGGCTGCGGGTCGCGGCATCCTTCACCATCGCCGAGCACCTGCTGCCCACCTGGATCCGGACGCTGCACGCGACTGATCCTGAGTTGGCCGTCGCCGTCGACGTTGTCAACTCCACCCGGGTCCTCGCCGCGGTGGTCCATGCTGAGACGGACCTCGGTTTCGTCGAGGGGACCGAGCGGGACCTCGCCGGCGTGTCCTCGGTCGCGGTGGCCAGCGACGCGCTGGTCGTCGTGGTGAGCCCCGACCATCCCTGGGCGCTGCGGCACGAACCGCTCTCCGGTCCGGAGTTGGCGCAGACCGGACTGATCGTCCGCGAGCCGGGTTCGGGGACCCGTGAGGTCCTGGACCGCGCGCTCGCACCGTGGGGGGGGACCCGCGCCCGGTTGGAACTCGGCTCCTCCACCGCGGTTCTCGGAGCGGCCCGACGCGGTGAGGGCCCGGCAGTGCTCGGTCGGCTTGCCGCCGCCGACGATCTCAGCGCCGGCCGCGTGCGGCTGGCCCCCGTCAGCGGGGTCGACCTGAGTCGGACCCTGCGCGCGGTGTGGCCGCACAACCTCGCCCTGAGCGCCCCGGCCCGGAGGTTGCTCGGCGTCGCCCGCGAGCACGAACGCGTTCAGCGGTCGCTGGCTCGCACGGTCGCCGCCTGAGAACCGCCGCCTGAGAACCGCCGCCTGATGAGCGCGCGAGGGGTGCCAAGCGCTGCTTGGGAGTCCCTCGACCAGGGCCGTCTACCCGAGCGCGCCGAACGACGGTAGGTTGGCCCCATGGCGGTTGACAACGACGCAGCACGCTGGATCAAGGTTCTCGACCAGAGCCGGTGCATCGGCTGTCATGCCTGCACCACGGCGTGCAAGAGTGAGAATGAGGTGCCCCTGGGGGTGACCCGCACCTACGTGAAGTCCGTGGAGGTGGGGGTCTTTCCCCAGGTGCGGCGCAACTTCCAGGTCACGCGCTGTAACCAGTGCACCGACGCTCCCTGTGTCACGGCGTGTCCGACCCGGGCGATGCACAAGCGCCCGGATGGGATCGTCGACTTCGACAAGTCGATCTGCATCGGCTGCAAGGCTTGCATCGCCGCCTGTCCCTACGACGCGATCTTCATCAACCCCGAGGATCACTCGGCCGAGAAGTGCAACTTCTGCGCCCACCGCCTCGACGTCGGGCTGGAGCCGGCGTGTGTCTCGGTCTGCCCGACCGAAGCGATCCTCGTCGGCGACCTGCACGACCCGACCTCCAAGGTGGCCAAGATGGTCCAGCGCGAGCCGGTGACCGTGCGCCGGCCCGAGAAGGAAACCCGGCCCGGTCTCTACTACAAGGGCGCCCACCAGGCGACGCTCGACCCGCTGGCCGCGCGCCGGGCCGAGGGCGATCTCTTTGCCTGGGCGACCCAGGGTGATGCCTCAGACCCCCAGCTCGTCCGCTCCGGGCATCCCAACCACCCCAACTCCTCAGCGGCGGCGCTGCTCTCCTATGACGTGCCCCACCACGCTCCCTGGGGCTGGCGCGTGAGCCTCTATACCTGGACCAAGGGGATCGCCGCGGGTGCGCTCGCGGTGGCGATCATGATCGCGTACCTGGGCGGGCTGAGCTTCCACAGCGACCTGGTGCGATACGTCGCCCCGGCGGTCTCGCTCGCCTTTCTCGGCTTCACCGGCGTCCTGCTCATCTGGGACCTCAAGCATCCGCTGCGCTTCTACATGATCTTCACCAAGCACCAGTGGCGATCCTGGTTGGTGCGAGGCTCGTTCATCATCGGCTTCTTCGGTGCGGTGGCGACTCTGTTTCTGCTCTTCGGCGTGCTCGGCGGGGCCGGCGCGATGTCCGTGTCCGCCGCGAACTCGGTGGAGCGGATCCTGGGCGGCTTCGTCGTTGCCGGAGCGGCGGGAACGGCCTGCTACACCGCCTTCCTCTTCGCCCAGGCCAAGGCCCGAGACCTCTGGCAGAGTCCGCTGCTGCCCCCTCACCTCGCCGTGCAGGCGGCGATGATCGGGGCGGCCGCGCTGCTGCCCTTCGCCGACGCCATGTCCTCCGCGCACACGGCTCGGCACATCCTCGAGGTCGTCCTCGCCGTGGCCGCTGCCACCCATCTGGTGATGGTCGCGGGGGAGATGACCCTCACCCACCCCACCGCCCACGCCCACCTGGCGGCGCACGAGATGCTGCGCGGACGCTTTGCCGCTCCCTTCTGGACGGGCGTCGTCGCGATCACCATCGCGGTGGCCGCACCGTGGATCGGCATCGTCGCAGTCCCCTTCGCCCTGGTCGGGCTGCTCGCGCACGAGCACTCCTATGTCCAGGCGGGTCAATCGGTCCCCCTGGCGTAAAGGAGCCACTGACGATGCATGACACTCCGATCACCAGTCCCGACCTCGGCGCCATCGGTGAACGGGTCTCGGCCGCGCGGGCCGCCACCGAGGCCCGCGGCGAAACCTTCTACCAGGGCGCGTCAAAGACGATGCTCGCCGGGTTCCCGCCGGTCGAACGCTGGGATGACTGGGTCGAGCTGGACTCCCGGGCCTGGCCCAAGCGGGTCGAGCACCACTCGATGCTCGTGCCCACGACGTGCTTCAACTGCGAATCGGCGTGCGGTCTGCTCGCCTACGTGGACCGCGAATCGCTGCAGGTGCGCAAGTTCGAGGGCAACCCCGAGCATCCGGGTTCACGCGGACGCAACTGCGCCAAGGGTCCGTCGACGATCAACCAGGTCACCGACCCGGACCGGATCCTCTACCCGCTGCGCCGCGCCGGAGAGCGCGGGGAGGGCAAGTGGGAACGCGTGAGCTGGGACGAGGCCCTGGACGCGCTCGGGGCACGCCTGCGCGCGGCGCTCGTCGAGGAGCGCCAGAACGAGATCATGATCCACATCGGGCGGCCCGGCGAGGACGGCTACACCGAACGGGTCCTCGCCGCCTGGGGAGTGGACGGCCACAACAGCCACACCAACGTGTGCTCCGCGGCCGGTCGGACCGGGTTTCAGTTCTGGACCGGCATTGACCGGCCCAGCCCCGACCACGCCAACGCGAAGGTCATCTACCTGATCAGCTCCCATCTCGAGACCGGGCACTACTTCAACCCCCACGCCCAGCGCATCACCGAGGCCCGCGCGAACGGGGCCAAGGTGATCGTGCTCGACACGCGGCTCTCCAACACGGCCACCCACGCCGACTTCTGGCTCTCGCCCCAGCCCGGCAGTGAGGCGGCGATCAACCTCGCGGTCGTCCGCCACATCATCGACACAGGCCGGGCCAACTGGCAATTCATCCGCGACTGGTGGAACTGGCAGGAGTACCTGATCGCCTGCCGGCCCGACGCGCCGGCCACCTTCGAGACCTTCCAGGCCGAGCTGTCTGAGATGTACGCCGAGTACACCTTCGAGTTCGCGGCGGCGGAGTCCGGGGTCGACGCGGCGACGATCGCGGCGATGGCCGAAACGGTCGCCCAGGCCGGGACAGCCTTCTCCTGTCATTCCTGGCGCTCAGCGGCCGCGGGCAACCTCGGGGGCTGGCAGGTCGCACGAACCCTGTTCTTCATCGGTGCGGTCCTCGGGGCGGTCGCCACCCCGGGCGGAACGTTCCCCAACGCCTACAACAAGTACGTGCCCAAGCCGATCCACACCCCGCCCCATCCGCCGGTGTGGCAGGAGCTCTCCTGGCCGCTGGAGTTCCCGCTGGCCCAGAACGAGTTGAGCTTCCTGCTCCCCCATCTGCTCAAGGACGGGCGCGGACGTCTGGACACCTATTTCACACGCGTCTACAACCCGGTGTGGACGAATCCGGACGGGATGTCCTGGGTCGAGGTGCTCAGCGACCCTGAGAAGGTCGGCTGTTATGTGGCGCTCACTCCGACCTGGAACGAGTCCGCTTACTTCGCCGACTGGGTCCTGCCCATGGGGCATGCCTCCGAGCGCCATGACACCCACTCCTATGAGCAGTACGACGGCCAGTGGGTGGGTTTCCGCCAGCCGGTGCTGCGGGCCGCTCGCGAGCGTCTGGGCGAGACGATCACCGACACGCGCCAGGTGAACCCGGGGGAGGTCTGGGAGGAGAACGAGTTCTGGATCGAGTTGTCCTGGCGGATCGACCCTGACGGCAGCCTGGGTGTGCGTCAGTACTTCGAGTCCCGTGCCCAGCCGGGCGAGAAGCTCAGCGTGGACGAGTATTACGGCTGGATGTTCGAGAACTCCGTTCCGGGCCTGCCTGAGGCCGCCGCGGCCAAGGACCTCACGCCGCTGGAGTACATGCGCCGCTACGGGGTCTTCGAGATCACCCGGGGCCAGGGTGCCCTCTACAGCCATGAGGTGCCGGCCGAGGAACTCCAGGACCTCAACATCACCGAGACGGGTCGCGTCTACACCGCGGCGCCAAAACCCGCGGACGCGAACGTGCGCCCGCTGGGCGCGCCCGATCCCGACGCCGACGGCCGCCGGGCCGTCGGCGTGCTCGTGGACGGCACGGTCCGGCGTGGCTTCCCCACGCCGTCGGGGCGGCTGGAGTTCTACTCCTCGACGATCGCCGGCTGGGGCTGGCCCGAGCATGCCCTCCCGGGGTACATCCGCAGTCACGTCCACCCTGAGGCCATGGAGCCGGACCAGATGGTGCTGCTCTCCACCTTCCGGCTCCCCACCCAGATCCACACCCGCTCGGCCAACTCCAAGTGGCTGGACGAGCTCTCCCACACCAACCCGGTGTGGATCCATCCGCGGGACGCAGACCGGCTCGGAGTCCGACACACAGGCGATCTCGTCCGCGTGGAGACCCAGATCGGCTACTTCGTCGCCAAGGCGTGGATCACCGAGGGCATCCGTCCCGGCGTGGTCGCTTGCAGCCACCACATGGGCCGCTGGAAGCTCAGCGGACACGATCACGTGTCGCCGGGAGGCATGATGTCCACCGTCGAGCTTGCCCAGGGCGCCGAGGGGTGGACCCTGCGTCCGCGCGATCACGTGAAGCCCTATGAGTCCGCTGACCCGGACACCCGGCGCATCTGGTGGTCCGACACGGGGGTTCACCAGAACCTCACCTTCGCGGTCCACCCCGACCCCATCTCCGGCATGCACTGCTGGCATCAGGCCGTCCGGGTGCGTCCGGCCCAGGCCGGCGACGCGCACGGGGACGTGGCCGTGGACACCGACCGGGCGCGAGCGGTCTACCGGGAGTGGATGACCCTCACCCGGCCGGCGGGCAGCCACTCGCCCGACAACACCCGCCGCCCCGCGTGGCTGATGCGGCCGCTCAAGCCGACCGCCGACGCATTCCGCCTGCCGACGGTGGGGCCGCTCGGGATCCGGTGAGGACGGCGAGCACAACATGCCGGAACCCCTCCACGCCTGGACACGACCCGGTGACGGCTGAACGTCACGTCGACGCCCGCGCCGTGGTGGCTCCGGATCACAGCGGCCGCTGGGAGCTGCTGCG
>DASSZV010000015.1:0-3870 GCA_035702765.1 Solirubrobacteraceae bacterium
CTGCTGCCCCCCGACGTCGCCGTGCTCGCCTGCGCGCCCGCGCCGGAGGGCTTCTCGGCCCGTCACGACGCGACCTCGCGCGCCTACACCTACCGCGTCATCGCCCGGCGCCCGCGCAGCGCGCTGGTCCGCGGCCGCGCCCTGCACTGGAGCCACCCCGTTGACGTGGCCGCCCTGCGGGCGTGCGCGGCGGCGCTGGTCGGCACCCATGACTTCACCGCCTTCACCCCGACCGATACCTACCACGTGCGCTTTGACCGGGACGTCTTCCACGCCGCCTGGGAGACGGTGGGGGAGGACGAGCTGCACTTCTGGATCGAGGCTGACACGTTCATGCGCAACATGAACCGGATCCTCGTCGGGACGATGCTCGAGGTGGCCCGCGGGCGGCGTGACGTCGCCGAGTTCGCCCGTCTGCTGGACGGGCGACCCCGGGCGCAGGCGGGCCCGACCGCGCCGGCCCATGGGCTCTACCTGGCCGGGGTCGGCTACCGCGGTGAGCGAGTGCTCGGGCTCGGGCGCGGCGTGAGGGTCCCGGGGGCGTGAGGGTCCCGGGGGCATGAGGGTCCCGAGGGTGTGAGGGTCCCGGGGGCGTGAGGGTCCCGGGGGCGTCAGAGTCCCGGGGGCGTCAGGGTCCCGGGGGCGTCAGGCAGGACCGGTCGGCGCCGTCACCTGGGTGAGAGCCTTCGCACATTTCCCTTACTTGTGGCTTCAGCGTGCGCCGTACGGTCTCCTCCACGATGAGCACCTTGCGCGGGGACACGGCCGCCCTCACCCCCCGGACGGCCCGGCGCCGGCCTCCCGTCCCGCTGCCCTGGGTGCCGCGAGCCGCCCTCGGCCTCGCCTCCGGCGGACTGGCGCTCGTGATCGCGCTCACCGTCGCCGACCAGCCGTTCTCGGCGCTGTCAGCCTCCGGCGGCCTGGCCACCTTCGTCGGCAGCCTCACGGGGATGATCGGGGCCTACCTGGCCCTGCTGATGCTCCTGCTCGTCTCGCGCATCCCGGTCCTCGAGCGCTCCGTCGGGCAGGATCGCGTCCTGGCCTGGCACCAGCGCCTGGCACCGTGGCCGCTCACGCTGCTCACCTTCCACGCCGTGGCGGTCACCCTCGGATACGCGGAGGCCACCCGGACCGGCGTGTTCGCGGAGATCGGCCCGCTCATCTCCGGCTACCAGGGGGTGCTCTCGGCGACGGTCGCGCTCGCGCTGATGCTCACCGCCGGGATCGCCTCGATCCGGGCCATCCGCACCCGGCTCAAGCGTGAGACCTGGTGGGTGCTGCACCTGTACATGTACATCGCGCTGGCGCTGTCCATCGCCCACGTCATCGCCCTCGGGCCCTCGTTCGTCAACCATCCCCTCACCCAGACGGTGTGGATCGCCATCTGGCTGCTCACCGCCGGCACCGTGCTCGCCTACCGGGTCGGCCTGCCGCTGTGGCGCAGCTACCGGCACCGCCTGCGCGTCGTGGAGGTGCGTCGGGAGACCCCGGACGTCGTCTCGATCATCTGCGAGGGCCGCGATCTGGGACAGCTGCCGGTGGCCGGAGGTCAGTTCTGCTTCTGGCGCTTCCTCACCCGGGAGATGTGGTGGCAGGCGCACCCATACTCACTCTCATCCATCCCGAGTGAGTCCCGGTTGCGGCTCACCGTCAAGGCGGTGGGGGATCACTCCACCGCGCTGGCCAAGCTGAAGCCCGGTACCCGTGTCGCTTTTGAGGGACCCTACGGAGCCTTCCGGGCTGACGCGCGCACCCAACCCGGGGTGCTCCTGCTGGCCGCCGGGATCGGGGTCACCTCGGTGCGCTCGCTGCTCGAGGACCTGCCCGCGCGCAGCGCCCCCGTCGTCGTGCTGCGCGCCTCACGCCGCAGCGAGCTGCCCCTTATGAAGGAGATCGAGGAGCTCACCGCCCGCCGCGGCGGCCAGCTCGTCCCGCTGATCGGTCCACGCTCGACGCACAACCTCGACTCCCTCACTCTGTGCGGACTCGTCCCGGACCTGCGCCAGCGCGACGCCTACGTCTGTGGGCCCACCGGCTTTGTCGACAACGTCACCCTGGCCCTGCTTGACGCCGACGTCCCACCCGACGCGATCCACCATGAGGCCTATGCGCTGTGGTAAGGAGTGATCTGACATGAAACGCAGTCCCTTTGTCCTGGGCGCGACCGTGGCCGGGCTCGCCGGGGTCCTCACCTACCAGACGCACGGCTCGTCGTTCTCGAGCTTCCGCGCCACCTCGGCACCGGTCGTCCGCCACCGGGCGGCGGGGTCCGGCGCGGCCGGGTCGGGGTCGGCCGGGTCAGGATCGGCGTCGTCGGGGTCGGCCGCGTCCGGATCCGGATCCGGGTCGGCTGGGTCCGGGTCGGCTGGGTCCGGGTCGGCTGGATCCGGGTCGGCTGGATCCGGCGCGGCCTCCTCCGGTTCGGGCGCCACATCCTCCGGGGCGGGCGCGACGACGTCCACCACCGCGGGCCCCACGCCGGCACTCTCGCGCCAGGTGACCGGACCGCTGGTCACCTACGGGTACGGGGAGCTGGCGGTGAAGGTCAGCCTCGTCGGCTCGAAGATCGCCAACGTGAGCGTCACCGGGCTGCGTACCGCGGAGCAGTACTCCCAGTCACTGGCCCAGCAGGTCATCCCGATGCTCCAGTCCCAGGTGCTGCAGGCCCAGAACGCGAACATCAGCGGCATCTCCGGCGCGACCTACACGAGCGAGGCGTTCGCCTCCTCGCTGCAGAAGGCGCTGAAGAAGGTCGGCGTCTGAGCCGCCACGCCGGTGGGATGGCTCTCCCATCACGAGGAGGTGATGGGGACCGTCGTCTCCTTCGACCTCCTGGGCGCTCCCGGTACTGACCCCGAGGCCGCGCTCGTGGCCGCCTGTGCGGAGCTTCACCGGGTGGACCGGGAGTTCAGCACCTACCGTGGCGACAGTCCCGTGAGCCGTCTGCGTCGCGGTGAGTGGCCAGAGAGTGACGCGCCGGCCGAGCTCACCCACGTGCTGGAGCTGTGCCGGCGCGCGCGGGAGCTGACGGCCGGCTTCTTTGACCCGTGGGCGCTGCCCGGCGGCGTCGACCCTTCCGGCCTGGTCAAGGGCTGGGCGGTGCAGCAGGCGGTCGAGATCCTCGCTGCCGGCGGCGTGCGTGCCGCGATCGTGAACGGGGGCGGGGACATCTCCATCTTCGGGCCGCCGCCCGCCGGCCCGGCGTGGCGGATCGGGATCCGTCATCCGTGGCGGGCTGACGCGCTGGCAGCAGTGCTCGAATGTGACGGCGGCGCGGTGGCGACCTCCGCTACCTACGAGCGTGGTGAGCATCTCATCAACCCGTTCACGCGGGCCTCCCGCACGGCGGTCGCCTCCGCGACGGTGCTGGGGCCCGACCTGACCCTCGCCGACGCCTTCGCCACCGCGCTCGCGGTGGCCGGCCCAGCGCTGCTGCCGCGGCTCGCCGAGCTCAGCGACGGGTACGACGCGCACCTGATCGCCTGGGACGGGACCGAGCACACCACCGCAGGCGTGCGGATCGTCCCGCCTCAGGAGCTCGCCGGCGCGTAACGGTGATGGAGCATGAGGGCGTTGCCTTCTGAGTCGGAGAAGAAGGCCATGTGACACACGCCCGTGTCGTGGGTGCCGTGAAAGCTCACCCCGCGGTTCTCCAGTTCGGCCTTGGCTGCGGCGACGTCAGCGACGCGCAGGGCGATATGGGACCGGTGGGGGACGAAGCTCGCACCCATCGCGGTCGGGTCGGCAAGATAGAGCGAGACGTTGCCGGTCTCGACCTCGGGGAAGCCGGCGTCCCAGTCGGGTGAGTGCATACCCAGCGTGTCGCGGTAGAAGGCTCGGGCGCGATCCATATCGGCGACGGGGACCGAG
>DASSZV010000099.1:0-44529 GCA_035702765.1 Solirubrobacteraceae bacterium
CCCCGGCCTCTATGTCCTCGGCCTCTCCTGGCTCCACACCTGGGGCTCGGCGCGCTTTGCCGGCATCGCCCGCGACGCGGCCTACCTGGCCGAATGCATCTGCGAGCGCGCCGCCGCACCGTTCGGCACCGGCGCGGCGGACGAGCTGGCGGCCTAGAGCATCCAGGTGGTGTTGATGCGGATCGCGCGGAGCCCGAGCAGCACAGCGACGAAGCTGACCGAGGACTCGTGCACGGTGTCCAATCTCAGAGGTGTCGGGTTTACCAGGCCGACGCTCTCACCGCGCCTCCGTGGCGGTGAGAGCGTCAGGGTCACGAACTGGTGTCAGCCTGCGGGCGTCAGGGCAGCGGGATGACGTTCTTGCCCGCCGTCTCGTTGGTGAGCAGCGCGATGGAGACCCAGAGGGCGAGCAGACCGTCGATCAGCGACACCCAGCCGCCGGCCTCCAGCATTCCGGAGCCACCCGGCGCAGAGCTGTAGCCGATGCCCAGGAAGATGAACACGAAGATGAGCAGCGCCTGCTGAGCGAACACCGTCTTGTTCACCCAGAGCGTGGGGATGGCCAGCAGAGCGGTGACGAGCGCCATGATCCACAGGTACATGCCGAGGATGTGGCCGAACTCGGCCGGGCCCACCGCCTTGGAAGTGGTCAGCGGTCCGAACTGCAGGAGCAGGATGAACCCGAAGGAGAGCCAGAACACTCCGTAGATACCGCCGATCACGCCGGCCACGGTCACGCCGTTGCGCAGGTTCCACATCCCCCCCGCGAAGATCCCGACCGCCCCGAGGGACAGGGCCAGCGGCTCCATGAAGGGCAGGCCGTCCGGGCTCACGATCTGGGCCTGGAAGCCCCAGAGCATCAGCAGCAGGATTCCCAGGAGCCCGAGCTGGAGGGAGATGCCCTGCGAGCTGGGCGCGAAGTAGATCCCCGCGCCCTTGCCTTCAAGTTCCAGGATCTGATCGACCGAGGTGTGGGTGTCGTTGGGGGCACGGTGAATAGTGGTAGTTGCCATTTGGGTCCTCAGTTGGTCACGGCAGGATCAGTGGATGCTCGCCCTCGGCCTCGGGGCTCCCCATGGCCCCCGGGCCAGAGCCCGGAGACCGCGGTCAGGCCCGACGGTGACTCCCGACCGTGGCCGGTGGGGTCACCGACCCGGACGGCTCCGGCAAACCCGACAGCCCGTCGCGGCCCGGCACCTCGCGAGGGTCGGGACTCGCCACCGGGCCAACCGCTCGCCGCTGGGAGCTGCGTGGTGGTGCCGCTCAGCGGGTGGGGGTCGACCTGCGCCATGCGGGCGCGCTGATGCGGGGCTTCTACGACATGCAGCTCGACGGCGTCGTGCGGGATCCGGACCCGACCCAGAGACTCCCGCTCGCGCGGCTCTACGGGGCCGCGGACGGACGCTGGCTCCAGCTCTACGGCGTGAACGCGTCGCTCGATGCGCGCACCCCTGCGGGTCCTCGGCGCGGACCGTGACCCGGCTGGGATTGTCGAGACCCTGCGCGGCTCGGCCTTCCCGCCGCCCGTCCTGTCCCCCCAACGGCCCCGAGCTCGTCGCCGTCGCCGAGTCGACGGCCCAGCGATCGAGGACCGCATCGACGCCTGGATCGAGGCTCAGGGGATCGTCGCGCCCGTCGAGGCGCGGTACACCCCGATGTGGGCTCCGGCCGACGACGGGTCGGCCCCGCTGGACCTCGCAGCCACGGACGTGACCACGGTCATCTGGGCCGCCGGCTTCTCCAGCGACTGGAGCTTCGTCAACGCCCAGGCCTTTGATGGCCGGGGCTATCCGGGCAACCGCCGCGGCCTCACCGCCGTGCCCGGCCCCGGCGTGCTCGGGCTGCGTGGCTGCACACGTGGGGTCGGGCCGCGTCGCCGGAATTGCCCGGGACGCCGAGTATCTCGCCGAGCGGATCCTCGAGCGGGTGGACGGGGGGCGTCGGAGGCGCGGCGCCGCTGGTCACCCAGATCACCGGTTCACCCCGTGACCGGGGACATGGAGGTGCCCCGGCTCGGGCCCGAGGGTCACACTGTGTGAGTGCGGCTGGTGTGTAGGAGAGCTGAGACACCTGACAGTGAAACGACGGCGGCTACGTTGTGTGAAGCCGAACCTGCCAAGCTGTTCGTTCAACGTAAAGGCGAGCTCAAGGAAGGTGCGGGAGCAGGCTGAGGATCTGTCAGGTTTTGCCGCGATGAGATTATTCAAGACATTCGCGGTATCCCTGCTCGGCGCCATCGCGGCGGTGTTCGGGCTCACCTCGACCGCGTCCTCGCAGGCAGCGTCGACCACTGTGGTGGTCTTCCCGACCCCGGGTGATCGCTACGAGACGCCCCAGACCCAGATCGTCTTTCGGGGCGTCCCCGTGTCGGACCTGGGCGCGATCACCGTCACCGGCTCACGCTCGGGGCCCCACAGCGGCCGGATCGAGGCCGACAGCGACGGCCAGGGGGCGAGCTTCCTCCCGGCCAGGCCGTTCCTCCCCAGGGAGACCGTCACGGTCCGGACGAGCTTGAACATCGTGGGGGGGAGACACGGCTCCTTCTCCTTCCAAATCGCGAAACCGGGTCCCATCCCGGCCCCGCAGAAGATCATCCGCGCTCCGGGCCGGGACGTCCTCCAGCGCTTCCATTCCGCGCCCACCTTGGCGCCGGCCAAGGTCGTCGTCACCCGTAACGCCGCGCCGGTGTCTGACGGGGACATCTTCGTGACCCCTCAGGCGGGACCGAGCCAAAACGGCGCGATGATCTTCAGCCCGAACGGACAGCTCGTCTGGTGGCTGGGCTTCCCGATCGCCTCCAGGGCGTTCGTCACGGACCTTCGCGTCCAGAGGTTGGCCGGCCAGCCGGTACTCACCTACTGGGTGGGCCAGGTGGCGAACGGGAACGGACGCGGTGAGGGCGTCATCGACAACCAGCGCTACCAACGGATCGCCACCGTCCGCGCGGGCAACGGACTCTCCGCCGACCTGCACGAGTTCCTCGTCACCAACTCCGGAGATGCCTGGATCATCTCGGCGTTGCCGGTGATCCTGCCCTCGCGGGACCGTCCGGTGATGGACTCGGTCATTCAGGAAGTCGACATCAGGACCGGGCTTGTGCTGTACCAGTGGAACGCCCTGGATCACATCAATGCGTCCAACTCCTACACCTACGGCATCCACGCCCCCGGGTTCGTCCTTGACCCCTACCACCTCAACTCGATCTCCTTCGCCGCCAACGGCGACCCCGTCGTGTCGATGCGCAACATGGACGCCATGTACGAGATCAACCGGCGCAACGGCCGGATCGTGTGGGAGCTCGGCGGTCGGCACTCCAGCTTCACCATGGGTGCGGGCACCCGCACCGCCTTTCAGCATGATGCTGTCGTCGAACCCAACGGCGACCTCACCATCTTCGACGACGGGGCCGGCCCGCCCGTGGTCCACGCCGCCTCACGCGGCATCGAGGTGCGCCTTGACGAGAGGACCCACCGGGCCACGCTGGTGCGGCAAGTCGTTCACTCGCCGAACCTGCTCGCCTACTTCGAGGGCAGCGTCCAGGAGCTGCCCCAGGGACGTCTGTTCCTCGGCTGGGGCCAGCAGTCCTACTTCACCGAGTTCAGCGCCAAGGGCAAGCAGATCTACGACGCCCATCTCGCGGTGAGCGGCGGCAGCTACCGCGCCTACCGCCAGTCCTGGACGGCGCAGCCGTTCACTAAGCCCGCCTTGGCCACGGGCACGCGCCGGGGGAGGACGATCCTGTGGGCAAGCTGGAACGGCGCCACCACGGTGGCGCAGTGGCGGGTCCTCAGCGGCTCCTCCTCGACTCACCTCACCCCAATCGGCCGCTACCGGAAGACGGGCTTTGAGACGGCGCTCACCACGACGGCCCACGCGCCGTACGTGGAGGTCCAAGCGCTCGATGCCAGGGGCAAGGTGCTGGCCGGATCGCAGGTCGAGCGGGTCCGCTGATCCCAGCCGCCCGCGTGACGGAGACCGCCCCAGTGGACCAACCTCTGCGAGGGTCGGCGCACCGCCCCGGTGATCACCGGGGCGGTGCCCGGCGAAGCTCGGTTCGGCCACGGCGCTCATGAGCCGGCCGCGCGTTGGACGAGCACCCCTGGACCGCGCCTGCGTCGAACCCCGGGCTGACC
Organism: Solirubrobacteraceae bacterium; assembly: GCA_035702765.1. Taxonomy (GTDB): domain Bacteria; phylum Actinomycetota; class Thermoleophilia; order Solirubrobacterales; family Solirubrobacteraceae; genus Palsa-465. Next base: position 4,134 of record DASSZV010000099.1, read on the forward strand.
GGGACCGCGAGCGCCCCCAGCGCCGTGCGCGGCGTAGGCTCTGAAGCATGCGCCTGCCCCGGTCGATCCCGACCATGCGCCTGCCGCGCCGGACGCTGATCATCGCCGCCGCGGTCGTCCTCGTCGACGCGACCTCCAAGGTCATCGTCGCTCACTGGCTCGTGCCCGGCCAGGTCGTCCGCGTCGGCCCGCTGCTCGAACTCGACCTCTACTACAACCACGCGGGGGCGAGCAACGCGCTCACCGGCCACCCGGTCCTGGTGAGCGCCCTGTCGTTGCTTTCCACCGCGGTACTGGTGATCATGGCCGCCCAGGTGCGTTCCCGCGGCGTTGCGGTCGCCCTCGGCCTGCTCATCGGCGGCGGCGTCGGCAACCTGGTCGACCGCCTTGCCGGCGGGCCCGGTCCGTTCCGTGGAGGGGTGATCGACTGGATTCGTCCGTTCGGGTCGCGCGGCAGCATGAACCTCGCCGACCTGGCCATCAACCTCGGGGTCCTCACCTTCGTCGGGCTGGTGCTGGGCGGGTGGGCGCGGCGCCTCCCGCGGCCGTCGCGTGCGCCCTGTTCGGCCCCCTGAGCGGTCCTCATGCCACGGTCCCCATGCCGTGGTCCTCAGGCTGTCGCCGGGGCCGGCTGGCGCTGCACCCACCGCAATGGCGAGTGCGCCTCCGTGCCGTCATCACGCTGGCGAACCCGCCACCAGGCCGATGAACATCCCGCCCAGGCCGGCGACCTGGTTGGTGCTCAGCGCGAACCCGCGCTGCTCGAGAGCAAAGGCGTCGGTGAGGATCGCCGCGGAGTTCGCCGTGAGCATCGATCCACCCACCGCCTGCACGACCCTTCAGCCGATCAGCCAGTCGGAGTCGGACGTGACCCGCAAGGGGGGGTCGACGGTTGGCGTTTCGGGCCGGCTCACTGCGCCATGGAAGCGTCGAAGCAGCGACCATGAGGTCAGTCCGATCTCCCGTCCTGGTCAGGAGCCGTCCGTTGTCTGAGCCGTCATCACCCCCTCTCACCGTCATTCCCGCCAGCCGGGGTCGCGATCCCTTCACCCGGGACGGCGTCATCCGTGGTGAGGATGGCGTGGCCCGCTACGCCGGTCTCCCACAGTCGCTCGTCCACATGCTCCGCGCGAGCGTCGAGGCCAACCCGCACGGCCCGGCGATCGCCGAGGTCGGCGGCGAGACGCTCAGCTACACCGAGCTGTGGGACCGGGCCGCCCGGGTCGCCGGCGGCCTCCGGGCCGCCGGCCTGGGTCGCGGTGATCGCGCCGGGATCCTTCTGCCCAACGGGGTCGACTGGGTGCTCGCCTACTGGGGCTGTCAGCTCGCCGGCGTCGTCGTCGTGCCGATCAACACCCGCTTCCGGCCCGCGGAGGTCGACTACGTCGTGCAGGACTCCGGGGCCCGCCATGTCTTCCGCGCCGGCGAGTCGCTGCCCGACGGGGATCCGACGGTGGTGGAGGACCTCGAGCTCGAGGACCTCGCGGCGATCTTCTACACGAGCGGGACGACCGGCTTCCCCAAGGGGGCGATGACCACCCACGCGAACCTGCTGGCCAACGTCGAGAGCGCCATCCGCTGTGTCGAGATCGACCGGACCGAGGGGCCGGAGATCGCCACGCTGATCAACGTCCCGCTCTTCCACGTCACCGGCTGTGACGCCCAGCTGCTGGTGCTGCTCGCCATCGGGGGCTGCTCCCACATCCTGGCCAACCCGCTGGACCTCGACGGCTTCCTCACCACGGTGGCCGAGCATGGCATCCAGCGGCTCACCTCGGTGCCGGCGATCTACCACGCCCTCACCCGCCATCCCCGCTTCCACGAGACCGACCTCAGCGCGGTGCGCTGGGTCTCCTACGGAGGCGCGCCGATTGCCGCCAGCGCCGTCCACGCGATGATGGCTGCCTTCCCGGGAGCGCGGCTGGGCAACGGCTTCGGCCTCACCGAGACCTCGTCGCTTACCTCGTTCCTGCCCCATGAGGACGCCGCTGAGCATGCCGACTCGGTCGGTTACGCGATGCCCGTGGTCGACCTGGCCATCGACGCTCCCGATCCCGGGACCGGGGTGGGGGAGCTGCTGGTGCGCGGTCAGAACGTTGTCGTGGGCTACTGGAACAAGCCGGAGGCGACCGCCGAGACGTTCACCGCCGGCTGGCTGCACACCGGCGACCTGGCCCGCATCGAGGACGGGCGCCTGTACATCGTCGACCGGGCCAAGGACATGATCAACCGCGGCGGGGAGAACGTCTACTCGATCGAGGTCGAGGCAGCCCTCGCCGCCGCCCCGGGGGTGCTCGAGGTGGCGGTCATCGCGGTCCCCGACGAGATGATGGGCGAGAAGGTCGGGGCGGTGATCGTCCCCGGGGAGGGCTACGACACCGCCACGGTCATCGCCCATGTGCGCGAGCGCATCGCCGACTTCAAGGTCCCCCAGTACGTCGCCCTGCGGGAGGAGCCGCTTCCGCGCAACCCCGGCGGCAAGGTGCTCAAGGCTCAGCTGCGTGAGAGCACCCGGTGGGGGGCACCGCTGCGCTGAACATCGTCGCCCTGCGTGGATCCGGCGCGGGATGGGCATCTAGGAGGGAGGCCCGTTCAGGGCGTCGGCCTCCCTCCGCCTGGTCGTCGGACCGCTTGTCCGCCGGACCGCAGGACCGCTTGACCGCCGGACCGCTCGGCCGCCGGACCGCTTGACCGCTTGACCGCAGGACCGCTTGACCGCCCGCCCGCCTCTCCGCTTCCGCCTCTCCGCTTCCGCCTCTCCGCTTCCCGCCTCCCAACCGTGTCCGCCCTCGCTTCCGCTCCCGCCAGCCGCCGTGACCGGCTGGGCACTTGCCTGCGCGAGGGCTGGGACGGCGGTTGGCTGCGGTGGCTGCACCGCCACCCCACGGTGCTGATGACCGTCGCCACGGGCGTCGCCGGCGGCGGGGTGGCGATCGTCGCCTCCGACGCGACGTGGCCGGCTGCCGCGCGGGTGTGGACGCGGCTGGCGCCCGGCTGGCTGCTGGTCGTGCTGACGGGCGCGGCCCTGGCCATCGCCGCCTATGTGGTGGCCTACCGCGCCCTGCTCCAGGTCCGGGGCGGCCCGCAGCTACCCACCGCGCTGGTCGCCCAGATCGTCGCGGTCGGCTTTGGTCCGTTCCTGCCCGCCGGCGGCTTTGCCGCCGACCGGCACGCTCTGCGGGCGCTGGGGGACGAGCCGCAGGCGGCCAAGGTGACGGTGTCGGCCATCGGCTGGCTCGAGCTCGCCGTGCTGTCCCCCGCGGTGGCGATCGCCGCCGCCTGGGCGCTGCTCACCGGTGCTCCCGCACGGCTCAGCGCCGGCCTCGTCCCGTGGGTGTGGGGGGTGCCGTTGGGGTTCATGCTTGCGGTCGGCGCCTGGCGGCTCGTGTGCCGGTGCGGGCTGGACCCCGCCGCGTCCGGCGGGCGTGTTGGGGACGCTGCCGCGTCCGGCTGGCGCAACGGCCTGGGGAGCTGGCTCGCGGGCGTTGGAGTGTTGCTCGGCCTACGCCACCAGCCTCGGGTCGCGCTGGCCGCACTGGCCGGCATGGCCGGATACTGGGCCTGTGACCTGGTGTCCTTCGACGCTGCCCTGCGGGTCGTCGGCATTCATCTGGACCTGCGCCTGGCCGTTGTCGTCTACGCCACCGGGTATGCGCTCACCCGGCGCAGCATGCCCCTCGGCGGAGCCGGGATCACCGAGATCCTCATGGCCTACGCGCTGGAGTGGGTGGGCGTGGCCCTCGCCCCGGCGGTGGCCGCCGTTGTCGTCTACCGGATTTTCAACTTCCTCCTGCCCGCGGTGCCTGCGCTGCTCGTGCACCAGAACGTCGAGCCGTTGCTGGAGGCCGAGGACGGCGAGCACGCCGGGGACCCGCTGTTCCTCTCCGCCGAGGACGCGATAGTCGAGGAGGCGGGGGAGGCGTCGGTCTGAGCGGAAGGGAGCACGCCCCGGCGCGGGTCCGGGTGGCGCTCCCAGCCCCCAATCCTTCACGGTGAGGAGCCCCCCAGCCCCCAATCCTCCACGGTGCCGAAGTGTCGGGGGACGGTGCGCGTGCGGTGTCGCTCAGCGACACCTGGCGCGCACCGCGGCGGCGCAGCGCATCACCGTGGTCGCTTTGGGAGGGCGCGCGGAGCGCACCTCGCTCGTCCAGAGCACAAACCGTGAGCCGCCAGCCGCCGCCGGCCGCGGCGGATCAGTCGCCCTCGCGCCCGGTGCGGTGGCTGAGGGAGTCGATCAGCTGGGCCGCCTCGGCGCGGGTGAGCTCGCGGTCAGGCGCAGCCTCGGCGCCGCCGAGCGAGGCGATCTGGGCCCGCTGGTCCTCGGTCATCGGCTGGTTGCCGTCCGCGGACGCACTGGGGTCCTGGTGGGGCTGGTTGAGTTGAGAATCGGTCACAGCCACGACCTACCCACCCGGCGGCGCGCGCGAACCCGCGCCTGCGAACGTCGTCCCGCCCCCGCTGGTGAGCGCCGCCCGGCCCCCGCTGGTGACGGAGTGACCCGGTGGGCCACCCCGGCCGTCGGAGGCCGGAGGCACGACGGTGCCCGTCCCCACAGGACGGGCACCTCAGCCAGGGATTAGCGGGGCTCGCCGAGGCCCATGCCGCGCCCGATGATCTCGAGCATGATCTCGTTCGTGCCCGCGTAGATGCGGGTGACACGCGCGTCGGACCAAGCCCGCGCGATCGAGGTCTCGGCCATGTAGCCGTTGCCGCCCCAGAGCTGGAGCAGCTCATCGGTGACCTTGCCCTGCAGGTCCGTCGTCCAGTACTTCACCATCGCGGCCTCCTCGGGCGTGAGCTCGTTGCGGCTGAGCTTCATCACGCAGTTGTCGACGAAGGCGCGGCTCACGTCGGCCGCCGTCTTGGCCTTGGCCATCACGAACCGGGAGTTCTGGAAGGTGCCGACCGGACGCCCGAAGGCCTTGCGCTCCTTGACGAAGGCGAGCGTGTCGCGGATCGCCCCGTCGATCGTGCCCTGCACGGCGACGGCCACGGAGAGGCGCTCCTGGGCGAGGTTGTGCACGAGGTAGGAGAAGCCCTTGTTCTCCTCGCCGAGGAGGTTCTCCACCGGCACCTTGACGTTCTTGAAGAACAGCTCTGCGGTGTCCTGGGCGTGCTGGCCGAGCTTCTGCAGGTTGCGCCCGCGCGTGAAGCCGTCCATGCCGCGCTCGAGCACGAGCAGGGAGAGGCCGCGGTGGCCGCCCTCGGGCTTGGTCTTGCAGGCGACGACGACGATGTCGGCGTTGATGCCGTTGGTGATGTAGGTCTTGGCGCCGTTGAGGATGTAGTGGTCACCCTCGCGGACCGCCTCGGTCTGGATGTTGGCCAGGTCCGAACCGGTGCCCGGCTCGGTCATGCCGATGGCCATGATCTTCTCGCCGGAGGTGACGCCGGGCAGCCAGCGCTGCTTCTGCTCCTCGGTGCAGTACTCCAGCAGGTAGGGCAGGACGATGTCGGTGTGCAGGGACGGGCCCAGCAGCGGGGTGAAGGCGCCCGCCAGGCCAGCCTCGTAACCGATCACGGCGTTGTAGCGGAAGTCGCTGGTGCCGGCACCGCCGAATTCCTCCGGCACGGCCATGGCCAAGAAGCCGGCCTCGCCGAGCTTGTTGAACAGGGAGCGGTCGATGATCTCGTCCCTGTCCCACTGGGCGATGTTCGGCGTCACCTCCTTGGCGAGGAACTTCTGGAACTGACGGCGGAAGATCTCGTGCTCACGCTCGTAGATCTCGATGGCTTGCGGCTTGTCGATGACGGCCATGCGTGTCCTTTCAAGAACCCGGTCTGCAGATGAAGGCGGAATGTGTGCTGCGGCGGCTGTAGCGAGCCCGGCCGACCTCACCGTGGATTAAATCGTGTCGGCGCGGGTAAGCGCGTTGCGGGCTCATCGGCCTACGGTCCCGGGAGCGTGAGGGGACCGCGGGCCGCGCCGGATCATCTGTCCAGGGCCGCGCCCGGGTCGGATCGACCCATCCGGTCAGTGCGTCCGCAGCGCCGCTCGCGCGGGCCGGCTTTTGAATCCTGGCCTGCCGGGGCAGTACAGATGAGACGCGTCATCACGGATTGATGCCGGTCAATCAAAGGAGAGTCAATGATCATCCTGGGCATCGTCCTGCTCATCATCGGCTTCATCGCCAAAGTTGCAGTCCTCTGGTCCATCGGCATCATCCTGGTGCTCGTCGGGCTTGTCCTCGCCGTCCTCGGCAGTGTCGGGCGGGCGGTCGGCGGCCGGCGCCATTACTTCTGATCCGGCGGCCTGACCGACCGGGTGCGGCCATGGGGCCGCACCCGTCCCCGGGGCCGTGTCGGCTCGACCCGGTCAGGCGACGTCGGCGCCCCCGGCGGCCTGTGCCTCGTGCCCGCTAGGTGCCGCGCGGCTCGGTCATCCAGCGGGTGAGCGCGTTGCGCCCCACCTGGGTGAGTGACCCGCTGGAGTCGATCCAGTCCCGCGCGCGCAGTTCCCCGATCAGGCCCGAGGCGTCCGGGGGCGCAGCGCTGCCGTCATGGGTGACGAACTCATGGCTGCCCGGCGCGACGCTCCAGCGTCCCGAGTCGATCGCGCTGAGGGCCAGTCCCTGAGCGGGCGTGGGCACGTCCAGGGGGTGCGGCGCCGTGCCCGAGGGGCCCCCGGCAGCGCTCCCGCCGCTGGGGCCGCCCGACCCGCCGGATGAACCGAAGCCACTGAAGCCACTGAAGCCGCCGGTGAAACGGCGGAGCACCTCCGGGTCGAGCAGGCCGCTGACGCGCTTGAGGGTGTCTGGGTCGACCACGCTCTCCAGCCGGCGCAGTGCACCCTCGGAGAGGTCCTCGGCGTGGGAGGTGATCCACTCCCCGGCGGTGTCGATCTGCTCGCGCACCCGCTCGGGATCCCATCCCGTCACGCGGGCGATCGCCTCGACGTCAAGCTGCTCGAGGTCGCGCACCGACCGCTGGATCTGCTGGGCGATCCACCGGAGGACCGGGTCGCCGCTGTCACCTTCGCCGTCTGGGCTCATGAGTCGATGCTAGTGCGCCGCACTATCGTGACTTCCGGTCGCCGGCCCGTGTGTCTTACACCGTCACGTCGGCGGACCACCTGACCATGGACGACGACCTGCACATCGGCGCGGGAGTCCGCATCCCGCTGGACCTCGTCCAGATCCGCGCCAGTCGGTCCTCGGGACCGGGAGGCCAGCACGCCAACGTGACCGCCTCCCGGATCGAGGTGAGCGTCGAGCTGGAGGCGCTGGCCGACTATCTCAGCGACGCTCAGCACGCGCGCCTGCAGGCCCGCTTCGGCACTCGCGCCGGTGCGGTGGCCCAGGACACCCGCAGTCAGCTGCGCAACCGTGAGCTCGCGCTGGAGCGTCTCGCCGCGAAACTGACGCTCGCGCTCACCCCCCCGGTGCCCCGGCGGCCCTCGCGCCCGACGCGGGCGAGCGTCGAGCGGCGGCTGCAGAGCAAGCGCCGCCACAGCGCGCGCAAAGAGAACCGTCGGCCGCCGTCGGAGGGGTAGCCGCCCGCCGAGGGCCCGGCCCACAGCCGGGCCATGCCAGGGCACTTCGGGTTTCACGCACTCCCAGTACGCGAACGCCGCCGGAGCCGGACGGGGCAGCGCCGATTCCGCGGCAGCCCCGGACGCCGACGATAACTGTGCAACGTCACCCACAGTTCTTTAGCCCGAAGGTGGGTCCGGGCAGCAGACCGGACCGGATCGGCGTCAGCCACCTTCACCGCCCTGATTGAGGAATCACCATGCAAGACACATCGCACGAATTCGACCTTCATCCCCGGGCCACCGAGGACACGCGGACCCCGGCGCTGGGCCGACGGCTCACGATCGCCGCCGCCGCCGGGATCGCCCTGGTCCTCGCGCTGATCGGCATCGACGTCCTGCTCATCAACGGGGTGCAGGCCCCGCCGCCGCGCCCGATCGTCCAGGTCGTCCACCTGTCCGGGGCCCAGCCGGTGGCCCCCGTCGTGTATCTCACGGTGTCCCCTGGGGTCCAACCGGGCCCTGACGGCAAGCTTCACGATGCCTTCAGCGTCACCAACTTCACCGTGCGCGCCGGTCACCCGGTCAAGCTGGTCATCAACAACACCGACACGGTGCCCCACTCGATCAACGCCCCCGGCGCGGGCGTGAACATCGTCGCCCGGCCCGGGACGCACACCTACACGCTGCTTGTGCACTCCAGCGGACGCTTCGCGTGGTCCTGTACCTACCCGTGTGATCCCTACTCGATGGCCCACGTCGGCTACATGCGCGGGTTCATCACCTCCATCTGACCTCCTCAGTCAGACGCCGCGGGCCTCGGACCGATGATCTCGGACCGGGGCCCGTTCTGCTGGGGGCGAGCAGGTGGCCCGCAGCGGTCACGCCCCGCCGACGCCCGCCGACGCCCGCCGCCCGCCGACGCCCGCCGACGCCCCGCCGACGGGCGGGTCCCCCTGAGCCGCGCCCGACGGAGCTTTCCCCACGCGGCCCGGCCCAGGTAGGGTCTGCGGGCATGAACGGAGACGGCACGGAGCCCGGGACGATTCGGATCGTGCTGGCAGACGACCATCTCGTCGTCCGCAGCGGGTTGCGGCTGCTCATCGACGCCGAGGCGGGGCTGGAGGTCGTCGCCGAGGCCGCCAACGCGGAGGAGGCCGCCCGCTATGTCCGGGGCCACCGCCCGGACGTCCTCGTGTTGGATCTCAACATGCCGGGCGGGTCGGGGCTTGACCTCATCCCCCAGCTTCGCGCTGAGCATCCGGAGACACAGATCGTCGTGCTGACGATGCAGCGTGACCCCGCCTTTGCCCGTCAGGCGCTCAGCACCGGGGCGGTCGGCTACGTGATCAAGGACGCCGCGGACGGAGAGCTCGTCGAAGCCGTCCGGCTCGCCGCGCGCGGCGCGCTGTATCTCAACCCGCAGCTGGGGGCCAAGCTCGCCTCCCTGCCCGCCGATGCCCGCCCCGGGGACCTCAGTGAACGGGAGCTGGAGATCGTCCGCCTGATCGCCCTGGGCCACACCAACCCGGAGATCGCCGCGAAGCTGTTCCTGTCCGTGCGGACGATCGAGGCCCACCGCTCCCACATCCATCAGAAGCTCAACTTCTCCACGCGGGCCGACCTCGTGCGCTTCGCGCTCGAGCACCGCCTCGTCGACGTGCCCTCCGACGCGGACTAACCGGCGTAGCGCGCCGGCAGGATCGCGGTCACCGTTGTCCCGCCCTCACCGGAGGAGCTGATGTCGAGGCTCCCACCGGCGAGGCTGACGCGCTCGCGCATCCCGGCGAGGCCAAAGCCGGAGGAGACCGACTCCGTACGGAAGCCCGTCCCGTCGTCGGTGACCTCGATCCGGACCGACCCGCCGCTGACGGCGGCGAGGATCTGGACGTGCGTCGCCCCCGCGTGCTTGGCGACGTTGGTGAGGGCCTCCTGGATGAGGCGGTAGACGGTGGTCTCGAGCTCCGGCGCCAGCCGCCGCTCCGGGCCGGCGGGGTCAGGCAGCGCCAGGGACTGGACGACGTCGAGGCCGTTGCGCTCGCGGTGCTGTTCGGCGAGCGCCTCAATCGCCGGGCGCAGCCCGAGGTCGTCAAGGGCCGCAGGCCGCAGCTCACTGATGATCGAGTGCAGGTTGCCGATCCCCGACTCCAGCCCGTCCACGAGCTGATCCAGGGCGCGGGTCATCACCTCCGGATCCGAGCCCCGGCGGGCGGCTGAGGCGAGCACCTTGAGCGCCCCGAGGGTCTGCAGCGTCTCATCGTGGAGCTCCCGCGCCCAGTAGCGCCGCTCGGCCTCGGCCGCCTCGAGCGAGTGGCGCAGCCGGTCCGCCTGTACGGTCTGGGCGGTGGCCACTGCGGTCGCCGCACTGGCGGCGAAGGAGACGAGCACCTGCTCGTCGTCCTCGGTGAACTCCCCGGAGTCGTCACGGTCGAAGGCGGACAGGACGCCGAGGGAGCGCCCCCGGTAGACGAGCGGCACCATCAGGGCGGACTGCGCCTCCGGGACACCCAGGTAGGCAGCGGGCACCTGCAGGTCGGCGACGTCGGTGACGCGCGCGGAGCGCTGGCCGAGCATCACCTCACCCGAGGTGGAGGCCGTGATGGGCATCCGGAAATCCGGCGCGGGATGGTTGTGCCCGGCCCCCGCGGCGACACGCAGGTCATCGCCGTCCTGGAGCAGGATGACGACGCTGCGCGCGTGGACGATCGCCCGCCCGCGTTTGGCGATCAGCTCCAGCACTCGGGCCAGGTCCGTCTCGGCCCCCAGCGCGACGGCGATCGCCTGGGTGGCCTCCAGGCCGCGTAGCGCCCGCGTGAGCTCCTCCTGGCGCTCTTCGGCGGCGGCCATCAGTCGGGCGTGCTCGATGGCGATGGCCGCCCAGGAGGCGAGCACGCTGACGGCCTCCTCGTCCGCGGCGTCGAAGTCACCGTCGATCTTGTCCGTGAGGTAGAGGTTGCCCCACGCCTCCCCGGCGATGAGCAGCGGCGTGCCGAGGAAGGAGCGCATGGGTGGGTGCCCGGCCGGGAAGCCCGACGAGCTGGGGTGCTGGGTGAGGTCGGCCAGACGCAGGCCGCGGGGGTCGTTCACCAGCAGCCCGAGGATCCCGCTGCCCCGCGGACGCTGGCCGATCCGCGCCTCGGCCTCATCGCTGAGACCGCGGGTGAGGAAGCGCTCCAGGTGCGTGCGGGTGTCGTCCAGAACGCCGACGGCGGCATAGCGTGCGCCGGTGACGTCGCGGGCGATCTCCAGCAGGCGGTCGAGCACCGTCTCGAGGTCGAGCTCGGAGATCAGCGTGGGGCCCGCTTCCATCAGACGCCGCAGGTGACTCTCGTTCAGGTGTCCACTCATCGTGTTGCCCTGACACGGGAACAGAGCCCGTGCCAGGGGCCATCCTACGTCCAGGGCGTGGAGCTGTCGCGGCGGGGCGCGGGGGGGGCGGCTGGCGCGGGATCGGGGCGTGAGACGATCAGCACCGGACTGGTGCAGCGGCGGGCAAGGTCCTCCGCGACCGCCCCCAGTTCGCTGCCGGGCCCCAGCCCGAGGTGCTGGGCACCGCAGATAAGCAGGTCGACCGAGTCGCTGAAGGCGACGAGTTCCAGCCGGGTGGGGCCCAGGGCGACGGACACCTCGAGGCTGATCTGCGGCCCCAGGGCGCGGCGCACGCGCTCACCGAGCGCGCGGTGCATGGCGAGGATCTCCGCCGACCACGCGCCCTCACCGAACTGCGGCGCCTTGATCACGTCCCGGACGATCACGCGGGCACCGGACGCTTCGGCGAACCGGCGCGCCTCAGCCAGGGCCAGGTTGCTCTCGGTCGAGCCGTCGTAGGCCACCCCGATCCGCTCCAAATGACGCGGGCGGCTGTCGGCATACCCGTGTGGCGCGACGAGGACCCGGGTCGGGACCAGCGTGGCGGCGCTCCCGCCGAGCAGGCGGGCCACCGCCGCCGCATCACGGTCGGCGGCGCCGACCGGCTGGGCGTCGATTGTGTGTGTCATCACGGACCTCGTCATCCCCACAGTCCCGTTCACGTTACGGCCGGGCGGCGGCGTGCCCATCGGTGCCGCACACGACGGCGACTGCGGGGAACCACGACGGGTGGATGCCGCGGAGGAGCCGGGGCGGGGCGCCGGTGGGGGCGCGGGCGGGGAGGGCATCCGCCGTGGATGCCCTCCCCGTCGGCCTCAGCGCTGCGTGCCGGCCTCGGCCGCGGCCAGCGCGGAGCGGTACGCCGCCGGGTAGCGCTCGCCGACCACCTGGTCGGCCAGGGCATCGAGCTGGGTGAGGGCCGCCTCGTCCAGGGCAAGCTCCAGGGAGGCGAGGTTCTCGTCGATGCGCTCGGGACGGGTCGTGCCGGGGATCGCCACAAGGCTGACGCCGAGGCGCTCGGCCTGGGCGTAGACCCAGGCCAGGGCGACCTGGGCGGCGGTCGCGTCCAGGCGCTTGGCCACCTCGCGGACCGCCTGGGCGATGCGCAGGTTCGCCTGGCCGGCGTCCCCCTGGAAGCGCGGGTTGTTGGCTCGGAAGTCCCCCGCGGTCAGCTGGGTCGGATCGATCGTGGCCGTGAGGAATCCGCGGCCCAGGGGCGAGTAGGGGACCAGGCCGACGCCGAGCTCGGCCATCGTCGGGGTCACGTCCTCCACCGCACGCTCCCACAGCGAGAACTCCGACTGCACCGCGGTGATGGGGTGGACGGAGTGGGCCCGGCGCAGCAGCTCCGCGGAGACCTCCGAGAGACCGAGGTGGCGGACCTTGCCCTGCTCGACGAGCGCGGCCATGGCCGCGACCGTCTCCTCGATCGGCACGTCCTGGGGCGGGCGGTGCAGGTAGTAGAGGTCGATGACCTCAAGGCCCAGGCGCAGCAGCGAGGCCTCACAGCTGCGCTGCACGTACGCCGCGGAACCGCGGATGCGGCGGTCATGATCTCCGCCGGAGCGGTCGATCCCGAACTTCGTGGCCAGCTGGATCTCCTCCCGCGGGAGGCCGGCGGTGGCGATGGCTCGGCCGACGAGCACCTCGTTGTGGCCGGCGCCGTAGACATCGGCGGTGTCCAGCAGCGTGATGCCGCACTCCAGGGCATGGTGGATCGTCGCCGTGCCCCGGTCCCAGTCCGAGGTGTTGTAGTACTCGCTCATCCCCATGCAGCCCAGGCCCAGGGCCGAGACGTCAAGGTCGCGCAGGTTCATCCGCTTCATTGTCGGGGTTCCTTCCGTTGGGGCGCCATCACAGGACAACCTACCCATCCGTGAGCCACATGCGAGAGCGGCCCAAGCGGGGCTGGGGGAGCAGCCCGCCGACTCAGATCGGGCCAGGCGGGCGGTCATGGCCCGCCGTGGGTAGTGAACGGAAACGGTGACTGACTCAGACCAATCCGACGGGACCGACGCGCCCCGGGACGCACACCCGACAGGCGCCGCTGCCGGCGAGAGCGGGGGCAGTCGCGCCGCAGCGGCGGCACTGAGCCTCGCGGCTCTCGGCGTCGTCTTCGGCGACATCGGCACCAGCCCGCTCTACGCGCTTGCGTCGGTGTTCTCCGTCTCCGGTGTCCACCCGAACCACGCCGGCGTGTTGGGCATGATCTCGCTCGTCGTCTGGACGATCGTCCTGGTCGTCTCGGTCAAGTACGTCGCCTTGGTGATGCATGCGGACAACCGCGGCGAGGGCGGAATCATGGCGCTGGTGGCCCTCGTCAAGGATCTCGGTGACGAACACCGCCGGGCGCGTGGGCTGCTCGTCGCCATCGGCATCGCCGGGGTCGCGCTGTTCTTCGGTGACGGCACGGTGACGCCCGCCATCAGCGTCATCTCCTCCGTCGAAGGCCTGAAGGTCGCCCTTCCGGGCGTCAGTTCGCTCGTCGTGCCGATCACCGTCGTCCTGCTCACCGTGCTCTTCCTCTACCAGCAGCTGGGCACCCACGCAATCGCGCGCGCCTTCGGCCCGATCATGCTCGCCTGGTTCGCGTTGATCGCGCTGATCGGAACCGTGCAGATCATCCGGGGCCCGGGGATCCTCGCCGCGCTCTCCCCGACCCCCGGGATCGCCTTCTTCATCGATCATCCCGGCATCGGCTTTCTCTCCCTCGGCGCCGTCGTCCTCGTCGTCACCGGCGCTGAGGCGCTCTATGCCGACATGGGTCAGTTCGACCGTGCGTCGATCCGCCGGGCCTGGTTCGGTGTGGTCTTTCCGGCGCTGCTGCTGAACTATCTGGGCCAGGGTGCGCTGATCCTCGCCCACCCGGGTGACGCGGGCCAGCCCTTTTTCAAGCTGTTGCCGGGCTGGGCTCAGGTGGCGATGGTCATCGTCGCCGTGGTGGCGACGATGATCGCCTCCCAAGCGGTGATCACCGGGGCCTTCTCCGTCACCCGCCAGGCCGTTCAGCTCGGCTTCCTGCCGCGCCTGTCGATCCTGCACAAGTCCACCGGAGCCGAGGGCCAGGTGTACGTCCCGGCGGCCAACTGGCTTCTCTATGTGGCGGTGCTCGGGCTGGTGGTCGGCTTCGGATCCTCGGCGGCGCTGGCCTCCGCTTACGGGATCGCCGTCACGGGCACGTTCGTGACCACGACCCTGTTGTTCTTCGCGATCGTCCACTTCCGCTGGCGCCGGTCACTGTGGCTGGTGCTGCCCGGCGCCGTCGCCTTCCTCGTCATCGACGTCGCCTTCTTCTCCGCCAACCTCACCAAGGTCGTCAGCGGCGGATGGTTCCCGCTCGTCGTCGGCGCGCTGCTCTTCACGGTGCTCACCACCTGGCAGCGCGGCCGGGAGATCGTCACCGCCCGCCGCACCGAGGCCGAGGGCCCGCTGAGTCAGTTCGTCGAGGAGATCGCGGCGATGGACCCGCCTCCCTTCCGGGCCCCCGGCACGGCAGTGTGCCTCTCGGTCGGTGCTGAGAGCGTGCCTCTGGCCCTGCGCGACAACCTCGACTACAACCACGTCCTGCACGAGCGGGTCATCATCGTCACGGTGACCTCCGACACTGTCGCCCATGTCGCGGAGGCCGATCAGGCCACGGTGGAGAATCTGCACTACACGGCTGAGGACATCCACTACGTCACCCTGCGCTATGGCTTTGCCGACAAGCCCGACGTGCCGGCCGCGCTGGCGCGGGTCGCCGAGGCGGGGCAGCTCGGTGCCTGCGATCTCCAAGGGGCCGTCTACCTCGTCTCGGAGATCACCATCGTCCGCGGTGATGCCCCGGGTCTGGCGCGCTGGCGCAAACGTCTGTTCCTACTGCTCGCCAAGACGGCGACCAGTCCGGTGGGCTCCTTTCATCTGCCGGAGGAACGCATCGTGACGATGGGCTCCTACATCCAGCTCTGAATGGGTCCCGGTCGGGTTGTGGTGCGCGTCTCCTTGCGGCGATCCGGGCAGCTGACCTGCGCGCTTGCGTGGAGCGTTCGCTTATCGTCCCGGCGATGAGAACGCGAGGGGTGGTGGTGGCCGCGGCCGCCGCATTGTGCATGCTGCTGCCCGCAGCGGCCTCGGCTCAGCCGACGCCGTACGGGACCGATAACTACGGCTACTTCAATGACATCCTGCCGCCCGGCGCCAACGGGCTCGACACGCTACCCCAAGCGCTCAGCTTCGAGACGACGAAGGCCTACCCGCCGCACTCGATGGATCAGCTGCAGATGTACAGCTCGCTGACGACGGCCGCCCCGAACATCCAGCCCAGCCAGATCGGGCGGTACTACAAGAGCTCGATCTTCGGTGTGCCCGCTGGTGACGTGATCAAGACCGAGACACCGGAGCCGGGCGTCACGATCGAGTGGGACAACTACGGCGTCCCGCACATCTACGGCGACACCCGCCCCGAGCTGATGTTCGGAATCGGCTGGGCGACCGCGGAGGACCGACTGTTCCTGATCGACGTGCTGCGTCACTACGGAGCGGGTGATCTCGCCTCCTTCGCCGGCGGCGCCAACGTGGCGACCGACGAACAGGTCTGGCAGAGCGAGCCCTATACGCAAGCCGACCGCGTCGCGCAGGTGAACTACATCCGCTACGACCTGCCCGGCGGAGCCCAGGTCTACGCCGACGCGGCTGACTACGTGGCAGGGATCAACGCCTACATCACGGAGATGCAGAACCCGCTGAACACGGCCGCGATGGAACCGGCCGAGTACACGCTGCTGCACATCACGCCGCAGCCGTTCACGGTCGAGGACCTCGTCTCGATCGCCACGCTCGTCGGTGGCATCTTCGGTAACGGCGGAGGCAGGCAGCTCAGCAACGCGATCCTGTACGAGCAGATGCTCGCGAAGTTCGGCCGCGAGCACGCGAACGTCCCCGGCTCGCCCCAGCTCGTGCGGCCCGCCGCACACCGCGGGCCTGGCCGGCACGCGGCGCGGGTCGACCACTCCGGCTTCGCCACGTTCATGAGTTTCGATGACCCCAAGGACCCGAGCGCTCCGACCACCGTTCATGATCGCCGCTTCCCCTACCAGCAGCTGCCGATGCCCTCGCGCCAGGTGCGCAGGACGATCGCGCTGCCCGACCCCGGTTCGGTCCAATACCCGAGTGAGGTGACGGGGGGCGCGCTGCCGCACCGGGTCTCGTCGTCGATGCTGACGGCGGGGATCGCCAGTGCTGCCTCCCACGGCCTGTTCGCCTTTCCCCGGGCGATGTCGAACGCGCTGCTGGTCAGCGCCCGGCACTCGACGACCGGCCACCCGATCGCGGTGATGGGTCCCCAAGTCGGCTACTTCGCACCGCAGATCCTGATGGAGGAGGACATCCACGGACCCGGGATCGACAGTGCCGGGGCGGCCTTCCCGGGGGTCAACCTGTACGTCGAACTCGGCCACGGCCCCGACTACGCCTGGTCGGCGACCTCGGCGGGTCAGAACATCATCGACACGTTTGCGGTGCCGCTGTGCAACCCGTCCGGTGGCGCCGTGTCGACCAGTTCGGACTTCTACCGCTACCACGGCAGCTGTGTGGCGATGCAGGCACTGACGGACAGCGAGTCGTGGAAACCGAACCTCGCCGACTCCACCCCCGCCGGCTCGGCCACGTTCACGACCTACCGCACCGCCTACGGTCTGGTCACCGCCCGGGCCACCGTCCACGGGAGGCCGGTGGCGTACACGAACCTGCGCTCGACGTACTTCCACGAGCTCGACTCGGCGCTGGGCTTTGCGGCCTTCAACACGCCGGCGCAGATCCGCAGCCCGCAGCAGTTCTTCCACGCCGCCAACCAGATCGGTTACACGTTCAACTGGTTCTACGCCGACAACAAGCACATCGGGTACTTCAACTCGGGCCTGAACCCGGTGCGCGCGCCGCACACCGACCCGCTGTTCCCGTCGTGGGCGTCCTCGGCCTGGGCCGGCTACAGGGGTACCCCCCAGCTCAGTCCCCAGACTCTGGTCGAACGCGACACGCCGCAGTCGGCGCACCCGCAGGTGGTCGACCAGGCGTACCTGACGAGCTGGAACAACAAGCAGGCGCCCGCCTACAACGACGCCGCCACCGGGCAGCAGTACAGCTCGGTGTGGCGCTCGCAGCTGCTCGACGCCCAGATCAAGCATTACCTGAGACTCGGCCACGGCAAGATGTCGCTGACGAACCTGATCAACGCGATGGGCAGCGCCGGCACCCAGGACCTCCGTGGGGTCGCGATCCTCCCCTACGCGCTGAAGATCATCGGCCGGGTCCCCCGCTCGAGCCCGATCGCCACGGCGGTCGCGGAGCTGGCGACCTGGGTCGCCACCGGCGCGCACCGGATCAACACCGCCAACCCCGGTCCCCACGGGACCTACCAGCAGGGCGCCGCAGTGCAGCTGATGGACGCCTGGTATCCGCTGCTGGTGAACGCCGAGTTCGGTCGGGTGCTCGGCGCGAAGCTGCTCGCCACCGTCGAGTCCGACTACTCGACCGACAACTCCCCGATCGTGTCGGGACACCTCGGCTCGGCGTTCGATGTCGGCTTCTACGGGATCGTCCAGGAGGACCTGCGCTCGGTCCTCGCCGGCCATGTCGTGACGGGCGGTCTGCACCGGATCTTCTGCGGCGCCGGGTCACGCGCCGCATGCCGCCACGCGCTGATCCAGACGCTCGCGCGGGCGGCCTCGGAGAGCGCCGCGCAGGTCTACCCGGCCAGCGGTCCATGCACCACCGCGGGCGATCAGATGTGTGCCGACGCGATCCAGTTCCGGGCCATCGGCACGATCTCAATGCCGCTGATCGAGTGGGTCAACCGACCGACCTTCCAGCAGGCCGACATGATCTATGGCCACAGCAAATAGGTCTCCTGCCTGCCCGCATACGCGGCCGGGGTCTCGGTCGCGTCATCAGCGTCGTGGACCGCGGATTCTCCCTCCGATGAGAACCCGGCCTCGGGGTTCGGCGACGCGGTGAGCCCGAGGCGGATACGCCTGTGGTCCTTTGCGGAGCGGCGTGCCGCTCAGGCCGTCAACCCGAGGCTCAGCGCTCGTTGGACCGCCTCGGCCCGGTTGCGTACCTCCAGCTTGCGGTAGAGACCGCTGACGTACTCCTTCACCGTGTGGGTCGAGAGGTGCAGCCGTGCGGCGATCTCCTGATTCGTCGCGCCGGTGGCGAGGAGCGCCAGCACCTCACCCTCGCGCCGCGACAAACCGGGTCCGGCGACCCGGACACCGTCCGCCTCAGCCGAGCCGTCGAACAACGACTGCCCGAGTCCCACCGTGCGCACCGCCTCGACGATCGCCGCCGCGCGCCAGTTCTTGGAGATGAAACCGCTGGCCCCGCAGGCCAGCGCCGCGCCGCTGGAGATCTGACCTGACCCGGAGATGAGCAGCGCGCGCAGGCCGGGGACGATGAGGTGCAGCGCCTCACAGATCTGCGGTCCGGACTCCTGCCCGACGAACAGGTCGATCAGGGCCACGTCGGGCGCCAGCTCCCGGGCCAGCGCGCGAGCCTCCTCACCCGTGCGCGCCGAGCGACAACCGGCCACCCAGTCCAGGCGCGCGAGCAGCACCTGCAGGCCCCAGTGGACGACGTCATGATCATCGACGATGAGCACCTGCACCGGTGGGTCGGGGACGAGCTCGCTCACGGCTCACCCACCGGCACGGCCAGGCGGATCTGCCAGCGATCCCCGCGCCGGCGGCCGAACTCCAACAACCCGCCGGCGTGCAGCGCCTCGAGCGCGGCGAGCTTCAGCCCCATACCGGGCGTGTTCGCCGTCGCGCCGCCCTCGCGCACCCCGTCGTTCTCCACCTCGAGGATGAACGTGTTGTCGACCCGCAGCGCACGCACGACCACCGCGCCCGCCTGAGCGTGCTTCTGGGCGTTGCGTACCGCCTCGGACAACACCGACTGCACCAGCGGCTCCAGGGACTCGGGCACCGGCGGAAGCTCGCCGTCGACCGACACCGTCACGCCCGCCGACATCCCGCGTAGCCGCTCGAGCTCAGCGGCCAGGGTCGTTCCCGTCGGCCGTGCCGCCCGGCCCAGTGGACGTTGCACCGCCGCGCGCAGCTCCTCCAGCGCCGTCCCGACCTCATCGGCACAGCGCTGGCGCGCCGCGTCATCGAGCGACCCCGCCGGTGACAGCGCCATCGACACGCCGAAGAGCCGCTGCACGACCTGGTCGTGGATGTCGCGGGCGAGGTCGATCCGCTCCTCCAGCTCCCGCGCGCGCTCACCCCAGTACGTCGCCCGCCGCGCCGTCGAGGCCAGCGCCAACGTCTTGCCCAGCGTCCAGAGCATGTCGCGACGCTCCTCGTCGAGCGGCCCGGCATCCGGGGCCGGCTCGGCGATCATCACCCCGGGCCAGCGCCCCGCGGCGGCGATCGGCACGTAGATGAGCGGATGGTCGCCCACGAGCTCGGTGAAGTCCGGCGGGATCTGATGCACCTGGGGCGGGCGCACCTCGATGACGCGATCCTCCACCAGTGCGCGGGTCGCGTCGGGCGCGAGCTCCAGCGAGATCGGCAGGCCCGAGAACTGCGCCAGTTCGATGCCATAGGCCCCGGCGACCTGGACCCGGCGGGTCACCTCGTCGTAGAGGAAGATGATCGTGCGCTTCATCGACCCGGCCACCGCGACGACCTGGGCCAGGCGCGCGTAGAAGCCGGCGTGGTCCAGGTCGACCTCGGCCCCGTCCAGGCCGGCCACGAGCGCCTCGATCGCCTGACGAGCGTAGGCCGTCCCCGGTCCGGGACGTGGGTCAGATGCCGGCGTGATGCCCACAGCCGGATCCTAGTCTCGCCCCGTTCCGGGCACCACAGGAGACCTTGGACCCATCCCCCCCGAAGGTGGGGTCTGACTCGCGCCCGCGACGCGTGGGCGCAAGGGTGGTACCCATGTACAGCCCCACCGCGCCCGCTCCCACCCGGCCTCAGCTCGCTCCGCGCCGGCGCCTGCGCACCGCGGCCATCGCCGGGATCGGTGCCTGTCTTCCGGACACGGTCGTGTCCAACGAGCCCATCGGCGCGCGCATCGGCGTGGACAGCGCCTGGATCCTCAAGCGCACGGGCATCCGCTCCCGCCGCATCGCTCAGCCGCACGAGCGGATCACCGACCTCTGCGCCCGGGCCGGCCGCCAGGCCCTCGACCACGCCGGTCTCGACGCACAGGACATCAACGTCGTCCTCGTCGCCACTACCACCGCGGATGACCTGCTCCCCAACGCCGCCCCGCTCGTCGCCGGCGCCCTGGGCGCTCACCGCGCCGGCGGGATCGACCTGGGCGCGGCCTGCACCGGCTTCCTCTCCGGCCTCACCCTCGGCGCCGGGATGATCGAGAGCGGCCGCGCGGAGACGGTGCTGCTCATCGGTGCGGACTTCATGTCCCGCATCACCGACCCGGACTGCCGCGCCACCGCGGCGGTGTTCGCTGACGGAGCCGGCGCGGCCGTCCTCACCGTCGCCCAGGACGACCGCCAGGGGCTCATCGGCCCGATCAGCCTCGGGGCCGACGGCGTCGTCGGCGCGGACCTCATCCGCGTCGGCCGGGAGGAGCGTCTCATCCGCATGCAGGGCCAGGAGACCTTCCGCCACGCCGTCGCCCGCATGAGCCAGGCCACGCGGGAGGCCCTCACCCTCTCCGGCCTCGTTCTCGAGGACATCGACCTCTTCGTCTACCACCAGGCCAACGGCCGGATCCTCCGCGCCGTCGGGGAGCAGCTCGGCATCGACCCCGAGCGCGTCGTCGACTGCATCGCCGACCAGGGCAACACCTCCGCGGGAACGCTGCCCCTGGCCCTTGACCACGCCCTGTCCGCCGGGCGCCTCCACCAGGGCGACCGCGTCCTCCTGGGTGCCTTCGGCGCCGGCTTCACCTGGGGCGCAGGCGTCATCGAGTGGGGCGCCGGGCCCCGCCACACCTCCTGACCCGCTCTGAAAGGACCGCCATGTCAGCCATCTCAGACAGGACTGGACCACCCCGCCGCCGCGTCGTCATCACCGGCATGGGCGCGGTGACGCCGCTCGGCGTCGGCGCCGACACCCTCTACCGGCGCTGGTCCCAGGGCGAGTCCGGGATCGAGGACGGCTTCGGGCGCTGTGACGCCTTCATCGCCACCGAGCGGATGTCCGCCAAGGAAGTCCGCCGCACCGACCGCTTCACCCAGTTCGCCATCTCCGCCGCCGCCGAGGCGGTCGCCCAGGCCGGCTGGGAGGACGAGCTCCCCTATGACGCCGGGGACATCGGCTGTGTCATCGGCACCGGCATCGGCGGCATCACCACCCTCGAGGCGGGCAAGGACATGCTCTATGAGCGCGGGCCCAGCCGCGTCTCCCCGCTCTCCATCCCGCTGATGATGACCAACGCCGCCGCCGGGGTCATCGCCATGCGCCACGGCCTGCGCGGCCAGACCTTCTCGGTCGGCTCGGCCTGTGCGGCGGGATCCCACGCCATCGGCGTGGCCACCCGGATGATCCAGACCGGGGACGCCACCGCCGTCATTACCGGGGGCTCCGAGGCCGCGCTCACCCCGCTGGCCATCGCCGCCTTCGCCGCCATGGACGCCACCTCCCCCCAGGGGATCTCCCGGCCCTTTGACGCGCGCCGGGACGGCTTTGTCATGGGTGAGGGCGCCGGCGTGCTCGTGCTCGAGGACGCCGAGGCCGCCCTGGCCCGGGGGGCGACGATCCTCGGTGAGATCCTCGGCTACGGCGCGACCTCGGACTCCCACCACCTCACCGCCCCGGAGCCGAGCGGCCGCGGCGCCGCCGACGCGCTGCGCCGCGCCCTGCGCGACGCGGGGCTCGCCCCCGAGGCGGTCGACTACATCAACGCCCACGGCACCTCCACGCCGCTCAATGACCGCGCCGAGACCCAGGCGATCAAGGCCGCCCTCGGCTCGGCGGCCCAGCGGATCCCCGTGTCGTCGACCAAGAGCGCCATCGGCCACCTGCTCGGCGCCGCCGGCGCGGTCGAGGCGATCGCCACCGTGCAGGCCCTGCGCGACCGCATCGCCCCGCCGACGCTCGGCTATGAGGACCCCGAGGAGGGCATGGACCTCGACTACGTCCCGGGCCGGGCGCGTCCCCTGGCGCTGCGGGGAGAACCTGCGGAGGCAGAAGCCCGACTCACAGTCGGGCTGTCCAATTCGTTCGGCTTCGGCGGGCACAACGCCGTGCTCTGCCTCGGGGTCGGCGTATGACCCCGACCGCCCAGTTCGCGCTCGCCCCGCGGCCCGATGAGACCCTCAGCCCGCTCGAGCGCCTCGAGGTGCTCTGTGACCCGGGCTCGCTGCAGGTCATCCGCTCCCAGATCACCTCCCGGCACCTCGGCGCCAAGGCCCGTGAGGGCGACGGCGTCGTCGGCGGCGCCGGGCTCGTCGCCGGGCGGCCGATCTTCTGTTACGCCCAGGACGGGTCCTTCGTCGGCGGTTCGCTCGGGGAGCAGCACGCCGACACGATCGTCCGCGTCATGCGCCTGGCCCGCCGCGCCCACGCCCCCGTCGTCAGTTTCGTCGGCTCCGGCGGCGCGCGGCTGCAGGAGGGCCTCGCCGCCCTCGGAGGCTACGGGCGGATCTTCCGGGAGACCGTCGCGTTGTCGGGCAAGGTGCCCCAGATCTCGATCATCACCGGGCTCTCAGCCGGCGGCGGGGCCTACTCCCCGGCGCTCAATGACTGGATCGTCATGACCGAGGGCTCCTCCATGTTCCTCACCGGCCCCGGGGTCGTGCGTGAGGTAATGGGTGAGGACGTCTCCGCCGCCGAGCTCGGTGGCGTGCGCGTCCACGCGCGCAACGGCGTCTGTCACTTCGTCGAGCCGACCGACGTCGACGCCGCCCACCGCGTGCGGGAGCTGCTCTCCCACCTCGCCCCCGGCCCCGACGTCCGTCAGGTGTCGCGCCCCGCCAGCGGCCGGGACCCCGGCTCCTACGTCCCGCCCGAACCGCGCCGTGTCTATGACGTGCGCGACCCGATCCGCGCGATCGTCGACGGCGGGGAGCTGCTCGAGGTCGCCGCCGGCTGGGCGAGGAACCTCGTCACGGGTTTTGCCCGCATCGATGGGATGAGCGTCGGGGTGATCGCCAACCAGCCTCGCCACCTCGGCGGAGTGCTCGACGCCGACTCCTCTCAGAAGGGCGCGCGCTTTGTCGCCAAGTGCTCGGCCTTCGGGATCCCCCTGGCCGTGTTCGTCGACACTCCCGGCTATCTCCCCGGCACCCGCCAGGAGCAGGCCGGGGTGATCCGTTTCGGCGCGACGCTCGTGCACGCCTTCGCCGAGGCGACGGTGCCGAAGGTGACCGTCATCCTGAGAAAGGCGTTCGGGGGAGCGTTCATCGCCATGAACTCCAAGGACCTCGGAGCCGACTACGTCTTCGCCTGGCCGACGGCGCAGATCGGCGTGATGGGTTCCCAGCCGGCCGTGGGGATCATCCACCGGCGGGAGATCGCCGCCGCCGAGGACCCCGAGGCCGTGCGCCTCCAGCTCGCCGACGCCTACGCGGAGGCGCACCTGCGCCCCGACGTCGCCGCCCGCCAGGGCCACATCGACGAGCTGATCGAACCGAGCGACACGCGTGAGCGGCTCGCCTGGGCCCTGCGCTCGCTCTCCCAACCCCACTCCCATGTCCTCAAGGCGGTGTAGGCAGATGCTGGCCGGCAAACGACTTCTCATCACCGGGGTGGTGACCCGCGGCTCGATCGCCTTCTCCGTCGCCGCCCGCGCCCAGGCCCTGGGGGCCGAGGTCATCCTCACCTCCTTCGGGCGGGCGCGGCGCCTCACCGAGCGGGCCGCCGCACGACTGCCCCAGGCCGTTGACGTGCTCGAGCTCGACGTCAACCGCCCGGACGACTTTGACGCGCTGACCGCTGAGCTGTCGGCGCGTTGGGGCACGGTCGACGGTGCGCTGCACGCCATCGCCTACGGGCCGCCCGACGCCCTGGGCGGTAACTTCATGCACACCCCGGCCGAGTCGGCGGCGACCGCGTTTCTCACCTCCGCCTTCTCCTTCAAGTCCCTGGCGGCCGCGCTGGCGCCGCTGATGAGCGACGGCGGCTCACTTGTCGGGCTCGACTTCGACGCGAGCGTCGCCTGGCCGGTCTATGACTGGATGGGTGTGGCCAAGGCGGGCCTGGAGGCGACCTCGCGCTACCTCGCCCGGGACCTGGGGGCCGAGCGCATCCGCGCCAACCTCGTCTCCGCAGGGCCGCTGGCCACCCCCGCCGCCGGTGGGATCCCGGGCTTTGAGGCGCTGGCCGACGGCTGGGATGCGCAGGCGCCCCTGGGCTGGGACCCCGCCGACCCGGGCCCGGTCGCCGACGTCGTCTGCTTCCTGCTCTCCGACTACGCCCGCGCGGTGACCGGTGAGCTCATCCACGTCGACGGGGGCTACCACGCCATGGGCGCGCCGATGGTCGCCGCCGCCGCCGGCCGTGAGCGCGACCTCGTCGCAGCCGGTCACGAAGGAGGACGGTCATGAGCGGAGATCTGCTGCTCACCGGAGCCACGGGTTTTGTCGGCATGGAGGTGCTCGGCCGCTACCTCGAGCGCACCGACCGCACGATCATCACGCCGATCCGCGCCCGGGACGATGCGGCCGCCGCCCAGCGGATGACCGACACGCTCCACGGCCTCTTCGGGGAGCGCGCCCGGCTCTATGAGGATCGGGTCGAGGCGCTCGCCGCCGACCTCACCGCCCCCCGCCTGGGCCTCAGCGCCGCGCGCCAGGCCCAGGTGGCCGGCCGCGTCGATCAGATCATCCACTCGGCCGCGTCGGTGTCCTTCGCGCTCGAGCTCGAGGAGGCCCGCGCGATCAACGTCGCCGGCACTCGGCGGATGCTCGAGCTGGCGGAGATGGCTCAGGCCCGTGGGGGCCTGAGCAGGTACGCCCAGATCTCCACGGCCTATGTCTCGGGCACCCACGCTGGGCGCTTCCGAGAGTGCGACCTCACCGTCGGCCAGAGCTTCCGCAACTCCTATGAGCAGTCCAAGTTCGAGTCCGAGCAGCTCGTCCGTGACGCCGGCCTGCCCACGACGATCCTGCGTCCGAGCATCGTGGTGGGGGACCGTCACAGCGGCTGGACGAACGCCTTCAACGTCCTCTACTGGCCGCTGCGTGCCTTCGCCATGGGCGTGTTCAAGGTCTTTCCGGCGATCCCCTCCGCGCCGGTCGACGTCGTCTCCATCGACTACGTCGCTGACGGCATCTACGCGGTGTGTGAGTCCGGAGAGGGGATCGGGGAGACCTTCCATCTCACCGCCAGCCGCCACGCCTCCAACGTCGGGGAGATCACCGAGCTGGCCTCGGCGTACTTCAAGAAGCCCAAGCCGCGCGTCCTCGCCCCGGAGGAGTTCGCCGAGTACGCCAAGACGCTCGACGAGGGCAGCAGCGCGATGCTCGCCCAGAGCGCGATCTACTTCCCCTACTTCAACATCGACACGACCTTCGATAACGCACGCTCCCGCGCGCTGCTCGAGCCTGCCGGCATCACTCCGTCCCCGCTGGAGGGCTATCTCGGTCGCCTGCTTGACTTCGCCACCCGCACGCGGTGGGGCAAGCGGCCGCTCAGCCGGGTCGAGTCCCTGGCGCTGGCCTGAGCGACCGGGCGGCCCACTCCCGACCCGTTGGGCCGGCAGTCGCCCGGGCGGCGACGGCCCGGCCCGCCTCAGCGGGGGGCCGCCACTGAATGCGCCGGATCCGGACGCCGCTGCGCCGGTGCCTGGGAGTAGTCACCGAAGGGCGCGTCGCGCTCGGTGATGACCGCGCGGACCCCCTCCTGCTCGGCGCGGGCGATGAAGCGCCGCGCGTCCGGGGTGTTGCGCATGAGGCCGTCGAGGATCACCCCGAGGGTCTGGGTGGAGGCGAGGCCCATGTTCTCGTACGCCTGGTTGACCACCAGCTTCATCGCGGCCAGCTGGGAGGCGGGGATCGCCGCGAGCTGGGCGGCGCGCTGCGCGACGGTGCGCTCGAGCTCCGCAAAGGGGACCGCCTCGTTGATGAGTCCGCACCCTGCCGCCTCGGTCCCGTTCAGCGGCCTGCCGGTGAGTGCGTACTCCTTGGCCTTGGTGAGACCGAGGCGGTAGAGCCACATCCCCGACAGGTACGACCCCCACATGCGGCTGTAGGGCGTGCCGAGCACGGCGTCCTCGGCGGCGATCACGAGGTCGGCGCACAGCGCGAAGTCACTGCCCCCGCCCAGGCACCAGCCGTGCACCTGGGCGATCACCGGCTTGGAGGTGCGCCAGACCGACATGAACTGCTGGGTCGGTGAGGTCGCCGGCTGGGTGACGAAGGCGAAGTCCTTGCCCGGATCCCACTCCCCGTCGGTCCGCATCTCCGCGTCCCAGTGATGGAACCCGTCGGCGAAGTCATACCCGGCGCAGAAGGCCCGTCCCGCCCCGCGCACGACGATCACCTTCACCTCCGGATCCCGCGTGGCGGTGTGGACGGCGTGCTCGACCTCGGCGGGCATCGGCGGCACGATCGTGTTGAGCCGCTCCGGCCGGTTGAGGGTGATCGTCGCCACCTGATCGGCGCGGGAGAGGAGGATCGTCGCGTAGCTCATGGCCGGAGGCTACGCGTCCGTGACGCGCGACACGCGAGCTCCCGGTGCGGGTGTGGCAGCTCGCTGCCCGGGTAGCCCTCTCTCCAGGGCAGGCATGCAGGAGACGGGCTTCGGACCGTCGAGACGCCCGAGCTTGTTCTCACACAGCGACCTAGGGAAGGTGAGCACTCTGTCGGATGCGAACACATCAGAGCGAACCGCCGGCGGCATCATCGGCAAGGTGGCCGGTCAGGCCAAGGAGACCGCGGGGGAACTCCTCGGCGACGACCGCCTTGCCCGCGAGGGCCGGCTCCAGCAGGCCCAGTCCGACGCCGACGTCGAGGCGGCCCAGCGCCGCGCCGGGGCCGAGCAGGCCGACGCGCAGGCGCGGCTGGTTCGCGAGCGTGAGGAGACCCGGGCGGAGGCGGCGCGGCTGCGCACCGAGGTGGCCGAGCGCGAGCGCGCGCAGCGCATCGAGGCCGACGAGCAGCAGCGCAAGGCCCAGGCGAGCGAGCAGGCCCAGGCCGAGAAGCGCCGGGCCGAGCAGGACCGCCAGGCCCAGGTGCGCCAGGCCGAGCAGCAGACCGAGCAGGCCGAGCAGGAGCGCCTGGCCGCCGCCCAGCGCGAGATCCAGCTCGAGCGCGAGGCTCGCGCCGCCGAGGCGCGCGCGGAGAAGATCGACCCCGAGGAGACCGCATGAGCACGTTGCGTACCATCGAACGCACCGCCCTGGACAGCTCGCTGAAGCTCGTCCGCATCCCCCTGGACACGGCGATCCGCCTGCTGCCCGGGGCCGACGGCGGCCGTGGGGCCGCCGTCGCGCTGCTCGTCGACCAGGCCGATGCCTCCGTGCGTCGGGCGGCCGGAACGCTGCTGGGTGACGAGGTCGTCCGTGAGGACGCCGAGCGTCGCTCCGCCGCCGTGCAGGAACGGCGCCGCGCCGCCGAGCTGCGCGCCCGTGCGGCGCAGACCGCCGAGGCGAGCAACGAGCGCCTCGCCCAGCGTGAGCAGGCGGCGGATGAGCAGCGCCGCCGCGCCGCCGCGACGGCCGAAAAGCGCCGCCAGGCGGCCGACCGCACGGCGAAGGCCAAGGCGGAGGCGGCCCAGACGTCCGCCGCCCAGCGCCAGCGCGCCAACCGCGAGGCGACGGCGAAGGCCGAGCAGGCCATCGGTGAGCGTGAGGATCAGGCGAAGCTCCGTGCCCTCGAGGAGAAGGAGGCGGCCCTCACCGAGAAGGAGAAGGCCCTCACCGCCAGTGACGAGTCACAGCGCCTGGCGGCGGCTGCGGCCCAGGCCAAGGCCGAGCGCAAGCACCACTAGGAGCTGTCACGTCACGTCGCGCGCACCGGCCGGGGAGCGGCATGGTCGCGCACGTGGTGTGCCGCGCATGTCCCGTGGTACCGTCCGCGCGTGCCGGAACGACGAGCCGATGTGGTGGTGGTCGGCGCCGGCGTCTCCGGTCTGGTCGCCGCCACCGAACTGCAGGCGGCCGGGGTAGAGATCACCTGCCTTGAGGCGCGCGATCAGGTCGGCGGCCGCACCCGCAGCGCCGGCGGCTGGATGGACCTCGGCGCGAGTTGGTTCTGGCCGGGGGAGACGGCCATCAGCAGCCTGGTGACGGCGCTCGGGCTGAGGACCTACCCCCAGCACACCGCCGGCGACGCCCTCTTTGAGCAGCCTGACGGAGTGATCGTCCGGCTCAGCGGCAATCCACTGGACGGGCCCGCCTTCCGGCTCGCTGACGGCATGCAGGCGGTGGCCTCCGAGCTCGCCCGGCGACTGGCGCCCGGCGTCCTGGAGACCGGGTCACCGGTGGAGTCGGTGACCGTCGATCCGGGCGGCTGGCTCACCGTCGTCAGCGCCGGCGCCACGATCCTCGCTGAGGCGGTCGTGCTCGCCGTCCCGCCGCGACTGGCCACGACCTCGATCACGTTCTCGCCGCCGTTGCCCTCTGACGTCGTCCGCGTCGCCGCAGCCACCCCGACCTGGATGGCCGACACGGTCAAGGCGGTGGCGCACTTCTCCCGCGCCTTCTGGCGAGCGGCGGGTTTGGCCGGCTCCGCGATGAGCCACGTCGGGCCCTTTGTCGAGTTCCACGACCACTCCGGACCCGAGGACGATCAGGCCGCGCTGTTCGGGTTCGCACCGGCGGCGGGGCTCGTCGGTCTCTCAGAGACCGACATCGCGGAGCGGTTCGTCCAGCAGATCGCCCGTCTCTGGGGGCCTGAGGGGCGTGAGGCCTCCCAGGTCCTCGTCACCGACTGGAGTCGCGAGCGGTTCGTCGCCGGCGGCGACGCACCACAGCGGCTGGCCTACGGCCATCCGCTGCTCAACGAGGCGCACCTGGACGGGCGGCTGCTCTTCGCCTCGACCGAGAGCTCCCGGGCGTTCGGTGGACACGTCGAGGGAGCGGTCCGCGGCGGCCGACGCGCTGCCGAGCAGATGCTCGCTCGGCTGGGGTCTGGCCTCGACGTCTGAGTCGCTCGAGGAGCGTCACGCGAGCGCGGTTCGAGGATGACGTCCCCGTCGCCGAGAGCGTCGAGCCGGTTCGCGCACGGTGCGAGCTGGGGGGTGCCGAAGGCTGAGCCCTTGGTCCGGTAGGCCTCCAGCCCACCGCGTTGGCCGAGCAGCTCACCCGTGCGGGCGTGGCGCAGCGACGCCCCGACCATCCCGTGGCCGGGTGGGACCGTTCGCGCTAGCGGGGCCAGCCTTCGTGGCCGCGGACCATCCGGGGGGCCGCGGACCATCCGGGGGGCCGGGCCCGGCGGGGGGCTCGAGGCCGGGCGTGAGCGCACCCGCGCGCCGTGTCGACGAGCTCGTGCGTGGTCGCGTCAGGCGCGTAGGCGGTCGCGAGCCGCGGCTCGAGGAGCTGTTCTGGCCGACGGAGTCGACGCCGGTGAGCGGGCCGTCGCTCCCTCGCCACCTCTGTGTCGGGTGACACGGAGGCCAGCATCTCCGC
Source organism: Solirubrobacteraceae bacterium (assembly GCA_035702765.1). GTDB lineage: Bacteria > Actinomycetota > Thermoleophilia > Solirubrobacterales > Solirubrobacteraceae > Palsa-465. Next base: position 33,493 of record DASSZV010000099.1, read on the forward strand.
GGTCTTCGTGCCATGGCGGCCAACAATCACGCCAAAGTTCGCCGCAGAGCCCGCGGCGCTTTAGCCTCCCGCCCCAAGTGAGGGGATGTCCCCGGTGCGGCCGTCGCGTCGTGGGAGCCGTATGGCGGTCCCGTCCTTCGTCGCGTCCACCCAGAGGAGGTCCCGTTGGCAGTTGCAGACGAACTTGGGAGCGTGGTGACACCCGTCCAGGGTGGGCAGACGCTCGAGAAGGGGTCCCTGAAGTTCCTCGATTCCGTCGTCATGGCGGTCGCCGGCAGTGCGCCCGCCTACTCGATCGCCGCCACCACGGCGGTCATCGTCGCGGCGGTCGGCTTCGGCAGCCCGGCCGCTCTGCTGTGGTGTGGCATCCCCATGTTCGGTATCGCCATCGCCTACGGCCAGCTGAACAAGATGGGTGCGGACGCGGGCGCGGCCTACGCCTGGGTCGGCCGGGTCATCCATCCCTTCCTCGGCTTCATCTCCGGGTGGGCGCTCGTCGTCTCGGCGACGATCTTCATGGTCGCGGGATCCCTGCCCGCCGGTCAGGTCACCCTCTCGCTCTTCAGTGCGCACATGGCGAGCCAGACCGGGTGGATCACCGCGGTGGGGGCGCTCTGGTTCCTCGTCATGGCCTACTTCGTGGCCCGGGGGGTCCGCATCACCGCCAACGCGCAGTGGATCATGTCCTCGATCGAGATCCTGCTGCTGGTGATCTTCGCCGTCCTGGGCCTCGTGCACGGTCACAAGGAGGTGAGCTTCTCCATGAGCTGGCTCGGCTTCGGCCGCTTCGGGTCCTTCAGCGGCTTTGTCGCCGGAGCCCTCATCGCCGCCTTCTACTACTGGGGCTGGGACGTCTCCTCGAACCTCGGTGAGGAGACCGAGAAGAGCGAGACGAGCTCCGGCGCCGGGGGGATCATCGGCGTGATCATCGTCTTCGTCCTGTTTGAGCTGTTCACGATCGTCATCAACATGGACGTCAGCCAGAAGGCGATCCAGAACGGCAGCAGCAACGTGCTGGAGACCTTCGGCAACGTCGTCTGGAGCGGCACCGGCGGCAAGCTGATGATCATCGCGGTGATGCTCTCCACCGTGGCGACGCTGGAGACCACCCTGATCCAGGTCACCCGGTCACTGTTCTCGATGGGACGCGAGCGCACGCTGCCCGGCCGCTTCGGTCAGCTGCACCAGGCCTGGCGGACGCCGGTTTTCGCCACCGCGGTCGTGGCGGTGATCTCGGTGTCGCTGTTCATCGCCTCGAACTTCGTCGGGTCGGTCAACACCGTCCTCAGCGATGCGATCAGCGCAATCGGCCTGCAGATCGCCATCTACTACGGGCTCGCCGGCCTCGCGGCGGTGATCGGCTTCCGCCGCTTCATCTTCCGGTCAGTGAAGAACTTCCTGCTCATGGGGGCGTTCCCGCTGCTCGGGTCGGCCTTCATGTTCTGGATCTTCGCTGAGTCGATCCCTAACTCGACGACGGTCGTCGTCTGCATCGGGCTCGGTGCCATGGCGCTCGGGCTCATCCCGATGGCGATCTACTACGTCAAGGGCAGCCCGTACCTGCATGCCTCACCGACGCTCGGGCGGGCCGAGCTCGATGCTCCGGCGGTGGCGAGCCCGACACCGTGACCTGACCGGCGCTCGGGGGGCACAGCGATCAGGTGGAGAGGTCGGCCTCGGCCTGGGCGAGCCAGGCCGGCTTCTCCGCGCGCCACTGCTCGTCGGTGCGCCGCAGCTTCCAGTAGCCGGTGGCCGAGAGGCTGTCTCGGTTCATGCCGCGCTGCCTGAGCAGGTGGCGGCGGATCCGCAGGACGGCCTCAGCTTCGCCGTGGACAAAGGCCTGGCCCCGGCCCGGGGGGAGGTCAAGGGTCCTCACCGCCTCCAGCTGCAGGTCGGGATCCTCTCCGGGGCCCCCTTTGCGGTGCAGCCACTGCAGGTGCAGATCTCCAGGCGAGGCCAGTGTCTGCTCGTCCTCGGCTCCGCTGACCTCGAGGACGACGAAGACGGGGACCTGCGCAGGTACCCGGCTGAGGGACACGGCGATCGCCGGAAGCGCGGCCTCGTCGCCGACCATCAGATGCCAGTCGGCGTCGGGGGAGGGGGCATACCCGCCACCTGGACCGGTGAGCTCGAGGACGTCCCCGGGACGAGCCGACGCGGCCCACGGCCCGGCCACTCCCGCATCTCCGTGCACGACAAAGTCGAGGGTGAGCCGTCCACGCTCAGTGTCCCACTCCCGGACGGTGTAGCTGCGGGTCGCCTCGCCGAACCGGCACTTCACGTAGTGGTCGGTGAACTCGCCGACGGCGACGCCCTGCAGGTCGGGACCCTCGACGACCACCCGGACCATGTGGGGGGTCAGGCGGCGTGTCTCGACGACGGTGGTGGTGCGCAGAGCGCGAGTCGGTGCGGGCATGGTTCGAATCTAGGAGGCTGGGCAGGGGAGCGGCGGCCATGAGGCCGCCGCCTCAGGCGGAGGCCCGCTCGCGCAGCAGCCTGAGGGTGAGCGCCGCCGTGAGGTCGGCCTGGGTGACGGGGCCGCCGGCAGCGCCGGTGACATCACGTCACCCACGGTTCGCGCCGCAGCGTCCAGTTCACGCGAGCCCACCGCGCCCACCGCATGCCCGGCCAGATCGCACACCGGCTGCACCCGCATGCCGCTGCTGAGCAGCAGGCGGCGCGCGGGCTTCGGTGACGCGTCCGCTTCGGTGACGGCGGCCCCGAACGTCATCTCCTCCGCCGCGCTCACCCACGGCTGCGAGCGCGCCAGGGCATGAGCCTCGAACGCCGGAGGACACGCTCGAGGTCGTCGGGAGCGACGTCGAACTCATCACGCGCATGCGGAAGGACATCGAGCACGTCCTCGGGGGTGATGTCGGTCATTCCGGGAGCGGCCTCTGGCTTGGGAACCGAGGAAGCGGCACGGTGGGGGTAGCTGGGGCCGCTGAAGCGGTGGAACGCCCACCCGACGGCAACGAGCAGAACGGCGTTCAGAGCATCTGCGAGCCACAGCTCGTCCGGGGCGCTGGCGCTGAAGTCGTACCGGACCCGGCCGTGCTCGTCGAGAACCGCACAGAGATCGTCATGGACGGGCGGCCCCGGCTACTCGGACCTTGTGGTGTTCGTGGGTTTCTCGAACGCCGAGAGCAGCCTGAGGTCTCAGCAGATCCGCCAGGCAGTCCGCTCAGCCATCACCTCTGCGGCCTCCGCGGCTTCATCAGCGAGGAATCGATAGCCGAACTCCGGAGCGTCGCGGTGCGCGTCAACGAGCGCGTTGGTGCGATAGGCCTGCACCATCGCCCGCTCGCTGACGGGGTTCCTGAGCCAGCGGTAGGAGGGCTGGCGGGCGAGCTTGAGAACCCGGCACGTGACCGTGACGAGAATCCCGTCGCCGGCCAGCTCACTGACCAGCGGGTACATCGTTCTGACGGCAGATTCGCCTGAGACAGGTACGCCGCCGCGCGCCCGAGGACTTCGTTCTCCCGCTCCAGCAGCCGGTTGCGGCGCCGCAGTTCCTTGAGCTCGCTGTTCTCCTGGCCGGTCATCCCGGGCTTGTGCCCATCCTCGATCTCGGCGCGTTTGATCCAGTTCGCGAGCGTGGTCGCGTGAACACCCAAATCCTTGGCGACCTGCTCCAACGTGGTCGTCGAATCACGATTCCGGGCGACCCTAACGACGTCATCGCGGAACTCTTTGGGGGACGGCGTGGGCGTAGCGACATCCTTCCAGCCCGGTCCTCAGACCAGACAACTCAGGTGTCACCGGTTCCTACAGCAGTCCCTTCCCCGGACCTCGAGGCGGACGGTTGCCAGCGCGCGGGTGATGTTTGTCCGCCGGAGGCTCTGGGTACGTCAAGTTTATGGCTTGCGTACAAGCCGTGGAGGGTGAGGAGCTCGCGGTCGTTTCGGTTGGGCGCCCCCCGGGCCAGAGTCGAGGCTTCCGCCGTGATGCCGGATGGCCCAGGCGTTGGCGCGCTGGCATCGAGGCACGGTGGAGCCGAGGATCTGCGGCGTGGTTTGGAGGCCGCGGAGGTCGTGGCGTACTACCAGCCGCAGGTGGACGTGCTCACCGGAGCGGTGGTTGGTGCGGAGGCTCTGGCGCGATGGCAGCACCCACAGCGAGGGCTGGTCGCACCGAGCGAGTTCATCTCTTTGGCCGAGCGTGAGAACTTAATCGCTGCGTTGACGATCGCGATCCTCGGGCAGGCAGTGTCCGAATGCCACGCGAGCGAAGAGCGCGGTTGGCGGTGGGGAGTGTCGGTCAACGTCGCCAGTCACAGCCTGTTGGAGCGGGGGCTGGTGGATGAGGTCGTCGGTGCGCTGAACCGGCTCGGGCTACCGCCGTCTCGTTTGACGCTCGAAATCACCGAGAGCGCGCTCATGGAGCATCCCGAGCGGACAAAGGGCGTGTTGGCAGCATTGCGGTCGGCCGGAGTGCGGATCTCGATCGATGACTTCGGGATGGGCTACTCCTCACTCGGGCGCCTGCATCAGATGCCGGTAGATGAGCTGAAGGTCGACCGGTCCTTCGTGGCCGATCTGCGGGACGGACGCGATCCGGCCGTCCTGCAGACGATCATCAGCTTGGGGCGACGCCTTGGTCACCGGGTGGTGGCGGAGGGAATCGAGGACGAACGAGACCTGGCCGCTCTGGCGTCGATGGGCTGCCAGGTGGCCCAGGGGTTCTGGCTGGCCCCTCCGTTGGCACCGGAGGCCTTCGTCGGTTGGCTGGAAGAGCGCCGCATGGCGCGTCCGGTTAATCCAGTTCCTCAACCGCGCGTCAGACGTGTCTCGGCATCGACGGACCAGGCGCATGACACAGCGGAGTCGCTCAGCGCGCGACTTCACGGCGCCCTGTCGAAGACCCTCACGAGCAGCCGTCCAGCCGAGGAGGCCTCAGAGCACACCCTGGCGAGGTTGGGCGTGGAGATGGGAGCACGAGCAGCCGTCTGGTGGGCTGTTGACCAGACGGCACGCACCCTCCAATGCCAGTACACATGGCAGGCCTCATGCACTGAGCTGTCCCATTGGGCGCGTGTGACCAACGCGATGTCGGTCGCACCTGGGGTGGGGGTCGCCGGAAAGGCGCTGCAGACGGGAATGCCTGCGTGGGCATCTCAGCCGAGCGAGCAAGAGTCGTACGTCCGTACAGATGCCGCTCAACGCGATGGGCTCGGCGGCCCGCTGTTGGCGTTCCCCGTCACCTGTGATGAGCAGCAGCTCGGCGTGATCGAGCTCTGGGACGCTCCACTGGCCGAGCTCGTCTGCGCGAACACGGACATGCTGCTGGACGTGGGCCACCGGCTGGGAGAGTTCATTCAGCGACGCGTCGCTGAATGCGACGCTCACGCGTTCGCCGACGCGCTTCGCGTGTTGCGTGGATCCCTGCACACCCTTTCACACCCCGATAACCCCGTCGCACTGCGATCCGGGCTCTGCGCGGCAGCGCGTGAGATCGCCGCTGCGGACGTCGTGCTGCTGTGGGAGCCCACGCTCGACGGGAGCGAGCTTTGCGTCACATCCACCGCCGGGCGCCGAGCGGAGAACTTGCGCACGTCCATCGACGACGAAGCTTCGAATGTCGCGGCCGCGTTCAAAAAGGGCCAGCCTCGCTTCATCGCCAACGTCCGCGAAGACGCACTCGCACTCCAAAGGCTGGCCACATACCTCGGCGCGAACTCCGCGTTCTACCAGCCGATCCGATCAGACGACCAGACGATCGCTGTGCTCGTTCTCACCTGGCAACATCGGCTTCAACGCCTGACCCCGTCCGTACCTGCGGCCGTCGAGATCCTCGCGGACCGGGCCGCCCGAGCACTGCTCACCTCCTGACATCGCCACCACGAACCATCAGGCGACCCAGCAGAGCAGATCTCTGGACCGCGTTCTGCCCGGACGCGCCATTCGCCCAGCGGGGCGTCCCCCGGGATGCTGGCCGCGGGGCCTCCCGGTGGCGCCCATGACCGTGTGTCGGCCCGCGCGTTGCCCCGCTGACGCGGCCGTACCCAGCGACCGCAATGACACCATCTCCATCACGGCGGCGCCGGCAAGTTCGTATCGGACGTCGCCTGCGCTTGACGCCCTGGCGCTCATCGAAACGCCGCTGGATCCGTCCGCGGGGGACAGGCGTGGGCAGAGTGTGTCCCAAGTCCCGGGACTGGGGACGATATGCTTTGGTGATGCTCAAAGGTGAGGACATCGTGCTGTTGTTGGCGCTTACGGATGAGGCCCCAGGATGGACGGTCCGGTCTTTGGAGCGGGACACGACGGTCCCGAGAAGTGTCGTACAGCGATCACTCGTTCGGTTGGAGCAGGCTGGGCTGCTTGATCCCCGCCGGCGAGCAGTGAACCTCAGCCAGACGGAGGAGTTCCTGATTCACGGACTCAAGTACGTGTTTCCAGCCTCGTTGGGGGGTGAGAGTCGGGGTGTCCCCGCCGCGTGGGGGGCAAGGCCGTTGAGGGAAAAGCTGGCCACCGGGGAGGATGATCGACCCCCGGTATGGCCGAGCGGATTGGGCAGCGCGAGAGGCCCAGCTCTGGAGCCGTTGCACTCTTCCGTGGTGAGCGCTTCGGAACGGGACTCTGTCCTTGGTGAGCAGCTCGCGTTGGTGGACGCTCTTAGGGTTGGGGATGCGAGGATCCGAGGGCTTGCCGCTGAACTTCTCGTCGAGCGGCTCGAGACCAGCCGGCGATGAACATCGAACTTCTCGAGCTCGCGGCGTCCGTGCTTGGTGAGCTCACCGAGGACGTCGTGTTCGTGGGCGGCGCGACCGTCGGTCTCTGGATCTCTGATCCTGCGGCACCGCCGGTTCGTGCAACCGATGACGTCGACGTCGTTGTGGAGGTCACAACTCGGACGGAGTTCTACGAGTTCGAGGCGAAGCTGCGTGCCTTCGGCTTCAGCGAAGACCAGAGGGACGGGGTGATCTGTCGCTGGCGGCACCTCAAGACCGCTTTGATCCTCGATGCGATGCCGTCTCGTGCGGACATCCTTGGATTCGAGAATGAATGGCAGGGACGTGCATTGCCACACGCTCTCGAACGGCGACTTCCATCTGGGGCAACAATTCGGGCGGCGCCGCCGGCGTACATGCTGGCGATGAAGCTCGAGGCGTTCAAGGGCCGGGGCAACCGGGACTTCCTCGCAAGCCGCGACTTCTCAGACATCGTGACCTTGGTCGACGGCCGGCCCGAGCTTCGTGACGAGCTCAGAGTCGCCGATGAGTCGGTCCGGATCTATGTCGGTCGTGAAGTAGCTCGGTTGATGGAGGACCCCAGGTTGATGGACGGGCTCGCCGGCGCAATGCGCGGCGATGCTGTCAGCCAGGACCGGGTCGACCTTGTTGTCCTGCCTATTCTGCGCGACCTCGCCAACCTTGGTGGATAGGTGCCGGACGTGGCCCAGCCCGAATGACTCACGCGCAGCTGCAGGTGGCCTGGAGTGTCAGCTGCTCGGCTCCTCCGGGATCAGCTTCGCCTTGGTCAGCATCGCGATGAAGCTCGGTCGGCGACGGTGCTGCTCGAGGAGGGCGAGCATGCGGGCGTTGAATTCGTCCTGCCGTTCGGCGGCAGTGGCGGCGTCGCGCGCGCGTTTGAGCAGCCGGATGGCACTGGCGTAGGCACGCCGGTCCGCTGTCTGCAGCGTCGAGTGGATGAGTCGCCAGTACACGCCCACGGCCTCCTCCGGCGCCGCGGGCTCCCGGGCCTCGGCTAGGCGTACCCATGTCCGGTCGTCGAGCACTGACTCGGGAAGGGCGCTGGCCGTCCTCCAGGCACGTTCACCGTCACCATCAGCGAGGAGCGCGTCGACGAGCCCGGTCGGATTGCGCTCTCTCAACGCGCGCCGGGCGGCATCCCGCTCCAGGGGCCAGGCGTCGAGGTATTCGGCCGCTGTGCGGAGCTGGCGGTAGGTGCCTGAGCTGGGAGTGTGTTCGTGTTGGGAGCGCCGCAGGGCGAGCGCCTCGGTCGGCTCGCCGCGGCGGATGTGCGCCCGGCAGGCCAGGTCGTAGAGCTGGTCGACCTGCCATCCGGCCGTCTCGGCGATCCCGCGCCTGGCCCAGCTGATGGCGTGGTCGTCGCGACCAAGTTCTTCCATGGCCTCGGCGAGCTGGATGAACTGTGCGGGGCGGGAGAGGTCACCACCCAGCAAGAGGACGATCTCATCAACGTTGCCATCGAGGACGGCGAGCCGTTGGCGCGCGTACCGCACGGCAAAGCTGTCGTCGTGATCGTCCTGTTCGGCCAACAGAGCTCGGTAGCTCGCCAGTCCGTGCTCGCCGAGGGCGGTGCGGTAGCGGACCGGGTCGGCCTCGAAATAGTCCTGCTCAGTAAAGCGAAACCGGATCATCCACTTCGCGAGCTTGACGGGGTCGGCGACTCCCTGGTCACACACCTGGGCATGCAGGGCCAACAGGTCCCGGGCGAGGTCACCGACCAGTCCGGAGGAGTCATCGGCCCGGGTCTGGAGGACCTTGACGACATGGGAGATGCCGCGCTGGAGCAGATCGACCAGCTCCTGGGAGGGTGCGGTGTCGGCGACGGCCTCGAGTTCGATGAGGACGGGGCGCGCCTGCCGGGCCCACTCCATCGACTCGCGGTAGCCCAGAAAACGTCGGGTCCGCAGGCTCCGGTCCACCGCGATGCGCAGCTCGGACAGGTCACCGCTGCTGCGAGCGGCCGCGAGCCGGATCCGGTTCTCGACATCCTCATGCCACTGGGCTGACCATCCCAGCAGCTCGCGCAGATGCTCCACGGGCATCGCGGTCAGGAGTTCGTCGATCGACGTCGGCGGATCGGAGGGCTTTCTAGACGGCATGGACGGCCTCACTCAGACAGGCGAGTTGGGCGATGAGCGGCGCCAGAATCTCCACCGCGTGACGCTCGGGTTCGCGATCCACCGCCCACGGGTATTGCGACCGTGGCCCGACGGTCATCTCGATCAACACGGCGATCGCGTCGGCCGCATGGGCCACCCCGTCATCCTCGGCCTCGACTTCCTCCAAGTAATCAGCAGCCTCAACCGTCAATGCTCCGCGGTCTACCGGCAGGCCCACTGTGATCACGACCCACGCGACCAGGCGCATGAGGCTCTGGAGCCCGTGCTCCCGGGCCATCCGGAGGTCGTTGCGATCCGGAGAGTCCCCCGACCACATCAGCTGGGAGTACCGACCGACAGCGCGAGCGGCCTCCTCCAGCAGCGACGGCAGCCAACTCAGCGCGTCAGCGACCCCGATTCCTGGCTGCGCCAGTAGCGGAAACGAGGCAAGGGTGGCGAGTCCGTCGACATCCAGGCACCGATTCACGGTGCTCGCGAGGGAGAGCCGGGCTCGTGCGAGCCGCTGCTCAGATCCGGATGCCCGCCCAAAGGTCACCGGAGTAAGAGTATGTGCGCCGCTCCCGACCGATGTGCGGCTGTGATGACGCTCCATCCGACCCCAATGGGGATGAGGTGCTTCGGGTCACCATACGACGACGACCGCATAGCTGACCGAAGAGCTTTGTGACTCACGATCGGCGAGTCCCCATGCCCGTGGGCGTGGCGCGGCTCGGTGTTCACCGCAGTGGTCCAGAGATTCCGAAGGCCCCGCTAGCGGAGCCTTCTCACCAGTAGCCGCCGCATCTTGGGGGTGTGAGCAAGGTTATCGGGCGAGGTCCGTGAACGCGAGTGTCTGGACCACGGCAGGCTTCCATCCGCGCTTCCATCGCCGCTGGGGCGAGACCACGAGAAACCGTCGGGCCCGGCCAATCGCCTGCACCTACGGACGATCCAGCTGATGGACGCGCTCGCAAAGAATTCGAACCGTGGCCGAGATCCTGGTTGTGGTGGACGTAACCGATCCCTCTAATCCCCCAACGCGGCTGGAGATCGCCCCGAAAGCAATGCAGCTCCGCGAGTTGGGGATGACCCACAGGATGATCGCTGAGGCTCTGAGCGTGAGCGAGAAGACCGTCGCGCGAGCAATTGGGGATGCCGTGCTTGCAGGCACGCACGCGAATGCGGCGTCCGTGCTCTTGGGAATACTGGGCCCGCATCTTGACGGCAGTGCTCCAGAAAGACGAGAGGCCCGCCAAGGCGGGCCTCTCGAAGCTGCGCAGCGCGAAAGGCACCAATGACGGCGCCTGCCGCCCAGCGGAGAGCTTCCCTTGCTACGGGTGCGCAAAGCATACCGCAGCAATCCCCCGGGCAGGATTTGAACCTGCGACCTGACCCGTAGCAAAGATCCGCTCTGACCGCTGAGCTACCGGGGGCTTGAAGCGCTTGCGTTTTGCGCAATATGTCGCTACGATGTCGCATCATACCGACTAGGAGGCGACATGACAAACCTCGCCAGTCCCGAAGAGGCAAGACTAAGGGCCCTGGACGAGATTCTTGAGGAGTGGAAGGACCGTTTCCTCGAACATTTGGAGGACGCTGAGGATCCGGGCAGTGACGGAGAGATTGACGACGGATATGCCGATCGTTTCGCGGCGACTTTGCGCCGCTTGGTCGACCTCAACGATCGGCTTCACCCCGAGGACTTCGATCCTGCGGCGTTGGCCGAAATTCGGAATATCATTATCAAGTGGATCGCTGAGCTTCAGACGTTTGACCCTGAGCGACCGCTCGATAGCGTTGATTACTACCTTGTGAATGCCGAGGCAATCCGGCATCTCATTCGTGATGCGCTAGACGCACACGTCAACGGTGTCGGTGATGACGCGCGTGCGGTGATTGATGCGCTCCAACATTGGCTGCCAGGATTGACGCAGACGAAACTGGCGACTCTGTTAGGTGTAACGACTCGTCAGATCCAGAGGTGGAAGCGCGAGGGAGGACCACCAACAAGGCGCTTGCGAACCGTTGCGCGACTAGTCGCTATCTTGCGGCGCGCTTGGACTGAGGAAGGCGTCGTCGCCTGGTTCTACAGGCCCCGTCGCGAACTAGGCGGAAAGGCGCCCGTCGACGTTCTGGGAGATGCCGAGTATGAAGAGGCGTTGGGAGTAGCAGCGCGGCAAGGACGGGCGCAGCATGGCTCCTGACTCTAGTCCGCTAGGTGAC
>DASSZV010000055.1:0-59056 GCA_035702765.1 Solirubrobacteraceae bacterium
CGTGTCGTCAGCCGTCACGCTCACGTTCACGGTGAGCCACGCGTGGCTGCCGCGGCGGGCCAGGGCGAACTCGGGGACGAGCAGCGAGGCAGCGGCGAACCCGCGCCAGCGCGGGTCGGCCACCTCGTCGGCGAAGGCGAACCCGCCCACCGCGGCGAGGCCGACGCCGGGAGGCGCGGGCGGATGGGGCACCGGGTCGGCGGCGGCTCCGGCCACGAGCTCGCGCCAGGCACGGGCGACCTGGGTGAAGCGGTCGGGGCCCTCGGCGGTGAGCTCGCGGGCGCACCCGAGGGTGGCCAGCGACTGGGCCGCGCGGGCGGGCTGCTCGAGCACGAACCACGGCTCCGCACCGACGCGTGAGGCGACCACGATCGCGCTCGGATCGGCACCGGCCAGGGCCCCGGTGAGCTGACAGCTCACGCTGGCGATCACCTCCGCGCCGTGGCGGCCCCGGCGGGCACGCGCCAGGGCATCCTGGAGGCGGCGCCCCAGGCGGGTCCAGGCGGGCGCGTCGAGCCATGATCCCGCCTCAGCCTGTGTCCCGGTGCTGCCCGCTGTCTTGAGCCTCACCCCTCTCAGGGTAGAAGCGTCCGCGCCCGGAGCGACCGAGCCGGGGAGCGCTGCGTGCGCGATCGCACCGAACGGGTCCCCCCCGGGGCCGGCGGTCCCTCCGCTCTGGCCCTACACCTCCTTGGTGATCGCCAGCAGGCTCGCGTTGAGGCCGTGGAGGCGCTCGTTCGTCACCATCACCTGGCCGGAGAGGGCGTCGCGCAGCAACCGACCCACCGAGTGGGGTGAGTCGTTCTTGTAGGCCATCAGGCCGACCGCGGAGAGCACGTCATTGCAGATGCGGGGCACGCGCTCGGACACCACGAGCTTCAGCGCGTTGAAGCGCAGCGTCGCGGCCATGCCGGTGAGGGCCGTGCGCTCGCCCGGCCCCGCACCCGCGTCCCAGCGGGCGAAATCCTCCAGGGCGGAGGCGACCTCAGCGCGAACGAGACGGAGCTCCAGCAGGACCTCGGAGAGGTGGCGCGCGGCGGGCTGGGGCTCCCCAGGGGCGCGCCGGGCCGCCGCCCGAACGAAGGCCCGCCCGCGTTCGAACGCCTCGGTCGCGATCCCGAGCCACAGGTGCGCCCAGAGGATGTGAGACAGCGGCACGATCGTCTCGGCCATCATCGTCCCGAAGCTGCCTTCGAGCACCTGGTCGGCGGAGACCTCGGCGCGGATCGTCGCCCCGGGCGAGCAGGTGCCGCGCATGCCCAGGGTGTCCCAGACCCCGATGGGCTTCATCTCGGTCTGGCGGCGTGCGTGCAGGACGAGCACCTGGTCGGAGGCCAGCGCCCGGGGACCGCGCCGGGTGGTGGTGAGCAGGTCATCACAGTAGGCGCCGTAGGAGATCGTCGGCGCCTGCTTTTCAAACCGCAGGCGCCCCTCGCCGCCCGGCTCGAGCGCGGCGATGGAGCGGGCCATGTCCCCGCCGGTGCCGAGCTCCGAGGTGACCGACGCGATGAGCCGCTGCTCCTCGACGAGCCGGCCCAGATAGCCGGCCAACCAGCCCTCCGGGGTGAGGTGGCGGACGATCGTGGCGACCTGGAGCTGATGCATGGCGAAGACCATCGCGGTGGCCGAGCAGCCCCGCGCGAGGGTGACGCAGGCCCGGGCGATGTCAGCGAGCTCGAAGCCGCCGCCGCCGAGCCCGGCGGGCACCCAGGCCGACATCGCGCCCGCGGCCCGCAGCGCGTCCACCGCCTCCTCGGGGAAGCGGGCCCGGCGGTCGACGTCATCGGCGTGCTGGGCGGCCACCTCGCGGCTGATGCGCGCGATCTCGCTGTGGAAGGCCTCGCGGTCACGGGCGAAGACAGTCATGTCTCCCGGTCCTCTCCTTGGGCTGGTGTCGACGGTGACAAGATGGGCGTGACGGGCGGGGGCGGGGGAGGGGGCGGCGCAGGATCATCGCACCTGCAGCGTGCCCTGGAGGTTGAGGGCGCTCAGGCGCAGCGGCGCCGGCGCGACCTCCGTGCTGTCACGTCCCGGCCCGGGGCCATCGGCGGGGCTCTCGCGGACGAGCGTGACCGCCCGGTCCTCCCCGGGCACGAGGTCGAACAGATCCTCGGCGGCACGCCAGCCCTCGCGGTACAGGCGCAGGCCGAGCACGGCCCGCGCACAGCTCAGCTGCACGGTGATCCGCTCGGGATCCGTGTGGGTGAGCTGTGCGGACAGGCCCAGCTCGGCGGCGCGCTGGGGCGTGAGGCCGCGACCGACCGGAAATGCGGTCGCCTGGCCCAACCGACATCCGTCGGCGTCGCGGAGCGTGGCCACGACGAGATCCGCGGCGGCCGGGCCGAAGCGATAGGTCCAGGAGAGATCGAGGAACCGTCCCAGCAGGGTCTCGACGTCTGCCTGCCAGACGCCGTGGCCGGCCAGGGTGACGGGCACGCTGGCCTCAGCGACCGGGACCGCGCCGTCACGCAGAACGCGCAGCGTGAGCTCGCCGGCCAGCGTGTCGGGCCGGTCGTTGGCCACGTGAACCGCGACACCGCGCAGGCCCTCCAGGGTGAGCCAGACGGCCCGGGGCGCCAGCACCCGGGCCAGCCGCCCGAGGACGGCCTTGGGCACTCCGCGATCATCGAGCAAGCCCCAGCCCGAGCCGGGCTCGAGGTCGGCGAGCCAGAGCACGAGCGCCCCGCGGGTCGGGCTGTCGCCCGCGCGCCAGGCGCCGAAGGCGCCTGCCATCAGCTCACCCGAGACGGCCCGCGACAGCTCCCCGTAGCGTGCGGGGTCGACCCAGCGCAGCGCCCGCGGGTCGATACCGAAGAGCTGCTCCAGGTAGTGGTCCCGCACGTCCGCGAAGTCCCAGCCGGCGCCCCCGTCCCGGGGGACGCCAGCACTCAGCAGCTCGTCGCGATCCCCCACGTTGGCCAGCGCGAGGCTCTCGGCGGAGAAGGCGACGCGGTCGAGCCGGGCGGCGGCGAGATCCTGGCGGTAGGCGCCGACCCCGTAGTAGTTGGTCACGCCCGTGTCGGGCCGGAAGGCGAGCCCGGCACCCCATGGGGTGTTGGGGATATAGGGGGCGTCGGCGCCGGCGGCGGCCAGCCCTGCGGGCAGGATCTGGGTGAACAGCGCGCCCCGGGCGAGGGCGGGCTCGAGCCCGAGCATGCCCACCTGCTGGGCGACCTCGGAGCCGCCGCAGAGCACGGCCAGGCTCGGGTGGCCGGCCAGGCGCGCGCCCTGGTGGGCCGCTTCGGCGGCGACCTCGGCGCAGAAGGCGGCATCGGCCTCCGGATAGTCGAGGTTGGCGAACATCATGTCCTGCCAGACGAGGATCCCCAGCTCGTCACAGAGCGTGTGGAAGGCCGTGCTCTCATAGGTGGCGATCCCGGGGACGCGCAGCATGTTCATCCCGGCGTCGACGACGATCTCCAGGCGCCGGCGCAACCGGGCGACCGCGTCCTCGAGCGTGGCGAGCTCGCGCACGTCCGGGGGCGTCCACACCGCTCCGCGGCAGAAGATCTCCACGCCGTTGACGCTGAGGCCGAAACCGTCCCGCTCCCAGTCCGCCGGCCAGCCGAGCGTCCGGAAGCCCACCCGGCCGAGGCGCGTCCCGGCGACGCTCAGCGCGTAGAGCTCAGGGGTCCCGTGGGTATGGGGCCACCAGCGGGCGACGCCCGGGACCTCCAGTATCTCCCCCACCCTCCCACGGTGCTCCCCGGTCGGTCCGCTGAGGCGGATCTCGGCCCCGTGCAGGCTCGGGGGGACGTCCCGCAGCTCGAGCACCCCCCGCTCCCCGTCCATCCGGGTCAGCGGGCGGACCGCGCCGGTGACCCCGGCGCTCTCCAGGCGCACGGGTGCGCACAGGCCCACGGCCGGCGCCTCCGGGGCGATGCCCGGGGTGCGGCCCAGCAGCATCGTGCGGTGGAAGCGCAGCCCGCCGTCACGCACGAGCCGCGTGCGCCAACGGGCGCGTGGGCGCCGCGGTCGGGCCAGCACCGGGCCGAGGGCCCGGCAGGCCACGACGAGCTCGCGGGCGCCGGCGGGGGCGAGCGTGACAGGCCGGAACATCGTCTCGGAGCGGGCGACCACCACGCCGTCGAGGAAGATCTCGGCGAGTGTGGCGACGCTCTCGAGGACCAGACGTTCCCCGCCATCGGCGGGCAGCGCGGCGCGGTACCACCAGTCCCGTCCGTCGATCTCGGCTGCGGACAGCTCCCGGTGGATCGCCGCCACCGGGCGCCCGCGTCCCACGGACGCCCAGGCGGCGGCGGGCACCGCGGCCGGGTCAGACCACGCCCCGGGCGGGCTCGCGGCGAGCTCCCAGCCCCCGACCTCCATCAGCCCCCGACCTCCATCAGCGCCGGATCTCCATCAGCTCGGGGTCTCCATCAGCGGGTCAGCTCCGTCAGCTCCGCCAGCGCGCCCGCGTAGCCCGCAGCGAGGGCGTCGAGCAGCGGCGCGGGGTCAAAGGTCCGGCGGCGGGCAAGACGGAAGGACAGCGCCTTGGTCGCGGCGACGACGGCGTCGCAGTGCGCGGCGGCAGCCGTTCCGTCGGCCCCGCTGGCCGCGGGAAACAGCCAGCGCGTGAAGCTGGCGAGCACCTCAAAGGCGGAACCGAGGATGCGCACGGTCGCGAACGCATAGGCGTGGTATCCGTCGAGGCCGCCGCCGAGCAGGGCGGGCAGGCCGGCCTCCAGCGCCGCGGCGAAGCGAGCCACCGGATCATCAGCCGGCCGGCGGGCCAGATGCCGGGCGAGCGTCGCGCGTGCGGCCACCCGCAGGGCCTCACCCTCCAGGCGCGGACCGGCGTCAAAGCGCACCAGCTCGACGTAGGGGGGCAACAGCTCCGGAGCCGTCGCATCGAGCCGCAGCGCCCCGCGGTAGTCGGCTCCCTGGAGGGCGAAGCACCCGGGACCGTGGAAGTAGTGCAGGCGCTCGGCGGCGGGGTCGATGAGGTCAAATCCACAGGAGGTCTTCACGTGCTCGCTGCGGTAGCCGCGGTCGACCAGATCGGGCAGATACCAGGAGTCGAGCTCGACGATCAGCGTGCGTCCCCGCTCGATCTGCTCGGCGATCTGGAGCTCGACTGGCCGGTACGGGTTCATCTCGTGGATGTCGACGCCGAAGAGCCGCTCGAGATCCTCCGCGGGCGGTTTGAAGAAGGTCCACTGGTCCCCCTCGAAGTCGATCGCCACGAGATGGCCGAACATGGCCAGGGGTTCGAGTCCGGCGGCGTGAAGCAGCTCGATGACGACGTCGGCGTAGCAGTTGGTCTCCGCGTAGGTTCGGCTCGGCGCGTGGAGGGAGTGGCGCACGTAGGCGGCGGGGTCCGCACCGGTGAGGCTGGGCGGACTCACGCGCCGGTGCCCAGGCGCGCGTGGACGGCCGCCGGCCAGTCCGCGGGATCGAGGCCGTGGCGAGCAAACAGGGCCAGCACGATGCGCTCGTGCCCGAAGCCCAGGCAGGCGGTGTGCGCGGGCGATCCGTCGGCCATGGTGACACCGAAGGTGTCGGCGAAGTGGCCCTGGTGGTGGTTGAAGGAGGCACACGCGGTGGCTTCGGGCCCGGCGATGTCGACGAGCAGCTCGAGCTTGAGGTCCTGGGCGCGCTGATTGGCCGCGAGCATGCGCCCGCGGCGTCCGAAGAAGGGATCGTTGGCGCGATCCAGGCGGGCGTCCAGACCCAGCTCTCCCAGCAGCGTGATCCCGCGCTGGGCCCACTCGCCGCGCCAGGCGACGACCGTGTCGGGCTCACCGGCCCGGACGAGCTCGTGCTGGTGGAACATCTGGCGCCGCGCCGGATCGAGTGAGGGCTCGTGTCGGTACACCCAGCTGCCGCCCGCGTCGATGAAGGCCCCCCCGGCGGGCAGCGGCCCGCCGCGGGCGAGGGCGGGATAGACCGGATAGCAGGCCGCCGGCGTGAGGGCGAGCTCGGTCGGGCTCTGGAACTCGCTCCAGTCGGCGTGAGCGGCGGCACGCGCGGCCTGCTCGGCCGCCGCACCGTCGTCGCCGGCAAAGGCGAACACCGTGCCGGCGAGGTGGGGCATGTTCGAGAGATAGCCGGTGTCCTCGAGTTGGCGCACGGGGATGACCGGGGGGAAGCGCAGGCGGCGCGCCCCGCCCGCGGCGGCTGCTGCAGAGATGACACGCTCAAGCGCCTCACGGACCGCCTCGAAGGTCTCCCCGTGGCCGTAGACACCATCGATGGTGCTGGGCACGAGCAGGCCGGCGTCGATGAGCCGGTCGCGCAGAGCCAGCTGCTCGGCGCTCACCGGACGAACCTCACGGGGCATGGCGGGGCGCGAGTCGGGGCGGAGCCGATCAGGCCGGGGCGGCGATCGAGGTGACCGCCTGGGTGATCGCGTCGACGTTCTCAAACACGCGGCGGTTGAGCATGTCGTCGGGGAACTCCACGTCGAAGGCGTCCTCGAGGGCGAGCATCACGTTGACGCTCGAGAACGAGGTCATTCCCGCGGCGAACAGGTCCGCGTCATCGGCGAGCGTGCGCACATCCACCGGCAGCTTCGCGTGCGCGGCGAGTACCTCGCGGATCTTGGCTCGGATCTGCTCTGTGTCCATGGTCCCTCTCTGGTCGTGATGGCGCGCGGGCTCTGAGCCCGGCCAGCTCGGGTCGCTGCGGCCCGGAATCAGGTCTCGCCGCGCCCTCGGGCGACGGCGATCTCCCCGGTCCGCACCATCTCGATCAGCCCGAAGGGCCGAATGAGCTGTTCAAAGGCCTCGATCTTGTCGTGGGTCCCGGTGACCTCGATGACGACCGAACGCTTGGCCAGGTCGACGATCTTGGCCCGGAAGATCTCCACGATCTGCATCACCTCGGCCCGGGTCGCCCCGTCGGCGGCGACCTTGAACAGCGCGAGTTCACGGGCCAGCGTCTCAGCCGGCTCGAGGTCACGGATCTTGAGGACGTTGACGAGCTTGTGCAGCTGCTTGGTCACCTGGTCGATCGGGTGCAGCGCCCCGTCGAGGGTGATGGTGATGCGCGACAGCGCCGGGTCGTCGGTCGGACCGACGGCCAGGGTGTTGATGTTGAAGCCACGGCGGGCGAACAGCCCGGTGATGCGCGTCAGCACGCCGGGCTTGTTCTCCACCGTCAGCGCGAGGATGTGCTTGCGGCCGGTGCGCCGGTTGCCGGCGGCGCGCAGGTCCTCGAGGGAGAGGACCTCCTTGGTCGGGATCTCGCCCATGGCCCTAGCCCACCATGTCCCGCGCAGCCTTGCCGGGCGCGATCATCGGGTAGACGTTCTCCTCGGCAGTGACCATGATGTCGACCATCACGGGCCCGGGGGTGGCGATCGCCCGGCGGATGTCCTCCACCAGCGTCGACTTGTCCGAGAAGCGCAGGCCCGTGGCCCCGTAGGCCTCGGCGACCTTGACGAAGTCCGGCCAGCGACCCTTCTCGACCTGGCTGTAGCGGCGGTCCCAGAAGAGCTCCTGCCACTGGCGGACCATGCCGAGATAGCCGTTGTCGATGATGAACACCTTGACGTCGATCCCGTTCTCGGCGCAGGTCGCGAGCTCCTGCATGTTCATCTGGATCGAGCCGTCGCCGGTGATGCACACGACGGTCTGATCCGGACAGCCGACCTTGGCTCCCATGGCGGCGGGCAGGCCGAAGCCCATCGTGCCCAGACCGCCGGAGTTGATCCAGCGCCGCGGCTGGTCGAAGCCGTAGTACTGGGCGCCCCACATCTGGTGCTGGCCCACGTCGGAGGTGACGATCGCGTCCCCGCCGGTCGCCTCGAAGATCGCCTGGATCGCGTACTGAGGCTTGATCTCGGTGCCCTCGGAGTCCCCGTAGGTGAGCGGGTGGCGCTCCTTCCAGGTGTCGATCCGGTGGTTCCAGGCCTCGAGCCGGGCCGGGTCGGGCCCCAGCGCGCGGTACTCGGCGGTGAGCCGAGGCAGGATGTTCCGGGCATCCCCGACGATCGGAATGTGCGCGGGGATGTTCTTGGAGATCTCCGCCGGGTCGATGTCGATGTGGATGAACTTCGCGTGGGGGGCGAATTCGTCCAGCTTGCCCGTGATGCGGTCATCGAAGCGGGCCCCGATGGCGACGATCAGGTCGGCCTCGTCCATGGCGTAGTTCGCCGCGCGGGTACCGTGCATGCCCAGCATGCCCAACCACTGGGGGTGCGAGGCGGGAAAGGCGCCGAGTCCGTTGAGCGTGCAGGTGACCGGCAGGCGGTCGGAGGTGGCGAGCTCGACGAGCTCGGCCGCCGCGTTGGCCGAGACGACACCGCCGCCGACATAGAGCACCGGGCGCTTGGCGTTTGCCAGCGCCTTGGCGGCGAGACGGATCTGCTTCTGGTTCCCGTCGACGGTCGGCTGATAGCCGGGCAGGTGGACGTCGCTCACCGGCTCGTACGGGATGTCGGCCCGGGAGAGGTCCTGGGGGATGTCGACGACGACCGGTCCGGGGCGGCCGGTCCGGGCGATGTGGAAGGCCTCGTGGATGGCCCGGGGAATCTCCTCGGGGTCCTGGATCATGATCGAGTGCTTCACGATCGGCATGGTGATGCCGATCATGTCCGCCTCCTGGAACCCGTCGGTCCCCAGCAGCTCGGTGCGCACCTGGCCGGTGAGGAAGACGACGGGGACCGAGTCCATCATCGCGTCGCAGATCGGGGTGACGAGGTTCGTCGCGCCGGGCCCTGAGGTGCCGAGCGAGACACCGACCTTGCCGGTCGCCTTGGCGTAGCCCTCGGCGGCGTGACCGCCGCCGGCCTCGTGACGCACGAGGATGTGGCGGATGCCCGCGTCGTAGAAGGCGTCATAGGTGGGGAGGTTCGCGCCGCCGGGCAGCCCGAATACGACGTCAACACCCTCGGCCTTCAGACATTCCATGAGTGCATCGACTGCACGCATCGCGCGTTCCTCCTTTCGTCTCTCTCGAGCGGGGTCGGTATCGGCTGGCCAGGGGGCCAGCCACGTCAGCCGAGGATAGACGTCGGGACCCGTGGGCGCGGGCGACTCAGCCGCTGCCCGGGGCGGGGCGTCCCGCGGGACGCGGAGCCAGGGCGATGTCGGGGAACTCGAGCTCCTCCCCACAGCGCATGCAGACGGTGTCGTAGAGCTTGAGGATCCGGCCACAGCCGGGGCAGCGCTGGCGCAGCTCGGCACTCTCGGTGCGGTAGAGGATCGCCGTGAGCAACCCGATGAAGGGCACGCAGGCGCTCACCAGGAACCACACGACCACCGAGTCCCCCTTGATCCTCGCCACGATGCCCCCCGCGACGCCGAAGAGCACACAGATGACGATGAACCCGGCGCCGTATGTCGACAGCCCGGCACCCATCAGAGCAGCTGGTTGGCCGCCCAGAGGATCGCGCCGATGGCGGCGACGACCAGGACGACCCAGAACACGGTCATGACCAGGCCGACGATGAAGTGCACGACGAGCAGTCCGGCGGCGACGAGGACGAGCGCCGCACCCCCCCGCCGCACCACCGACGGCTTGGCGGAACGGTTGAGATCGAGTTCGCGTGACACGCCTTAAGCGTACTCCCCGCCCGCGGGGTTCAGGAGGGCTTGGCCGTCACGATGATCTGGGGACGGCCGCTGAGCGGCATGCGGGCGATGCGAAAGCGTCGGATGGGTCTGGTCAGTGCCGTGGGCGACGTCGTGGGCGCGGCGGAGGGGGTCTGAGAAGCGTTCGTCATGGCCGAGATGATCGACCGCCGACGCCCGTGTGGCTTTAGCCCCAGGGCCAGAGTTCCCGGGGCCCGGGTTGGCCCGTGTGACGGAGGTGGCTGCCGACGCCGACCACGTATGCGCCCTCCCGCGCGGCCCGTCGCCCCAGGCCGGCTCGGAACGGCCGACGGCACCCTCCCGGCGGGGCGATGCGGCGGGAGGGCTCAGCTCTGGCCGAGCTGCTCCCGGATGAGGCGGCCGACCTCGCCGCCGTCGGCACGCCCCTTGGTCTGCTTCATCACGGAGCCGACAAGTGGGCCCATCGCCTTGGCGTTGCCGGCGCGGACCTTCTCGGCGGCGTCGGGGTCCGCGGCGATCGCCGCGGCGACGATCTTGGCCAGCCCACCGTCGTCGGCGGAGATCGCGCCGAGGCCCTCCGCCTCGACGATTGCCGCCGGGTCGCCGCCCTCGGCGACGAGACGGTCCAGGACGGTCCGGCCGGCGTCGCGACTGATCGCCTTGGTCGCCACCATCGTGCTCAGCTGGGCGAGCGCGGCCGGGGCCACCTGCGACGTCGCGGGGTCGGTGTCGGCGCCGATGCGCTCGACGAGCAGGGGGATCCAGTTGGCGAGCGCGACGGGATCCAGATCTGGGGCTCCGGCGCCCAGAGCCACCTCGAAGAACGCGCCGCGGGCGGGGATGAAGGCGAGCTCGTGGGCTCGGTCGGCGGCGAGGCCGAGGCTGTCCACGTAGCGGCGGGCTCGGTCCGCGGGCAGCTCCGGCAGGGCCGCGCGGGCCGCCGCCACCTGCTCGGTGCTCACCCGCAGGACGGGCAGGTCCGGCTCGGGGAAGTAGCGGTAGTCGTGGGCCTCCTCCTTGGAGCGCAGCGGCGTGAGCTCCCCGGTGCCCGGGTCGTAGTGGAGGGTCTCCTGCACGACGGTGCCGCCCGCGTCGAGCAGGGCGATCTGACGCTCGATCTCGGCACGGACGCCGCGCTCGAGGAAGGCGAAGGAGTTCATGTTCTTCAGCTCGGTCTTGGTGCCCAGCTCGGTCGATCCCTCCGGCGCCACCGAGACGTTGGCGTCACAGCGCAGCGAGCCCTGGCTCATGTCGACGTCGGAGACCCCGAGGGCGCGGATCGTCTCGCGCAGCAGGGTGAGCCACTCCCGGGCCTGCTCGGGTGAGTGGACGTCGGGCTCGGTGACGATCTCCACCAGCGGGGTGCCGGCGCGGTTGAAGTCGACGACGGAGCGCTCGGCGTCGTGGATGCGTCCCGACCCCGCCCCGGAGTGCACGAGCTTGGCGGCGTCCTCCTCGACATGGGCGCGGTGGATGCGCACATCGCCCAGGCGCCCGCCCGCGCAGATCGGCACGTCGTACTGGCTGATCTGGTAGGCCTTGGGGTTGTCCGGATAGAAGTAGTTCTTGCGGTGGAACTGGCTCACCGGGGCGATCTCACAGCCGAGGGCGAGCCCGATGCGGATGGCGGACTCGATCGCCTGGGCGTTCACCACGGGCAGGGCTCCGGGCAGGCCCAGGCAGGTGGGGCAGGTGTGGATGTTCGGCGCGTCCCCGAAGGAGAGCTCACAGCCGCAGAACATCTTCGTCCGCGTGCTCAGCTGCACGTGAATCTCCAGGCCGATGGTGGGCACGTACCGGGTCATCACTCGGCGCTCCGGACGAGCTCGAGGTCACGCGCCGGCGAGGCATCAAAGCCGATCACCCGCTCGAGGGCGTAGGCGCTCTCGAGGATCCGCGGCTCGCTGAAGGCCGGTCCGGCGAGCTGGAAGCCCACGGGCAGTCCCTCGGAGAGACCGGAGGGGATGGAGATGGCCGGGATCCCGGCGAGGGACATGGGCACGGTGTAGAAGTCGTTGAGGTACATGGCGAGCGGGTCGGCGACCGCGCCGAGCGCGAAGGCGACGGTCGGGGCGGTCGGGGTGGCGATCAGGTCAACCTCGGCGAAGGCCGCGGCGAAGTCCTGCGCGATCTTCGTGCGCACCCGCAGCGCTGTTCCGTAGTAGGCGTCGTAGTAGCCGGAGGCCAGCGCGTAGGTGCCGAGCATGATCCGGCGCTTCACCTCGGGACCGAAGCCCTCCCCGCGCGTGTGGGTGTACATCGAGAGCAGGTCCCGATCCCCGGCGACCCGGCGTCCGTAGCGGACCCCGTCAAAGCGCGCCAGGTTGGCCGAGGCCTCCGCCGGGGCGATGATGTAGTACGCGGCCAGGGCATGCTCGGCGGTGGGCAGCGCGATGTCGATGATCTCGGCGCCGAGCGCCTCCGCGTGGGCGAGGGTGGCCTCGAAGTTCGCCTTCACCCCGGCGGCGAGACCCTCGACGGCCTCGAGCAGGTCGCGGGGCACGCCCAGGCGGACTCCCTTGAGGTCCTCGGCGCTGGGGCGCGTGATCGCCCCCGGGAAGTCGACGGAGGTGGCGTCCAGGGGGTCGCGACCGACCATCGCCGAGAAGAGCAGCGCTGCGTCGGTGACGTCGCGGGTGAGCGGCCCGGCCTGGTCGAGTGAGGAGGCGAAGGCGATCATCCCGTAGCGCGAGACCGAGCCGTAGGTGGGCTTGAGCCCGACGATCCCGGAGAAGGCCGCGGGCTGGCGGATCGACCCTCCGGTGTCGGTGCCCAGCGCCCACGGGGCCAGTCCACCGGCGACCGCGGCCGCCGAGCCGCCGGAGGATCCACCGGGGACCCGGCTGAGGTCCCAGGGGTTGCGGACCGGGCCGAAGGCCGAGTTCTCGTTGGAGGAGCCCATGGCGAACTCGTCCTGGTTGGTCTTGCCCAGCAGGGGCAGACCGAGGCGCGTCACCACGGAGGCGGTGTACGGCGGGCGGTAGCCCTCGAGGATCCTGGACGCCGACTGGCTGGGGACCCCCTCAGTGCAGAACAGGTCCTTGACGGCGAGCGGCACGCCGGCGTGAGCGCCGGCGGCCTGGTGAGCGGTGTCGGCGGGGGCGGCGGAGCCGGCGGCCTGGTCGGCGCTGTCGGAACGAGCGGGGGAGCCGACGGCGGCGTCCTCGGGGGCGACCCACAGGTAGGCGTTCAGCGGGTCCGCAGCGGCCCGCGCGCGGTAGACACGGAAGAGCTCATTGGGGTCGAGGTCGCCCGTGGCGATGGCCGCGCCGGCCTGGGCGGCGCTGAGGGCGAGGATGTCGGCGCTCACTCGCCCGTGGCTCCGGGGCTGGGCACGGCGAAGCCGCCGTCGGCGACCTCGGGCGCGGCGGCGAGCACGCTGTCGCGGGGCAGCGACGGCCGCGGCTCATCGGGCCGCATGGCGTCGGACACCTCGACCACGTGGGAGGTCGGAGCCACCCCGGCGAGGTCCAGGCTGCGCATCCGGTCGATGTGACCCAACACGCCGGAGAGCTCCTCGGCCATGCGGTCCATCTCGGCCTCTGAGAGCGCTAGGCGGGCCAGCTTGGCCACGTAGTCCACCTCGTTACGGGAGAGCATCGCGGCCCGATTCTAGGCACCGGGGGCGCGTGGCCGCGCCTCAGTCGGGGCGACGGGCCAGCCTGAGGGTCTCGATCTCGCGGGGGGCGTCGGCGACGGCGATCCCGTCGGTGCGCATGGACACCCAGGTGCCCAGCAGCAGACCCCAGGCGAGGAAGAGCCCGACCACGGCGCCGACGTCGGTCTGGATCGTGTTCACCCCCGGGGCCCCGAGCACGATCACCGCCGGCGGGTCGAAGACGACCCGGATGAGGAGGCCGACGCACAGCGGAAGGCACAGCAGGAAGAGCATGACCGTGGCGCTGAGCGGGGCCGCAGGGCCCCGCTGGGTGGCCTGCAGACCCCAGGCGAGCAGGCCGAGCAGGCTGCACAGGATGGCCAGCGCCCCGAGCAGGTGGTGCGCCTGAATCCCCGTGGCACTCGTGGCCGCGCCGAACTCGGCCGAGGTGGCCCGGAAGGTCGCCCGCAGGCTGTACCAGGGGACGGCGATGAGGTCGACGAGCAGGCCAACGGCGCCCAGACCGATCACCCACTCACCCAGGCGCAGGCGATCGATGCGAAATCCGGATCGCGGGTCGTCCATCGGCGGGCAATCTAGTTCATCGGAAGGCGCGAACCGGCCGCCCGGTTCGCCCCCTGGCCCCGACGGCGCCCGCTGACGCGGTCTCCGCCTCCCAGGCGCCGAGGCACAGCGCGGCGCAGGCGATGAGCGCCAGGTAGCCGCCGACCTTCACGTCGAGCACCGCATGCGGATCGGGAGGCACGACGAGCAGGCGCAGGAACAGGCCGACCGTGGCGACGCCGCTGAGCAGCCGCGCCGCATCCACCGCCGCGCGCCCACGCACGCCGAGGCTGAGCAGCGCGGCGGCCGCCGTGAGGAGCAGGACCCAGCGCAGGAGCTGGAGCATCGACCACGCGCCCGCCACGGTCGCGGTGGCCGTCCCGAACGGCCCGCGGGCGGGGGTCGAGACGCCATACCAGGAGGTGGCGAACATGAAGACGACGAGCGCGACGGCGCCGCCGAGGCGCAGACCGACACTCAGTTCCGGCCCGTGCAGCCGCGCGGCACGAGACCCGGCCACGCTCGGCGCTGCCTCGCCCCCGTCGGCGCCGCGGGATCCGACGCCGGGCTCAGGCGTGCGCGGGAGCCGCACCGGCACGGAGGCGCGCCGCCTGCACCGTGTTGGCCAGGAGCATCGCGATGGTGAGCGGGCCGACGCCCCCGGGAACGGGGGTGATGAGCGAGGCGACCTCCGCGACGGCGTCGAAGTCGACGTCGCCCACCAGCGTCGGCTTCGCCTCCGGGTCCGCCGCGTTGGCGATCCGGTTGATGCCGACGTCGATGACCACCGCGCCGGGCTTCACATGGCCGGCGCCGATGAGCCGCGGCACGCCCACGGCGGCGATGAGGATGTCGGCGCGCCGACACACCGCGGCGAGGTCCCGGGTGCGGGAGTGGGCCATGGTCACCGTGGCGTTGCGGTGCAGCAGCATCATCGCCGCCGGCTTGCCGAAGAGATCCGACCGCCCGACGACGACCGCCTCGGCGCCCTCAACGGTCACCCGGTGGCGGTCCAGAAGCTCCATCACCCCGCTGGGGGTGCACGGACGCAGTCCGGCATCCCCGCGCGAGAGCCGGCCGACCGACACCGAGGTGAGCCCGTCGACGTCCTTGTCGGGGTGAATGAGCTC
The DNA here is from genome assembly GCA_035702765.1 of Solirubrobacteraceae bacterium. Classification (GTDB taxonomy): domain Bacteria; phylum Actinomycetota; class Thermoleophilia; order Solirubrobacterales; family Solirubrobacteraceae; genus Palsa-465. The sequence goes on from DASSZV010000055.1 coordinate 14,793, forward strand.
GGTGAGTGCCCCGCCGTCGAGGGGCTTGGGCACGGGGAGCTGGAGCAGGATCCCGCTCACCGCCGCATCGGCGTTCAGCTCACTGATGAGCGCGGCCACCTCGGCCTGGGTCGCCGTCGCGGGCAGGTGACGGTGCAGGTCGACGATGCCCGCCTCGACGCACTGGCGGCGCTTCATCCCGATGTAGACCTCCGAGGCGGGATCGTCGCCCACGAGGATCGTGGCCAGTCCGGGCGTCGGGAGGCCGCCGGCCACGAGGTCGGCGACCTCACGAGCGGTCTCGGCGCGGATGTCGGCGGCGATGGCCCTGCCGTCGATGATGGTCGCGGTCATGGTCGCGCGGGTCAGCCTTTCTTGGTGATGGGAGCGAGGTCGGCCACGAGCTTGCGTTCGGAGCCGTCGCGGGCGAAGCGGATGACGACGATGCCGCCGGGCTCCAGGCCCGTGACGACCCCGTCCCCGAAGGAGGGGTGAGCCACGTCGTCACCGAGGCCGAAGGCGACCGCGGGCCCGGTGGGGGCACCCCAACCACCGCCCGGCCCCCCGGCCCCCGCCGAACCGCCCCAGTCGGCGTCGGAGCGCTCCCAGGTGGTGAGCCGGGCGCGGAAGGACCCGGGCGCAGTGGCCGCCCCCCGGGCGCGCTGCTGCTCACGGTCGGTGAGGCGAGTCGGGATCTCGTGGAGGAAGCGCGAGGGGATGGCGTAGGCGCGGGCCCCGAAGACGGTGCGCTGGCGCGCCAGCGTGAGGTAGAGGTCGCGCTGGGCGCGAGTGATACCCACGTAGCAGAGGCGCCGTTCCTCCTCGACGTTGCCCTCCTCGAGCGCGCGGGAGTGCGGGAAGACCCCGTCCTCCATGCCGATGATGAACACGATCGGGTACTCGAGGCCCTTGGCGTTGTGCAGGGTCATGAGGGTCACCAGGCCCTCGTCGTCAACGCGTGAGTCGGCGTCGGCGAGCAGCGCCACGCGTTGGAGGTACTCGCCCACCGGCTCATCGGCCTCGTCGCCGGCGCCGTTGATGAGCTCCTCGAGGTTCTCGATGCGGCCCTGGGCCTCGATCGTGCGCTCCGCCCGCAGCCAGTCCAGGTAACCGGTGGCCTCGAGCGCCTCGGCAAGCACCGCGGAGACCGACCTCCCGGCCACCACCAGCTCCCGCAGCGACTCCATCGTGGCCATGAAGCGCGCAAAGGCCTTCACCGCCGCCGCGCCGAGTCCGGGGACCTGGCCGCTGGCCGCCGCCGTCGCGGCGTCCCAGATCGGCAGGCCGACCGTGTTGGCGAACGACACGACCTTGGCCACCGAGGTCGCCCCGATCCCCCGTTTGGGCTGGTTGACCACGCGGGTGAAGGCGCCCACGTCCTGGGGGTTGACCAGCAGGGTGAGATAGGACAGGGCGTCCTTGATCTCCATGCGGTCGTAGAACTTCGTGCCGCCGATCACCTGGTACGGGATCTCCGAGCGCCCCAGCTGCTCCTGGAGCACGCGCGACTGTGCGTTGGTCCGGTAGAAGACCGCGACCTCGGCCCGTGAGGCGCCGCCATCCACCAGGGACTGGATCTCCGCGCACACGAAGCGCGCCTCGGCGTGCTCGTCCTCGAGCTCGCGCACCTTGATCGGATCTCCCTCCCCCAGCTCGGACCACAGGTGGGCCGCCGGGGCCCCTCCGTTGCCGCCGATGACGGCGTTGGCCGCGTCCAGGATCGTCTGGACGGAGCGGTAGTTCTGCTCGAGCTTGACCACGTGGGCGTCGGGGAAGTCGTCCTCGAACCCGAGGATGTTGCGGATGTCCGCACCGCGGAACCCGTAGATGGCCTGGGAGGGGTCGCCGACGACGGTGAGGTTGCGGTGATCCCCGGCGATCAGCGAGAGCCAGCGGTACTGGACCGGGTTGGTGTCCTGGTACTCGTCGACGAGCACGTGGCGGAACTGCTCCTGGTACCCGCGGCGGACGTCGGGGAAGAGCTGGAGCACATCGACGGCGCGCACGAGCAGGTCGTCGAAGTCCATCGCGTTGGCCGCCAGCAGGCCGCTCCGGTAGCCGCGGTAGGCGTCCGCGACGATCGCCTCGAAGGCCGAGCCCTGACGCTGGGCGTACTCGTCGGGATCGAGCAGGCGGTTCTTGGCATCCGAGATCTGCGAGTGGATCGCCGTCGGGGTCCAGCGCTTGATGTCGACGCCCTGCTCTTCGAGCACGCGCTTGACGAGCCGGCGCGCGTCGGCCTGGTCGTAGATCGTGAACTGGCGGGTGTAGCCGAGCTTGTCCGCGTGGGCGCGCAGCATCCGAGCGCACGCCGCGTGGAAGGTCATCACCCACATGGCCCGGACCCGACGGCCCACGAGCAGCTCGGCGCGTTCGCGCATCTCGGCGGCCGCCTTGTTGGTAAAGGTAATGGCGAGGATGTCCGAGGGCACGGCCCGTTCGGTGGCCACCATGTGGGCAATCCGGTGGGTGAGCACGCGCGTCTTGCCCGAGCCGGCTCCGGCGATGATGAGCAGGGGACCCTTCCCGTAGGTCACCGCCTCGCGCTGGGGCCCGTTGAGACCGGCGAGCAACCCCTCAAGCGCGGTGGTGGACACCATCGCTACGGTAGCGAGCGTGGTGGTCGTCCAAGCCCTCCGCCAAGCTGCGGCGGAGGTCGCCGCCCAGGCCCAGTGGGTCGCCGTCGACCGTGATCAGATAGCGCTGTACGCGGCGTCGCTGCCCGACGCGCCGCCGCTGGTGGCGCCGCTGCTCTCCGATGCGCGCGAACGCCGGGAGGTCACCCTCTTCTGGCTCACCCTGGATGCGATTAATTTCGGCTCGGGCTGGTTCCCCACCCTGCGCAAGCGTCCCGGCCGCAGTGGCTACACGACCGTCTCCTCCGGCGTTCGCCACCGCTTCGACGCACACGGTCCCTGGAGCGCCTCGGAGCTCGCGGCGGTCGATGCGCGCGAAATCGCCGCGGCCCTCGACCAGGACCCCGAGCATGAGCTGATGGGTCGCTTCGCGGCGTCCCTGAACGACCTCGGCGCCCAGCTCGACGGCGACTATGAGGGCGACCCCCTGGCCCTGCTCGAGGCGGCCGGGGGCTCCGCCGTCACACTCGTCGAGACGCTCGCGGCGTGGATGAGCTTCGCCGACGTCTCCGTCCTCGACGGACACGAGCTGGCGTTCCTCAAACGTGCCCAGATCCTCGCCGCCGACCTCGCCCGCGCCGGCGCCGCCCGGTTCGACGACCTGGCCGAGCTGACGATGTTCGCCGACAACCTCGTCCCCCACGTCCTGCGCCTCGACGGCATCCTCAGCTTCGCACCCGAGCTCGTCGAGCGCATCGACGCCGAGGAGCTCATCGCTCACGGTTCACGTGAGGAGATCGAGATCCGGGCCTGCGCCCTGCACGCCGTCGAGCTGATCGTCGCCGCAAGCCCCGGCCCGGTCACGGCCGCCCAGATCGACCAGCTGCTCTGGCAACGCGGGCAGGGCCGCCTCTACAAGGCCCGGCCCCGCCACCGCAGCCGCTGCACCGCGTACTAGACCGAGGTCCCCGGACGGCGGGTGGCCTCCTCAGCGGACGTCATCCCTGATACAAACCGCTCCCACCGGGGCGCATCACCACTCCCGACACGCCGCGGGCGGCGGCGGGGCGGCCCCCACACGACTTTCGTCGCTTCAGGAGACGCTTTTCACATGATCATCGGAGTGCTCAAGGAGGCCCAGCCCGGGGAGACCCGGGTGTCGGCGACACCCAACACCGTGGCCCAGCTCGTCAAGCTCGGCTACGTCGTCGTCGTCGCCGCCGGTGCGGGCACACTGGCCAGCTTCCCGGACGAGGCCTACGCCGAGGCGGGGGCGAGCATCGGCGATCCGCTCGGCGCGGACATCGTCTTCGGCGTCAACGCCCCCTCGACCGCACAGCTCGACGGGCTCCGGGACGGGGCCACGGTGATCGCCTGGCTCTCGCCGATGCTCGACGCCGCCCTCGTCGAGGACCTCAGCCGCCGCAACATCACCGCGCTGGCCCTGGACGCCGTCCCGCGCATCTCCCGGGCCCAGAGCATGGACGTGCTCTCCTCCACAGCGAACATCGCCGGATACCGCGCCGTCGTCGAGGCCGCCCATGAGTTCGGGCGCTTCTTCACCGGTCAGGTGACGGCCGCGGGCAAGGTCCCGCCGGCCAAGGTGCTCGTCGCCGGGGCCGGCGTCGCCGGGCTGGCCGCCATCGGCGCGGCCGGCAGCCTTGGCGCGATCGTGTACGCGACCGACCCCCGGCCCGAGGTGGCCGACCAGGTGAAGTCCCTGGGCGGCGAGTACCTCGATGTCGACACCGGCGAGGAGCAGGAGGTCTCGGCGACCGGCTACGCCAAGGAGATGGGCCAGAACTACAACGAGCTCGCCGCCCAGCTCTACGCCAGGACGGTCCCGGACGTGGACATTCTCATCACCACGGCGAACATCCCGGGCCGTCCGGCGCCCAAGCTGATCTCCGCCGAGATGGTCGCGTCGATGAAGCCTGGGTCGGTGATCGTCGACATGGCCGCCGCCACCGGCGGCAACGTCGCCGGCACGGTCAAGGGCCAGCGCACGCTCACCGACAACGGCGTGATCATCCTCGGCTACACCGACCTGGCCGGCCGCCTGCCCACCCAGGCCTCCCAGCTCTTCGGCCAGAACCTCGTCAACCTGATGAAGCTGCTGACCCCCGAGAAGGACGGGCAGCTCGTGCTCGACTGGGACGACGTGATCCAGCGCTCGATCACCGTCGTGCGCAACGGCGAGCTGGCCTGGCCGCCGCCGCCCGTGCAGGTGAGCGCAGCCCCGGCCACGCCGGCCGGCGGTTCCGTGCCCACAGCCGGAACCGCCGCCCCCCCGCCCGAGAAGGTCCCCATGCCCCCCCAGCGGCGCTACGGCCTCATCGGTGCGGCGTTCCTCGTCTTCTTCCTCATCGCGGCGTTCGCGCCCGCGGCGATCCTGCCCCAGCTCATCGTCCTGGCCCTGGCCATCGTCATCGGCTACTACGTGATCGGCAACGTCCACCACGCCCTGCACACCCCGCTGATGTCGGTGACCAACGCGATCTCCGGGATCATCGTCGTCGGCGGGATCCTCGAACTGGGTCACTACTCGACGCTGGTGACGCTCATCTCGGGGGCCGCGGTGCTGCTGGCCTCGATCAACATCTTCGGCGGCTTCGCGGTCACGCGACGGATGCTCGCCATGTTCCAGAGGAGCTAGAGCATGTCCGTCACCTCCGCGGCCAACGCCGCCTACATCGTCGCCGCCCTGCTGTTCATTCGGGCGCTCGCCGGACTCTCGCGGCACGAGAGCTCCCGGGCCGGGAACTGGTTCGGCATCGCCGGAATGATCGTGGCCCTGGTGGCCACGATCCTCTACGCCCTCGGTGATGAGAGCGGCGGCGTCCGGAACATCTTCCCCACGAACTTCCCCGGGCTGCGCCACCTGCACTTCCCCGGCCTGCACAACATGAGCACGCTCGGGGTGATTCTGCTCCTCGTCGCGGTCATCGTCGGGGCCGCCATCGGCCTCTACCGGGCCCGGGTCGTCGAGATGACCCAGATGCCGGAGCTGATCGCTCTGTTCCACTCGTTCGTCGGCCTGGCCGCCGTGCTCGTGGGCTGGAACGGCTATCTCAGCGTCGAGCGCCATCCCCTCGACATCGAGGCCCAGACCTTCAAGCTCCAGGGCACCTACGGCATCCATCACGCCGAGGTGTTCATCGGGATCTTCATCGGTGCGGTGACCTTCACCGGCTCGATCATCGCGTTCCTGAAGCTGAGCGCGCGGATCAAGTCCAACCCGCTGATGCTGCCGGGCAAGAACCTGATCAATATCGGCGCGCTGGTCGTCTTCGTCGGCCTCACGGCGTGGTTCGTGGCGAGCCCGAACATCGTCGCGCTGATCCTCGTCACCCTGCTGGCCCTCGCCCTGGGTCTGCACCTGGTGGCGAGCATCGGCGGCGGGGACATGCCCGTCGTGGTGTCGATGCTCAACTCCTACTCCGGCTGGGCCGCCGCCGCCTCGGGCTTCCTGCTCAACAACGACGGGCTCATCATCACCGGCGCCCTCGTGGGGTCCTCGGGTGCGTACCTGAGCTACATCATGTGCAAGGCGATGAACCGCTCGTTCATCTCCGTCATCGCCGGGGGCTTCGGGATCGAAGCCCCGTCAGGTGAGACCAAGGACTACGGCGAGCACCGTGAGGTGGGCGCCGAGGAGGTCGCCGAGATGCTCAAGGACGCCAAGTCGGTGATCATCACCCCGGGCTACGGCATGGCGGTCGCCCAGGCCCAGCACGGTGTGGCCGACCTCACGCGCAAGTTGCGCGAACGCGGCGTCGAGGTGCGCTTCGGTATCCACCCGGTCGCCGGACGGCTGCCCGGGCACATGAACGTCCTGCTTGCCGAGGCGAAGGTGCCCTACGACATCGTGCTCGAGATGGATGAGATCAACGATGACTTCGGTGACACCGACGTCGTGCTCGTGATCGGCGCCAACGACACGGTCAACCCATCGGCGGCGGAGGAGCCGGGCTCGCCGATCGCCGGCATGCCCGTCCTCCACGTCTGGGAGGCCGGTCAGGTGATCGTCTTCAAGCGCTCGATGGCCTCCGGCTATGCCGGGGTGCAGAACCCGCTGTTCTTCCGTGACAACTCAGCGATGCTGTTCGGCGACGCCAAGGCGCGGGTCGAGGACATCCTGCGGGCTCTCTGAGGTCGGTCCGAGGACGCGGAGATCACCAGCGCCGTTCATCGCCATGGGCCTCCCGCCGGTCTGGCGCGGCCCGGTGACCGCGACGCCGCCGCGGCAGCGTCGCGGTCACCGACCTGCGCGCGTGGGTCGACGCCTCTCTGCGGGCGCCGCACCTGACGCAGGCTATGCACAGATGCACAGCCTGGTGGGTCGCTTCCGCACCTGCGCCCGCGGAGGGACCGCCCGCGCTGCCCAGGCGATCGTCATCGCCTTCCCCTAAGCGCCGAAGGCCTCGGCTCGCGCCTCGGCGATCGCCGCGGCGCCGGCCTCGCCGACGAGCAGCTCCGGACGCAGAGTGCCCGAGTTGGCCAGCTCCAGCGCGGGGAAGCGATTGATCGAGGCGAGCGCGGCGTCGAGCGAGATGACGGTCGTCTCCCCGCCGAGGGGACGGCTTGCCGTGGCGATCACCGTCAGGCTGCCCGCGTCGACGAAGTTGCGTGCGGCCGCGAGTGCCTTGCGCGCCGAGGGGGCATGCAGACCCTCGAGCGTGTCGATGAGCACGACGGCGTGGCCGCCGCGGGTGGCGATCCGCTTGGCCTGCTCGATGACGAGCTCGACCGCGTGGTCCTGGGCGTCGGCGGAGGCGGCAAAGGAGAGCGAGGCGTCGGGCGCGGGCAGGCCCGCCTCCGCGCGCGTCCAGTCCGAGAGCTCCTCCGGGCGCACACCGATGAGCGCGACGAACACGCTCAGCTCCGCGTCGGCGGCAAACAGCGCGGCGAGCTGCCGCAGCGTGTGGGACTTCCCGGCCCAGGGGCCGCCGCACAGCACGACCCGGGAGCCTCGGCCGATCGGGGTGAGGAACTCGATCGCCTTCAGCGTCGGGTCCTCTGAGGCGAACTTGAAGCGCTCGGCGGGGAACGTCGCGGCGAGCTCGTCGTAGCGGGCGCGGTCAGCGACCTCGGAGGCCGGCTGGCCGTTGATGGTGTCGATGCGCACCAGCGAGGCGAAGCGCTCCGAGCGCTGGGGCGGACGGCGGGGACCGCTGACGCGGTCGCCGGAGACGAGCTCACAGCGCTTGACCTGCGCCGCGGAGATGTACACGTCCTCATCCGAGGGCTCCGGCGGGCTCACTCGGAGGAAGCCCGATCCGTTGGCCAACAGTTCGACAACACCCTCGACGCTCACCGGGTTCTCGGGCTCCTTGGCCGCCGGCGCCTCCTCGGCCTCGGCGGGACCATCGGCGCTGTCCCGGGTGCCGGTGCGGCCACGGCCGCCGCGGCGCCCCCGGCGGCGGCGAGCGGCGCTCTCGGTCTCCTCGGTCTCGGCATCCGACGGCGCGTCGACGGAAACCGGCTCGGCGGCGTCGCCTGCCGGTTCGGTACCGGTCTGGCGGGCGATGATGGCGTCGATGAGCACGGCCTTGCGCAGGCGGCGGTAGCCGTCAAGGGACAGCTCCGAGGCGATGGTGTGCAGGTCGGCCAGCGGGCTGGCCTCGAGCGCGTCTCGATCGAGTACTGACATATGGGTCCTCCCCTTCATGATTCGGATGATTCGGTGGGCTCCGGACGCGTTGAGGTCAGCGTCCGGCGACTCGCGGGGGCCACTGTAGACGGTCCTCTGGCGGAAGACCAGGCCGGTCGCCGGCGCCGCCCGTCCGGGCCCAGCGGGCTCCGGCTCAGCGCTGGCGGCGCAGATCGTCGGCGAGGGTGAGGTCGGGGGCGACCTCGACACGGCCATGGAGGACCTCCCACACGGCGAGAAAGTCCGCCGCCGCGGCGACGTCGTGGATCCGCGCCATGTGCAGGCCGGCCTCGGTGACGAAGCCGAGCGTGGCGAGGGTGCCGGCCAGGCGCTCACGCGGCTTGCGTCGGGTGAGCGCGCCGATGAAGTCCTTGCGGGAGATGGCGGCCAGCAACGGGCGACCGAGGGCGTGCAGCTCGCTGACCGCGCGCATGGCCTCCACGGTCTGGTACGGAGTCTTGGCGAAGTCGGGTCCGGGGTCGAGCATGATCTGCTCGGCGGCGACGCCCCGCGCCAGGGCCGTCTCCATCAGCTCGCCCAGGAGCAGACGCACGTCGGCGGCCATGCGGTCGTCGTAGGCGCGGTCATGGAGGCGGTGCTTGGGCTCCGCGCGGGTGTGCATGAGCACGAGCCCCGCGCCGGTCTCGGCACAGACATCGGCGAGCTCGGGATCGCGCAGGGCACTCACATCGTTGACGATCGCGGCCCCGGCGGCGATCGCCGCGGCGGCCACGGCCGGCTTGTAGGTGTCGACCGAGATGACGACGCCGAGGGCGCTCACCGCCTCGATGACCGGGACGACCCGGGCGATCTCCTCCTGCACGGCGACGGCCGGCCGGTCGGTGGTGCCGCTCTCGCCGCCGATGTCGATGACGCTCGCGCCCGCGTCGATGAGCTCGCGGGCGAGCGCAACACGCGCCTCCAGCGTCTTCTCCAGGCCCTGGTCCGAGAAGGAGTCCGGCGTCGCGTTGACGATGCCCATGAGCGCCGGCGGACCGGCGAGGGGGATCCGCCGGCCACCGGTGATGGCCAGCTCCCTCACGGGGGTGCTCACGGGCGCACCCAGCCCCGGTAGCGCAACGCCGCCTCGAGCACGGCCCCGTGGTCCCGCGCGCAGCCGCGACAGGTGGCGAGGTGCTCCCCCAGCCAGGTGGTGTCCTCCCGACCCACGGGCTCGCCGTCCTGGCGACGGGAAAGGACCCGCAGCGCGCGTTCGCGGACCCCGCAGTCGGGGCGCGTCGCCTCCGGAGCACCGCGCAGCTCCTCACGCAGGGCCAGCCGGGCGCGCGCGAGCAGCAGCGCCACCGCCGCGGTGTCGAGCCCCATCACCTCACCGATCTCGGCGTGGGAAAGCCCGCAGAGGCCCGCCAGGGCGAGCGCCTCACGGTGGCGGGGAGCCAGGGCGGCGTGGGCCAGCTCGAGCTCGGCGAGCAGCGTCTCGGCGAGCGTGCCGCCCACGGGCAGCTCGAGCACGACGCCGGTGCCATCACGGCGGCGGCACTCAGCCGCGGTGCGGGCGATGCCCTCGAGGCGGTTCCCCACCGGCCCGGCCAGCGCCTCTGCGCAGGCCTCCGCGGCGGCAGGACCCGGGCCGAGGATCTGGCGCGCCAGCTGGCTCAGCTCCGCCCCCAGCGCGGCGGGAACAGCGCGCTCAGACGGGCTCGCGGCGGCGATCATGCCGGCACCCCGGCGAGGGCGATGTCCTCGGCAGCCGCCTCGGAGGTGAACTCGCCGATGGCCGTGGCCACGCGCATCCGGTCCCAGCCGAGCACCGAGGCGAGCACGTCGGCCACCCGTGCGGGCTCGGTGGCCTGGGGCTCGGTGAGCGCGCGCCCGGCGAGCAGTCCCAGCCGGGTGCGGCGCAGGAGCACGTCCCCCACGCTGCGGGCCTGTTCCTCGGCCCCGGCGAAGGCGACCTCAGCGAGCAGGTCGGGATGGCCGCGCAGGATCGGCTTGGCGAGTTCACGACGCTCCACCGCGAGGGCGAGGACCCGTTCGGCGCGGTGGCCGTAGCGTGCGGCGAGGTGGTCGTAGCTGGCCTCGGGGACGCCGGAGATCCGGGTGAGCCGTCGGGCGTCGACCGGCTGGCCCAGGGGGATCCGCTCGGTTCGGCACGGTGCGTAGCGGCCGTCGCGTTCGACGATCGCATCCACGGCCATCTTGGCCATGCGCCGCCAGGTGGTGAGCTTGCCACCGGTGATGGTGATCATTCCGCTCGAGGTCTCGTACAGCTCGGCCTTGCGCGAGATGTCCACCGACTTGCGGCTGTCACCGGTGGAGATGAGCGGCCGGACGCCGGCGAAGGCACCCTGGATGTCCCCGGGACCGAGAGAGCGGGCGAAGAACTCGTTCACCGCGGCCAGCAGGTAGTCGATGTCCCCGCCGTCGGGCACGATGTGGTCGAGGGATCCCGAGTAGTTGTTGTCGGTGGTGCCGATGAGGCTCATGCCGTACCACGGCAGGGCGAAGATGGTGCGGTTCTCCCCCGCGGGGACGATCGCCCCCGAGACGAGCGGCAGGTCGGCCCGGGAGAGCAGGATGTGGGTGCCGCGACTGGGGCGGATCTGGGGCACCTCGGCCTCGGAGGCGAGCTCGCCGGGACGGATGCGGTCGGCCCACACGCCGGTGGCGTTGACGACGTTGGCGGCACGCAGGGTGAAGTCCTCGCCGCTCTCCAGGTCACGGCAGCGCACGCCGCCGGAGGCCAGGCCGAGCGCCCGGACCCGGTTGGCGGCCACCGTTCCGAAGCGCTCGGCTTCATAGAGCACCGTGAGCACCAGGCGCACGTCGTCGGTCTGGCAGTCGTAGAAGAGATAGCCTCCGGTCGGGTCACGCTCGGAGAGCGCGGGCAGCAGCTCGAGCACCTCCTCGCCGGAGATGATCCGGTGACGATCGGGACTCCACTCGGCGTCCTCGGGTGCCGGGGTGGCCCGGCGTCCCCGCAGCCCACGCAGGCTCGAGGCCGACATCACGTCGTACATGTTGAGCCCGATGCCGGTGATGCGATCCGGACGCGCGCCGCCGAAGGCCGGGATGACGATCTTCAGCGGCCGGACGAGGTGCGGGGAGAGGCGCACCATGAGCTGGCGCTCCATCAACGCCTCGCGGACGAGGCCGAGGTCGAAGTTCTGGAGGTAGCGCAGCCCGCCATGGACGAGCTTGGAGGACCGTGAGGAGGTGCCTGCGGCGTAGTCCGCCTGCTCGATGAGGGCGACGGAGAAGCCGCGGCTGGCTGCGTCGAGGGCGACGCCGACGCCGGTGATGCCCCCGCCGATCACCGCGACGTCAAAGGCCTCCGTGGCCAGCGAGCGGATGGCGTCCTCACGCTTCATGATTGGAGGCTCCCATACTCGGCGGCGGCGGGGCCGTGCGCCCCGCCGCGCGGAGCTGACGGGCTACTGGTAGGGGTCGGCGTGCCCGGCGGCCTGGCGCTCGCGGATGACGCCCTCGATCTTCTCGATCGTCTCCTGCGACATGCGCCGCACCTCCCAGTGGGTGAGGCGGATCACCAGCATCGGGCTGGTAGCGATGACATCGGCGTTGCGCGGCTCCCGGCTGAGCAGGCCCATCTCGCCGATGAGGTCTCCGGGCCGCAGATCAGCGAGCTTCTCCCCGCCCTTAATGACGTCGGCCGTTCCCTCCTCGATGGCGATCAGCTCGGTCGAGAAGTCGCCCTCCTTCATGAGGATCTGGCCCTCGGCCACGCTCGTCTCGGTGGCGAAGGCGGCCAGGCGCCGTGCCTCCTCGGGCATCAGCGTCGAGAACAGCGGGATGGCCGTCAGGCGGGTGGGATCCATGCTCATGCGCGGACAAGCTCCTCGGGGTCGTTTCCTCAGGGGCCGCGACTCTAACTCCTCCGGGTCGAGGATGGGGCGGATCACCGCGGGGACAGCGGCAGCCCCAGGATCCGGCCGCCGGGCACGACGGCCACGGCGAAATGGTTGTCCAGCGCGGCCGGGGTGACAGCAGCAGCGGCGGCGGCAACGCCGGCCGGGTCGGTGCCGGTGACGAGCCAGACGGGTTGGTTGAGCCCTGTCTGCTCGACCGCGGCGACGAGCCCGACGGAGCTGTGAAAGGTCTGGCGGACCTGCCCCGCCGGGTCGAGCAGCTCCAGCGCCTGGCCCCGGGCGCCCACGAAGCGGGCGTAGACCCCTGAGCTGCGCGGTCCCCCCTGGAGCAGTTCGGCGGCCAGGGTGCCGCGCAGTTGGGTGAAGGTCCCGACGAGGACGGCGAGCGAATCCGAGCCCGAGCCGGTGCCGAGACCCTGGAAGGAGACCTTCACCCCGGCCCGGTCCAGCGACCGTGTCACGCCGTGACACGCCGCCGAGGCCGGGTCACCACAGTCGATCACCGTCGGGTAGGACTTGCCGCCGCTGCCGTCGAGGAACGGCTCGGGGTAGGAGCCCACGACGGCCGGGACGCTCGGGGCGGCCTGCCCGTCGTGGAGGTCCCACCAGACGTGGTCCCCGGCAGCCAGCGCGGTGGCCGCCGCTGAGCGGGTGGCCGCGATCCCGTTCACGTAGACGAACCAGTCGCGCTGCTGCGCGCTCGCGGCGGCACGGCCGTCGATGGCCTCGATCACCCGGTCGCGCGCCGCGGTCTGCACGGAGAAGAAGCGCCGGGTGAAGCCCAGCAGCGTTGCCGCCGCGGGCGGGTGGGCAAGCGCGTGGGCTCCCAGCTGGGTCGAACCGAAGGCGGTGGTCACCTTGATGCCCACGGCCGCCGAGGTGCGGTTACCGACGCTGATCCCGCACCCGGACAACGCGACTGCCGCGGCGAGAGCGACTGCGGCGGCGACCACGGCCGGGCGCGGGCGGCCGAAGAGGCGTCGCATCACGGGCTCTGTGGGCGCCGCAGGGGAGAGCCGGCTCTGTCTCGGAGTTTGCACCGGCTTCTCATCACGTCGACCGTCGGACGCGGCGATCCTAGCGCTGTATCGTCGGGGGCGCTGTGACCGTCAATCTCACCCGCATCTACACCCGCCTCGGCGACGACGGCGAAACTCACCTCGGTGACATGAGCCGCGTGCCCAAGACCCACGCGCGCATCGAGGCCTACGGGACTGTCGACGAGCTCAACGCCCAGATCGGCGTGACCCTCGCCGCCGGCGGTCTCGAGGCCGTCCACGCCCAGTGGCTGGCCCGGATCCAGAACGACCTCTTCGACGTGGGCGCCGACCTCGCGGCACCCGAGGATCCCGAGCGCGAGCGCCTCCGGGTCCTTCCCGAGCAGACCCGCTGGCTCGAGCAGCGCTGCGATGAGGTCAATGCCGCGCTCGCCCCGCTGCGCTCCTTCGTGCTGCCCGGGGGCACGCTCGCCGCCGCCCATCTGCACGTGGCGCGGACCGTCTGTCGCCGGGCCGAGCGTGCGGCCGTCGCCTGCGGAGCGGAGATCAACGCCGAGACGGTGCGCTACCTCAACCGCCTGTCGGACCTGCTGTTCATCCTCAGCCGGGCCGCGAACGGCACGGCCGAACCGCTCTGGGAGCCCGGGCGCTTCCGTTGAGCGCAGCCGTCAGGCCGGCCGGGACGAGCGCCCCGAGTCCGGACACGGCGAGCACCGCGCCCACGAAGGACCGATGGTCGGCCGCGTAGGTGAACACCCATCCGCCGCGCCACAGGATCACCGCCGCGAGCGGGAGCGCGAGAGCCGCGGCGGTCACGGGCAGTGAGGGAAGGGTTCCGCGCCCGCTGCGCAGCACCAGGCTGACGCCGTGGACCGGCCGGGTCCTGGCTTCGACGATGCTCACCCCCGCCACCGCGAGGCACGCCCACAGGGCGGCGAGCAGCACGCCCCCGAGAACGTCGGAGGGCAGATGCCAGCCGAGGATGAGGACCGAGAACATGATCGCGAGCGCGCCCAGGCTGCCCAGTCCCGCGCAGGCCGGCCGCCAGCGTCGCGGGCTGGCGAGCACCCCGGCGAGGACGACGATCATCGAGGCGGTGGCGTGGCCGCTGGGCCATGAGCCGGTGGCTGCGGCGAGCCCCGGAACCGGCGGAGCGGGCCGCAGTTGACTGATCAGCGCCTTGAGTAGCTCGGCGCTGATCACCGCGCCGGGGATGATCAGGACCAGCGCGGCGGCGAGCACCCAGCGCCGGCGCAGGAGCGCGACGAGGATCGGCAGCGACGCGAGCGCGGCGTAGGGGCCCGGCTGACAGAGGATGGTGGCGTCATGGGCCAGGGCGGTGAGGGCCGGATGGGCCGCCCCCAGGCGCAGGAAGGCCGACGAGGCGTGCCCGTCGGCCCGGGCGACCAGCGCGCTGTGGAAGGCGAGCGCCCACACCCCGAAGAGCCCGAGGCCGAGCGTCGCCGCCAGGACGAGGGCGCGTCCGGTACGGCCGGGGAGGGCCTGGCGCAGAGTGGGTGTCGCGACGAGAATAGTCCGGAGACTAGGCGGCGAACCTAATCCCAGCCTCAGCCGCGGCGCAGAGGCGAGGGTGCTGCGGGCGCTCTGGCGGCGCCGGCCGCGCTGGCCTCAACGACCGCGCCGGCCGGTGAGCGGACCGCTCGGCTCACCCGGATCTCCGGCGGCACGCCGGTCCGGCGCAGGTGCTCGAAGTGCGCAACGTCGGCGACACCGGCGATCTCCGCCGTGATCTCCGGGGCCAGCCCGACCTTCGCGGCCTCGTAGAGGAGCTCCTGGTAGCGGGGCACCCCGGCGGGCTGGCCCTCGATGTCGAGATCGTGGCTGCCACAGCGCAAGGTGAGGCGTTCGGGGTCCAGCAGGCGCTCGGGGCTCAGGCGCACCGGGTGGGACTCGGCCAAGGGAGATTCGCCAGCCGATCCGGTGGCCTCGCCGGGCAGGCGCGTGCGCGCCCGGGCCGCGCCGAGGGCGCGCACGAGACGGTCGAGATTGCGCCCGTAGGGCGCGGGCACGATGGCCAGGGGACCGCGGGCACTGCTGTCCCCGTGGACGATCCGGGCGACCGGACCGACGACGACGTAGTCGACGCGGTTGGCGTTGAGCCAGGCGACGACCGCGAGCGCCGCGTCACTGACGTGCTCGAAGGTCTTCGCCCCCGTCAGCGCGGAGGTCTCGATGGCGGGGGGGCGATTACGCAGCGGCATGAGGAGGGATTCGCTGGAGGCCGGGCGAGTCCTCCCTCCCCGGGCCCAGGTGTCCGTGTCCGCCACGTACGTGCCCGCTGCGTGTTTACCCTGAGCGGGTGCTCGGTCAGCAACGGCCACCGTGGATCTGGGGCGTGACGGCGGCCGTCCTGGGCGTCGCGGCGGCGACCGCGGCGGTTGGCGCGCTCAAGGCGGTGGCGCCGACCGTCTCGCTCAGCGTCGTCTACTTCCCCGTCGTGCTCCTGTGCGCCGCGGTGTGGGGCTGGGGCATCGGCCTGCTCGCCTCCTTCGGGTCAGCCGCGGCGTTCAACTTCTTCCACCTCCCCCCCACCGGTCGCTTCACCATCGCCGACTCGCGCAACTGGATCGCGCTGATCGCCTTCACCATCGTCGCGCTGAGCGCGAGCGCGATCGCCGGTCTGGCGCGGACGCGGGCCGGGGAGGCCGAGCGCGGCCGGGCCGAGGCCGACCTCGCCGCGGCCCTCGCCCAAGAGCTGCTCGGCGGCGCGGACACGCCCACCGCGCTGGCCGCGACGTCGCACCGCCTGGCCGCGGCACTCGGCCTCAGCGGCGTGTCGATCGAGCTGTTCCCCGCCCCGGATGCCGCTGACCCGACGCGCCGACGCGCCCTGCCCCTGCGTGACTCCACCGGGACGCCGCTGGCCCGGCTGCTCGTGCCGGGCGACATCGACAACGACATGGAGGAGCGCCTGCGCCGCCGCGTCGTGCCGACCCTGGCGGCGCTGCTGGCCGTTGCCCTGCGCCGCGACGCGATCCAGGCCGAGGCGGTCGAGACCCGGGCCCTGCGCCGGTCCGATGACGTCAAGACCGCACTGTTGCGCGCCGTCTCCCACGACCTGCGCACGCCGCTCACCGCGATCGTCGCCGCGGGGCACGCGCTCGGCTCGGCCTCGCTCACCGAGGAGGAGCGCAGCGAGCTGGCGGATGCCGTGCGCGAGGAGGGCGAGCGGCTGGCCGTACTCGTGGAGAAGCTGCTCGATCTCTCCCGCCTCCAGGCGGGCCGGGCCGTTCCCCGCCAGGACTGGCTGTCGGTGGCCGAGGTGATCGAGGCCGCGCGCGACGGCCTGCCCCCGGCGATCGCCCGCTCGGTCCGCACGGTCGTCGACCCGGCGATACCGGACATCCGCGGGGACGCCGGTCAGCTCGAGCGCGCGCTGGCGAACCTGCTCGAGAACGCCGGGCGCTACTCACCCACCGTGACCGTCAGCGCCCGCGTGACCGGGGACCGGGTGCTCATCTCCGTCGTCGATCAGGGCCCGGGCATCTCCGCGGCCGAGCGCGACCGGATCTTCGAGCCGTTCTACCGCGTGAGCGGGGAGGGGCGCGGCTCCGGACTCGGCCTGGCCATCGCCCGCGGCTTCGTGGAGGCGGGCGGCGGCAGCATTCACGTGGACTCCCACCCGGGTCAGGGAGCGTCCTTCGTCATCTCCCTGCCCGTGGGGGCCGCCTCGCCGCCGCCCGCGCAGGCCGAGACCCGCCCGTGAACGACCGGCCCAAGATCCTCGTCGTCGACGACGAGGCCCAGATCCTCCGGGCGCTGCGGGTGATTCTGCGCGACGCCGGCTTTGAGGCGCTGCCCGCCGGCTCGGTCGAGGAGGCCCTCGACCACGCTGCGGTCCACGGCCCGGCGGCCGCGATCGTCGACCTGCTGCTGCCCGACGGGGACGGTGTGGAGCTGTGTCGGCGTCTGCGTGAATGGACGCAGATGCCCGTGATCGTGCTCTCCGCGGTCGGTGAGGAGGAGGCCAAGGTCCGCGCCCTCGCCGCCGGCGCCGACGACTACGTCACCAAGCCGTTTGGCCCGCGCGAGCTCGTGGCCCGACTCGCAGCGAACCTGCGTCGCACGGCTGCCGGCGCCACCCCTGAGGCGGTGCTCGCCGCGGGCGACCTGACGATCGACCTGGCCCGGCATCGTGTCCTGCGCGCGGGCGCCGAGATCCACCTCACGCCGACCGAGTTCAACCTGCTGAGCACCCTGGCGGCCAACCGCGGGCGCCTGCTCACCCATCGTGAGCTGCTCAGCGCGGTGTGGGGCGCCGGCTATGCCGACGACACCCAGGTCCTGCGCGCCCACATCGCGAATCTGCGACGCAAGATCGCACCGCCGGACGGCGCGGAGGAGGCTCGCCTGATCCGCACCGAGTCGGGGGTCGGCTACCGCTTCGCCCCCTGAGGGCGGCGAGAAGGCCGGCCTGTGGGGCCGGCCCGGAAACGCCGTCGGCTGGCGACCGGCCCCGATCAGGCCGGGATCTGGCCGCCCATGCTCACGGTCCGCTCCGGCGGGAGACCCAGCTGGTCCGCCGCGCTCGCAGCGTTGCGGGTGAGCGTGAGGAACAGCTTGCGCTGCCAACCGGGCATCTCGGAGTGCGCCTCCGGGATCACCGAGATCTGGGAGATGAAGTAGGCCGCGTGGTCGAGGTCGAGGTCGCGTTCCAGGCGCAGGTCCCGCCGGGCGGCCTTCAGGGCCGGCGGCACATGCATGCGCTCCTGATAACCGACCCGGATCCACACGTGCCGGATGGCCAGCGCCCGGGGCCCGATCTGCTCGATGAGAAAGCGATCCTCATCCTGGACCCGCGGGATCCCCGCGTCGACGACGGACACGATCAGCACCTTCTCGTGCAGCGAGTGGGTGAACTCCAGCGCCGCCCGCATGGCCAGGGGCGTCGTGTCGCGCCCGGGGCTCATGAAGATCCCGACGCCGGGCACCCGGGCGACGGGGGGATCCGCGCCAGCGAGCTCCTGGATGAACTCCGCCATCGGCCCTTCTCGCTCCGCCCGGTTGGCGGTGACGATCCGGCGCCCCCGGTTCCAGATGAGCATGATGCCGGTGAGCGTGATGGCAGTGACCAGGGGCACCCAGGCCCCATGCAGGACCTTGGCGAGGTTGGCGAGCAGGAACGCGACCTCGACCGTCCACAAGAGGACCGCGGTACCGACCAGGCGCCAGCGCGGCCGGCGCCAGATGTAGTGGGCCACCGCGAGGAACAGCGCGGTGTCGAGCACGAAGGTTCCCGTCACCGCGACGCCGTAGGCGTTGGCCAGCCGGCTGGAGCTCTGGAACACGAGCACGAGCACGATGACGCCGCCGGCGAGGATCCAGTTGATCACCGGGATGTAGATCTGGCCCTCGAAGTCAGAGGTGTGGACGACGGTGAGCCGCGGCAGATAGCCCAGGCGCATGGCCTGGCGGGCCACCGAGTAGGACCCGGAGATGACCGCCTGGGAGGCGATGATCGTCGCCAGCGTTGAGAGGATGACCAGCGGCACCAGCGCCCAGTGCGGCACCGCGAGGAAAAACGGGTTGCCGGCGTCCTTGGGGTGCTGGAGCACGAGTGCGCTCTGGCCGAGATAGTTGAGCACGACGCTCGGCAGGACGATGGCGAACCACGACAGCCGGATAGCCCCAGGCCCAAAGTGGCCACGGTCCGCGTAGAGGGCCTCCGCGCCGGTGACGCAGAGCACGACCCCGCCGAAGGTGAGGAACGAGTCGAGCCCGTGGTTGACGAAGAATTCGACGCCCCAGCTGGGCGACAGGGCCTGGAGGACGGCGGGATGAGAGACGACCCCGGTGAGTCCGATGACGCCCAGGACGATGAACCAGAAGAGCATGATCGGTCCGAAGAGCCGGCCGACGAGCGCACTGCCCTGTTTCTGGATGACGAACAGCCCGATGAGGATGACGAGCGAGATGGGCACGACAAGGTGGGTGAAGCTCGGCGACACCGCGGAAAGGCCGCCCACGGCGGAGAGCACGGAGATCGCCGGGGTGATGACGCCGTCGCCGAGGAAGAGCGAGGCTCCGATGATGCCGAGCGTCACCAGCGCGACCATGTGGGGCACCTTGTGCCGGCGGATGAGCTGGGCGAGGGCCATCCCGCCGCCGTCACCGCGGTTATGCGCGCGCATGATCAGCGTTGCGTACTTGAACGAGATGATCAGCGTGAGGGACCAGAAGATGAGCGACGTGATCCCGTAGACGTTGGTCGGGGTGATGCGGTGGGCCGCATGGAGGCTGTAGATCGTCTGCTCGGTGTACAGCGGACTCGTCCCGAGGTCCCCGTAGACGACGCCGAGCGCCCCCAAGGCGAGCACGAGCTTGGAGGCGTGCAGGACCACATCGTCGCCGTCGGCGGCACTGTCGGCCTGAGGTGTCGTCTGGGCCTCGGGGATGTTCTCCCAGGGCCGCAGGACCGCACCCGAGGCGCTGCGCACGACCGGCACCACCGGACGCGTCTCCCGTCGCGCCGGGACAGCGGCCGGTCCGGCGGCGACACTCAGGTTGAGACGCGACTCCTCGTCGCGGCGGCGCTGGGCGGCGGGGACCGACTCCACGATCACCCGGCACGGGCGCTCGCGCATGACGGCCTCCACGGTGGTGTTCCAGTCGTCCCGCGAGCTCGGCGCGGTTGGCAGGATGACGGTTCCGACGCCGAGCGCACGGGCCTCTTCGATGATGCGCTGCCCCGCCTGCCGCGCGCGCACCTTCTCCCAGTGGCCGTGCACACGCCGTCCGGTCTGGACATGGATCTCCTCGAGCAGAGACTCCGCCCGGCTCTCCTCCTGGGGCATCTCCGCGGTCAGGGCGGCACTGGCCGGGACCGGGATGGTGATAAGCACCTGGATGGCCCGCGGATGATCTGCGGCGAGGCGGGCCGCCGTGGCCATCACCTCGGGAACGTAGTCGCGGTAGTCGAAGGCGACGAGGACCGACCCCGCCGGAACCCGGCGCCGCCGCGCCCGGCGCGTATCGACCGAGGTCCCCAGGTCAGCCATGGACGCTCAGCTCCTCGTGTTGGGCGGGCGCGGCGAGAATCACCGGGCACGGCGCCTTGTCGATGACGTAGGCGGCGGTCTCCCCGACCACCTTGGCCGCGCCCTGGGCACCTGCTCGTGCGTCCCCCAGGTCGACGGCGAGCACGATCACCTCGACGCCGCGACGGCGCGCCTCCTGAACGATCCCGGTGCTCACCCGCCGGGACCGGACGACGGCGGTGGCCACCTCGACGTCCTCGTAGGCCTCACCGATCTCCCTGGCGTGCTTGAGCGCCGCACGGGCTGCCTCGAGCTGGCCCTCCGGAAGCGGGCCGTCAAGCGACATCCGTGTGGGCACCGCGATCACGTAGACCGCCTCGATCGTCGTGCCCACATGTCCGGCGTCCTCCTTCCGGTCGCCGGCCAGCTGGCCGGCGACGGCGACGGCCTCATCATCGGCCTCGCCACCGAAGATCGGCACGAGGATCGAGCCGAACCCGGCCCGCCGCCCGCTCTGGCGCAGGGCGCGCTCGGGGATCACGAGGCGCTGCAGCACCGGACGCCCGGAGATGCGCCGATAGCTCACATACATGAGCACGCCCCCGAGCAGCCAGCCGAGGCCGACGTAGCGGGCTCCCGGATGAAAGACGACGAGCATGACCCAGCCGGCCACGGAGAGGATCGCCCCGAGCACGGCGGGGAGCGGGACCTGTGCGCCCCTGACGGGTATCGACAGGGGCACGCGGTAGTCACGGTCCAGTGCGGGCTCACGGAAGCGCATGACGACGACGGAGAGGTGCGCGATGGTGAAGGTGATGAGCGCGCCGAAGGCGTAGATGTCGATCAGGACGGTGAGCTTCCCGGGGATGACCAGGCCGATGGCCGCGAGTGCGGCGATGACGATGATCACCACCGGTGTTCCCCACCGCTGCGAGA
Source organism: Solirubrobacteraceae bacterium (assembly GCA_035702765.1). Lineage (GTDB taxonomy): Bacteria > Actinomycetota > Thermoleophilia > Solirubrobacterales > Solirubrobacteraceae > Palsa-465. Next base: position 35,781 of record DASSZV010000055.1, read on the forward strand.
GCCGGCCCACCGCGCTGGGGATCTGGCGGTGGGTGGCCATCGAGTAGCCGGCCCGTGAGACGCCGAGCATCCCGGCACCGGATGCGGCCGTCAGCACGAGCGCGCCCGTGACGCCGACGATGTACTTCATCACGACGGCCAGAACGTGGGGATGCAGCGCCGCGGCGATGGCGAGGACCGGGGCGCGCTTGTGCTCGTCCAGGGCCGAGAGGCCGTGATGGACGGGGAGCACCCCGATGCCCACGGCGCTCGTGCCGACGTAGACGACGACGACGGCGGCCGAGGCCAGGGCGATCAGCCGGCGCAGCTCACGCGGGCGCGTCTTGGCGCCGACGGCCAGGCTGCTCGCCGACTCGATGCCCGTGAAGGCGATGACGGTGAGCGGGATGGCGAACCCGAGGTCGGACAGGCTCGGGGTGTGGCCGAGGTGGACCGTCGCAGTGAGGTGCGAGCCGTGGAAGACGAAGAGCCCGCCGACGATGAGCGCGACGCCGACGACGAGGCTCACGACGCTGAAGAGGACCTGGCGGCGCAGTCCCTGGGCCCCCGCGCCGCGAAACACGTCGACGGAGACGATCAGGATGACCACGACGGCGGCGATCACCCGCGCGTCGCCGCGAGCCAGCGCGGGCCAGATGACCGCGAGGTAGGACGGCACGGCGAGAGCCGCCACGGCGATGAGCAGGATGTAGTCGAGCAGGATCGCCCAGCCCGAGATGAAGCCGACGAGCTCATTGAAGGCATAGCGGGCGAAGGTCGGGGAGCCGCCACGCTGGGGATGCAGCGACGCGCCCTCGGCGTAGGTCATCGAGGTGAGCTGGAAGAAGACGCCGGCGAGGATGAAGATCGCCGGGGTGAGCCCCTGAGCGTGGCCGCTCACATACCCGAGGGCGAAGTACAGCGAGCTCACCGACGTCGCGTAGATGAGCGCGAACATGACCCGCGGGTCGAGCTGGCCGGCCTCCCGCTGCCGCTCCTCCGCGGCGCCCCTCTGAGTCGGCCTTAACATGCATCGCGAAGATTAGGCGGTCCCCACGCGGATCGAGCCTTTGTGCGGCCTCAGACCGAGGCCGCGCCGCGTGCCCGCATAGGATCATCCCCATCACCGAGCCACCCCAGGAGCCACCGTGTCGCAAGAGACCCTGACGGTCACCGACAACCGCACCGGCGAGAGCTTCGAGGTGCCGATCAGTCACGGGGCCATTCGCGGCGCCGATCTCGTCGGACGCTACGCGACCGCGACCGGCCCCGAGCTCATCGTCTTCGATCCGGGACTGGCCAACACCGCCTTCGCCGCCTCCGGGGTCACGAACATCCACCTGTCCCAGGGCGTGCTCGAGCATCGCGGCTACCTCATCGAGGACCTCGCCGCCCACGCGAGCTTCATCGAGGTCGCCTACCTGCTCATCCATGGGGACCTGCCGACCCCGGAGCAGCTCGCGCGCTGGCAGGGCGAGCTGGCCACCCGCAAGTTCGTCCATGAGAACGTCAAGAGCTTCATCGGCGGCTTCCGCTACGACGCCCCGCTGATGGGGATCGTCGCCGCGGCGGTGGGGGCCCTGGGGTCCTTCTACCCCGACGCCGGGGACATCTTCGGCGAGGCCGCCCGCGAGGCCCAGATCCTGCGGCTGCTGGCCAAGATGCCGACCCTGGCGGCCTACGCGTACCGACACGGCAGCGGCCGGCCCTACGTGAACCCCGCCGACGACCTCTCCTACACCGGCAACCTGCTGTCGATGCTCTTCAAGATGTCCGAGCTGCGCTACGCGGCCGACCCGCGGGTCGAGCGTGCCCTCGAGGTGCTGATGATCGTCCACGCCGACCATGAGCAGTCCGCGGCGACCACGGCCGTGCGCGCTGTCGGGTCGAACCATTCCGATCCCTACGCGGCGGTGGCAGCGGGCCTGTACGCCCTGTCGGGGCCGCTGCGCGGGGTCGCCGACCTGCAGGCGCTGCGGATGCTGCGTCAGATCGGCAGCGTCGAGAAGGTCGACGCCTACCTTCGGGACGTGAAGAGCGGCGATGACCGGCTGATGGGCTTCGGGCACCCGATCTACCGGGCCCCGGACCCGCGGGCGCGCATCCTGCGCGCCCAGTTGGACATCCTTGGTGAGCGCGCCCCGCTCAGTCCCCTGGTCGCCGTGGCCGACGCGCTCGAGGCCCGTGCGAGCGCGGACGAGTACTTCAGCTCTCGCGGGATCCACGTCAACGCCGGGCTCTACAGCGGCCTGCTCTACGAGGCGATCGGCATCCCGGACGAGATGATCGGAGTCGTCTTCGCGGTCGCCCGCACCGCCGGCTTTCTCGCCCAGTGGCTGGAGATGGTCAAGGACCCCGAGCACATCACCCTCCGCCCGCGCCAGCTCTACGTCGGTCCGCCGCGGCGTGAGTGGCGAGCGCTCGAGGCGCGATGAGGTCACGTGCCGGTCTGCTGACCGCGGTCATCGCGGTCGTGCTGCTCGTCGTCGGCGTCGCCCAGGCGATCACGCTGCTGCGCCACCGCCATCACGGCCCCCCGGTCGGACCGGCACCCGTGCGCGTGCAGCTCGATGCGGGTGCGCGCGCGGCGACGGTGACCGTCCCCCTCGGCGGGGCGGGTGACCTCGGCGCGACGGCGCGGGTGCCCGTGGACGCCCAGTCCCCCGCTCAAGTCGACTCGGCCCTCGCGGCGGCCGGGGAGAACGGAGCCGAGGTGACCCTCGCCGACGCGGCGGGCACGCCCGTGATGCCGGCCGGGTTCGTCGGCCTGTCCCTCGAGTATCAGGCGGTCCCCACCTACGCCGCGGAGGGGTCGCTCTTTGCCAGCCTCGTGGCGAACCTCACGCCCGGTTCAGCACCCGTCCTGCGGGTGGGGGGTGACTCAGGGGACCACGCGTGGATTCCCGGGTCGGCCCCCGCCAGCCCGGGCCTGTGGTACCCACTCGACACTCGCTGGTTCTCGGCCCTGGGCGCGATCGCCTCCGCCACCGGTGGGCAGTTCGTCATGGGCCTCGATCTCGAGGCGAATCAGCCGCAGATCCCCGTCCGGGAGTATCAGGCCTTCCGACGAGCCCTGGGCTCCTCCCTGGTCGCCGTCGAGCCGGGCAACGAGCCCGAGCTGTACACGGTCTTCCCGTGGTATGCCAACGCCGCTCACCGCCCGGTGTTCGTCCGCTCGAGCCGGTCCTGGGGACCGAGCGCCTACGTGCGTGAGCTGCGGGGCATCCTGCCCGCCCTGGGCACGACACCGCTGTGGGGACCGGGGCTCACCGACACCTCCCAGTGGTGGAACTCGATCCCCACGATCGCCGCGGGCATGCCCCACCTCAGCACGATCACTGACCATGCCTACGCGACCAACTGCTACGTGGCTCACACCGCCGCGCATTGGCCGACGGTCGGGAACCTGATCGCCGCGAGCGCCTCGGCCGGGCTCGTCGACGAGGTGAACGCCCCGCTGCAGTACGCCCTGCGCACCCATCGCAGCTTCCGGATCGACGAGACGAACACGGTGTCCTGCGCCGGCACCCAGACCCTGCCGGGCTTCGCCAGTGCGGTGTGGCCCATCGAGGCGGGATTCGCCTTCGCCGCCGCGGGCATCAGCGGGGTGAACATCGAGAGCAATCCGACCGCCCTCACGCGTCTGTTCACCTTCGGCGCGGCGCCGAAGACGGCCGTGCAGGGCGGCCCGGGTCTGCTCCCCCACGCCGCGTCCGCCGCTCCGGTGAGCGTCTCGGACGAGTACTACGGCTGGATGCTCTTCGCGCGGGCCGCTCCGGCCGGCTGGCGGCTGCTCTCCGCAGATACCGCCGGGGATCCCAACGTTCACGCCTTCGCCACCCGTCACGGCAGCGCGACCAACGTCGTGCTCGTCAACGACAGCGCCACCGCCCCCGCCACCGTCTCCCTCCACGGAACCGGCGGGTCGCTGGCGGTCGTCGAGCCGCTGCGCGGCGCCGGCCTGGCTCAGGACGGGTCGATGAGCCTTGACGGGATGGCCATCTCCCCGCACACCGGACGACTCAGCGGTCAGCCGCGCGTGAGCGTGCTGTCCGGTGAGGGCGACTACAGCGTCACGCTCCCGCCGGCCAGCGCGGACCTCGTCACCGTCACGCACTGAAGGCCCTCGCCCTCGGGCGGCGCTCGCCCTCCGGCGGCGCACAGCCGCGGGCGGCCGCTGACGGGTCCGGGGCCCGCCCGCGCGGTCACTGGGCGGCGGGCGGTCGTTGACGGGCTCGGAGCCCTTCACAGAACCTTGATGCCCGGACCGAGTTCCTGCACGGGCCCTTCACAGGGACCGGTCCAGGATGACTCACATGGACATCGTCGCTGTACTCCTCGGCCTGCTCGCCTTCACCGCGCTCCTGGGCATGGTCTGGGCCATCGATCGGATCTGAGTCATGAGCGGCTCCGACCTCTTCGGGCTGATCGCCTCGGCGCTCGTCTGCCTCTATCTCTTCTACGCGCTGCTGCGCGGCGAGAGGTTTTAGGCGATGACCGTCTCGGGTTGGCTCACCATCCTCCTCTTCGTCGCTGTGCTCTGCGCGACCGCAGTCCCCCTGGGGACCTACATGGCCGCGGTCTACAGCGGCCGTCGCACCTGGCTGGATCCCGTACTCGATCCGCTCGAGCACATCATCTACCGCGCCCTCGGCGTTGACGCCGAGGGCGGCCAGGACTGGAAGGGCTACGCCAGGAGCCTCATCTTCTTCTCGCTCGTCGGCTGGCTCATGCTGTACGTCCTCATCCGCACGCAGGGGCTGTGGAACTGGACGGGGTTGAACACCCAGAGCTTCCACGCGATGCCGGCGAACGTCGCCTTCAACACCGTCTCATCGTTCATCACCAACACGAACTGGCAGTACTACAGCGGTGAGACGACGGTCTCCTACTTTTCCCAGATGGTCGGGCTGGCGGTGCAGAACTTCGCCTCCGCCGCGGTCGGGATGGTCGTCGCGGTGGCCCTCATTCGGGCCATCGCCTCGCGCTCGGGGACGTCACTGGGCAACTTCTACGTCGACCTCGTGCGCACGATTCTCCGCGTGCTGCTGCCGCTGTCGATCGTCGTCGCCGTGCTGCTCATGTCCCAGGGTGTGATCCAGAATTTCCACGCCTACGTCTCGGTGCGGGGGCTCACCGGCCTCGTCCAGATGATCGCCCAGGGCCCGGTGGCCTCTCAGGAGGCGATCAAGGAACTGGGCACCAACGGCGGCGGTTTCTTCAACGTCAACTCGGCGCACCCGTTCGAGAATCCGACCGCGTTCTCCAACTTCGTCGAGATGCTCGCGGTACTGCTCATCCCAGCGGCGCTCGTCTTCACCTTCGGGCGGCTGGTCGGATCCCGCCGCCAGGGACTCGCGGTGTTCTCGACCATGATGGTGCTGTTCCTCGGGGCCGTCGTCGTCGCGTACGTCGCCGAGTCCCACGGCTCCCCCGCCCAGCACGCTGCCGGACTGCACACCGCATACCGCAACGGGGCCGGCGGCAACCTCGAGGGCAAGGAGCAGCGCTTTGGTATCGCCTCCTCGGTGCTCTTCAACGTGGTGACGACGGTCACCTCCTGCGGAGCGGTGAACTCCGCGCTGGAGAGCTACACCGGCATCGGCGCGGCGGTGCCCTTCGCCAACATGTCTGCGTCGGAGACGATCTTCGGCGGCGTTGGGTCCGGCCTCTATTCGATCCTCCTCTACGTCCTGCTCGCGGTCTTCATCGGGGGCCTGATGGTCGGGCGGACGCCCGAATACATCGGCAAGAAGATCGAGGCCAGGGAGATCAAGCTGGTGGCCATCGGCCTTTTGCTCACCCCGCTGGCCGCGCTCTTCACCACCGCCCTGGCCACCGCATCCCGGGCGGGCCGGGCCTCGGTCGACACCGCGGTCACGGGATCCGGGCCCCAGGGGTTCTCGGAGACGTTCTACGCCTACCTCTCCCAGGCCAACAACAACGGCTCGGCCTTCGCGGGGTACAGCGGTTTGGTGCAACCCCAGCCGGGCAACCTGGGCGCCCACGGCATCACCTTCGCCGACCTCACCGGCGGGCTGAGCATGCTCTTCGCCCGCTTCACGCCAATCCTCTTCGTCCTCGCGGTGGCCGGCGCGCTGGTGAGCAAACGTGTGGCCCCCGTCGGCCTGGGGACGATGCGGACGGACAACGCGACCTTCGTCGTGCTGCTCATCGGGATCATCGTCCTCGTCGGCGCGCTCACCTTCTTTCCGGCGCTGCTGCTGGGTCCTCTCGTCCAGGGCCTCACCGGCCACCTCTACGGCTAGGAGTCCGACATGCGTTCTCTTCCCAAAGATCTGGCCACGGCGGTGCTGGCCATGGTGGTGCTCACCGTCATCTGCGGTGTCCTCTATCCGCTGGCCATCACCGGTATCGGCCAGGTCGCCTTCCACGCCAATGCCGACGGCCAGCTGGTGAGCGTGCACGGACACCTGGTCGGCTCCCGGCTCATCGGCCAGAATTTCGCTGATCCTGAGCTCCGTGACGGCGCGCCGGTGCTTCACGCGGGTCAGCCGGTGACCACGCCGGATCCGCGCTACTTCCAGACCCGGCCCTCGGGCACCACTCCAGCCGACAACGCGGCGGCGACGACATTTGCCAACCTCGGCCCAAATTCGACGGTCACCCTCAGGGCGATCCAGACCAACATCGCCGCGTACATCACCCTCAACGGCCGCTACGTTCCCGGTGGTCTCACCGCGGGCGAGGTGCCCGTCGACGCCGCCGACACCTCGGCCTCGGGCATCGACCCAGACATCTCCCCCGCCAACGCGGAGATGCAGGCCTACCGGATCGCCGCGGTACGGCACCTGCGCCTGGGCACCGTCCGTCACCTGATTCGCACGTACACGGGCGGCCGCGGGCTCGGCGTGCTCGGCGAGCCCAGCGTCAACGTCCTCGAACTCAACCTCGCCCTGGATCGGATCTCGCACTGATGGGAACAGTCACCGCAGCACCCGCCCCGCCCTCTGCCCCGGGCCGGCGCCAGGCCGTCTCGGTCTTCCGCGGCGACATCGCCCGCCGCGCGATCATCGACTCTTTCGTCAAACTGAACCCGCGCGTGCAGATCCGCAATCCGGTGATGTTCGTGGTGGAGCTCGGCGCGCTGGTCACCAGCGTCATCTGGATCGATCACCTGCTCGGCGGACAGTTCGGAGGCCATGATCCGCGCTGGTACACGTTTGTCATCGCTGTCTGGCTGTGGCTGACCGTCGTCTTCGCCAACCTCGCCGAGGCCTTTGCCGAGGGCCGCGGCCGCGCCCAGGCCGAGACCCTGCGGGCCATGCGCCAGGACACCGTGGCGGTGATGGTCGACGGCTCGTCCAGGCGGGCGGATGCACTCATCCGCGGAGACCGGGTCGTCGTCGTCGCCGGGGAGCTGATTCCGGGGGACGGTACGGTCATCGAGGGGATCGCCTCCGTTGACGAGTCGGCGATCACCGGGGAATCCGCGCCCGTCATCCGAGAGTCCGGCGGCGACCGCTCGGCGGTCACCGGCGGCACACGGGTGCTGTCAGACCGCATCGTCGTCGAGATCACCCAGGAGCCGGGCCAGTCCTTCCTGGACCAAATGATCGGTCTCGTCGAGGGAGCCGCGCGGCGCAAGACCCCCAATGAGGTCGCCTTGGGCATCCTGCTGGCCAGCCTGACGCTTGTGTTCATGGTCGTCGTGGCCACCCTGCGCCCCTTCGGCCTCTTCGCGGGGACATCGGTCTCGGACACGACGCTCATCTCGCTGCTCGTCGCGCTCATTCCCACAACCATCGGCGCCCTGCTCAGCGCTATCGGCATCGCAGGCATGGACCGGCTCGTGCGCCGCAACGTCCTCGCTCTCTCCGGGCGCGCCGTCGAAGCCTCCGGCGATGTCGACGTCCTGCTGCTCGATAAGACCGGAACGATCACCATCGGCAACCGTCTGGCCGCCCAGTTCATCCCGATGCCGGGCGTGACCGAGGCCGAGCTCGCTGAGGTGGCTCAGCTCGCGTCGCTCGCCGACGAGACCCCGGAGGGTCGCTCGATCGTCGTGCTCGCCAAGCAGTACGGCCTGCGCGAGCATGTCATGGAGCAGCTCCACGCCGAGTTCGTACCGTTCACGGCTCAGACGCGCATGTCCGGAGTCGACCTCGACGGACGCCAGCTGCGCAAGGGGGCCGGTGAGGCGGTGATCCGCTTGGTCACCGAGGCCGGCGGCCGGCCACCCGCTGAGCTCCAGCCCGCCCTGGACCGCATCGCCCGTGAGGGCGGCACGCCGCTGGCGGTGGCCCGCGGCTCCCAGGTGATGGGCGTCGTCTACCTCAAGGACACCGTCAAGGAAGGCATGCGCCAGCGCTTCGACCAGCTGCGGGCCATGGGAATCCGGACGATCATGATCACCGGGGACAACCGGCTCACGGCGGCGAAGATCGCCGAGGAGGCCGGGGTCGACGACTTCCTCGCCGAAGCGACACCGGAGAAGAAGCTGGAGCTCATTCGAGAGCAGCAGGCGCAAGGGCGCATGGTGGCCATGACCGGTGACGGCACCAACGACGCGCCGGCGCTCGCTCAGGCCGACGTCGGTGTGGCCATGAACACCGGCACTCAGGCCGCCCGCGAGGCCGGAAACATGGTCGACCTCGACTCTAATCCTACGAAGTTAATCGAGATCGTCGAGGTGGGCAAGCAGCTGCTCATCACCCGTGGAGCTCTGACGACGTTCTCGATCGCCAACGACGTCGCCAAGTACTTCGCCATCCTGCCCGCGATCTTCATCTCTACCTGGGCCTACCCGGGCAGCCATGGCGAGGGACCGTTGCACGTGCTCAACCTCATGGGCCTCGGAGATGCCCGCTCGGCGGTCATCTCCGCAATCGTCTTCAACGCGATGGTCATTCCGCTGCTCATCCCGATCGCGCTCAAGGGCGTGCAGTACCGGCCCGTGGGCGCGTCGGCCCTGCTGCGACGCAACCTGCTCATCTACGGGCTGGGCGGACTCATCGCCCCGTTCATCGGGATCAAGCTCATTGACCTGCTCGTCCACAACCTCCTGGGGGCTTGAAGCCGCGCCATGGCTGTCCCCCGGGACCTCAACCCGGAGCCGGAGGCCGGCCCGCGGGGCCGGCACAAGATCTTCCTCGGCATGGCCGCCGGGGTCGGCAAGACCTACCGGATGCTGCAGGAAGGTCATGCCCAGGCTGAGGCGGGGCGTGACGTCGTGATCGGTTACCTCGAGCCCCATGATCGGGCCGAGACGGCCGCCCAGGCGGCCGGGTTAGAGACCCTGTCGCGACGGGGAGTGAGCTACCGCGGAAACCGGATCGAGGAGATGGACCTGGTGGGGCTACTTGAGCGTCAGCCGGACCTGTGTCTCATCGACGAACTCGCCCACACCAATGTGCCAGGCGTCGAGCACGCCAAACGTTATGAGGATGTCGAGGAGGTGCTTGCGGCGGGGATCGACGTCTTCTCAACGGTGAACATCCAGCACGTCGAGGGGCTCAACGACCGCGTCACCGAACTCACCGGGGTGCGTGTGCGCGAGACGATCCCCGACACCCTGCTCTCCCAGGCCGACGAGGTCGTCCTCGTCGATATCACGCCCGAGGCGCTGCTCGAGCGCCTGCGGGCGGGCAAGATCTACCGGGCCGACGCCATCGGCGCAGCACTGGACGGCTTCTTCCGCATCGAGAACCTCGCGGCCCTGCGCGAGACCGCGCTGCGGCAGGTGGCTGAGGAGGTCGAGGCCAAGCGGGTGCGACCCGACCGGCGGAGGCCAACGTCGGTCGACGTGATCGTCGCGGGCGACCCCGCCGACCGTCTGTCAGACCGGCTGCTCGCCCTCATCGAGCCCCAGCCCACGGCCCAGCGAATCGTGCGCCGGGCGTGGCGGTCAGCTCAGCGGATGGGAGCCGAACTTGACGTCCTTTGGGTGGCCGGGCGCGAGCCGACGCTCGCGCAGGAGGAGCAGCTCAGCGCGCTGCGCCGGCTCACCTCAGTGCTCGGAGCGCACCTGCTCATCGAGTACGGCGACGCGGTGGCCGACGTGGTCGCCCGCGTCGCCCGCGAGCGTGGCACGACGTTCCTGATCATGGGCAAGCCCCAACCGCGCGGGCCGATCGCGCGCCTGCTCTCGCCCGAGCTGCCCGTGCAGCTGCTCTCCCGGCTGCCCGAGGTCGACGTGCAGCTCGTAGCCGAGCGCACGCGCCCCGCACCGGACACAGGGCGGGAGCGATGACCGCCCTGGAACTCGGCGTGGGTGGCGTCCTGGTCATTCTCGCCGTCGCCGGGCTCCTCGCCATGACCATTCTCCGCCCTCGCCGCCACGAGACGACGAGCCAGATTCTGACCCGCGGACCCGAGCGCATTCTCTTCCCCTACGTCCCCAGCAGTGGATCAACGGCGGCTCTCGATGTCGCGTTGCGGCTGGCCCGCGCGGAGACGGGAACTCTCGTCCCCGTCTTCCTCGCCCGCGTCCCGCTGCGCCTGTCCATGGACGCCCCGCTCCCTCGACAAGCCCAGGTCGCCGTGCCGATGCAGGACCAGATCGAGGCCCGCGCCGCCGCGGTCGGGGTGCCGGTCGACTCCCGCATCCAACGGGGGCGTTCGCTGCGCCACGCGCTGCGCGAGACGATTGCCCATGAACGCTTTGACCGGATCGTCGTCGCCGCCGGCGGCCACGGTGAGACGGGGGGCTTTGACGCCGATGACATTGCCTGGCTCCTGCGTCACGCCCCGGGGGAGATCGTCGTGCTGCGCGGGGCCGACTGACGCCACGAACGATCACCCCCGAACCGTCCCGCTAGGTTTGTCGCCAGTGAGCATCTGGCACGCACTGGCGATCTTCGCGGCCGGGATCGCGGCCGGAACGATCAACACGGTCGTGGGGTCGGGCACGCTCATCACCTTTCCCACGCTGCTCGCCTTCGGCTACCCGCCGCTGGTGGCCAATGTCTCCAACAACATCGGTCTTGTTCCGGGCACCATCTCGGGCGCCCTCGGCTATCGGCGCCTGCTGCGCGGCCAGGGCCGTCGCGTCGTCCCGCTGGCGGTCGCCTCCACGGCCGGAGGGATTCTCGGGGCCACGTTGCTGTTGAGCCTGCCGGCCAACGCGTTCAAGGCAATCGTCCCGTTCTTCATCGGCCTCGCCCTCCTGCTCATCGTCACCCAGCGCCAGATCAACCGCTGGCTGGGTCATCACCGCCGTCGCGAGGGTGAAGGCGCCAGCCCCGCTGCCGCCGTCGGGGTCTTCGGTTCCGGTGTCTACGGCGGCTACTTCGGCGCCGCCCAGGGGATCCTCCTGCTGGCCATCCTTGGCCTCACCGTCGACGACGAACTCCAGCGTCTCAACGCGGCCAAGGTCGTCCTGGCGGGCACCGTCAACTTCGTTGCGGGAGTGATCTTCGTCTTTGCGGCCCACGTCGACTGGCCGGTGGCCGCACTCATCGCGGTGGGCTCGGCACTTGGCGGAGTCATAGGCTCCCGTTACGGCCAGCGTCTCTCTCCCACGGCGCTGCGAGCACTCATCGTCGTCGTCGGGATCGTCGCCATCACGCAGCTCGTGTGAGTGTCTCTTCTCCTCGGGCAGGGACCACCAACAGGTGGGCAAACTCCCTCACGCCCGGGTCTCGATTCCGTCACGGAAGGGTCACGCCCGACACGGGCCATGACAGTTCCGTGAGGCATTCGTCATTGTGTGGTCACCAACGATCCACACCTGTTGGCGTTCCAGAATGCAGCCCACCGACTGTGTGTCGGTCCGGCGCGCAGGGACTCGGCCGAGCGAAGCGACGCAACGCGTCGGCTCAGTGGTTGAGCGCGTAGGCCTCGATGTCCTGATCGAGCGCCTGCTGGGACTGGTACTCGGAGATCCGCGCGGAGAGCACGCGCCCAGTCGGGGTGATGAAGATCGTCGTTGGCGTGCCGGCGACGCCGCCGGGGAGCAGAGCGCTGGGAAAGTCACCGTCGCTGACGGCGTAGCTCGGGTAGCTCACCTGGTGGGAGGCGAGGAACTGGGCCCCGGCTGCTGTCGTCGGTTCGTTGTAGTCGACGCCGAGGAAGGCCACCCGTTTGCCGTAGATCGCCGAGGCGGTGGCAAAGAGCGGGAACTCCTGACGGCATGGCGGGCACCATGAACCCCAGACGTTCACCACCACGGGCCGCCCACGCAGCTCGCGTAGGCGTCTGACGAGAGCCGCGGCGCCTCCGGGGAGGATCCGGCTGGCCTGGCGATGCAGCGCAGCCAGGGCCGGCGGGGATCCGGCCAGGTCGTGGGCGACAAGAGCGGCGTGCGGGGCCGGGGGCGCCGGCGCCAACGCGGCCCGGACGTATGCCTTGAGCTGGTGAAGGGAGATCCAGCCTTGGGTGTAGATCTCCTGGGACCATGGGATCTGGGCATCGGGCTGGGCCACGCTGTCATGTGCGCCCGGCACCGCGAGGGTGAACCAGGGCTCGCCTTGGACCCCGTACCCGTCGGCCACACGGCCGCTGGTGTCAATGGCCACCGGATAGTCGAGGTGCAGGCCCGCAAGGAAACGCGACAGCGCCCGGGGGTTGGGTTCGACGGTGGCTTCGTCGATGGCCGTGAGCGGCGGGAGCCCGAGGCGCCGCGCGTCGCGCGCGTAGGCGTTGAGACGCTGCATCTGGGCGGCGATCGGCGTGGACTGCTGATCCCAGGTATCGAAGAACAGGTAGAGATGGGGCCGTCCCCGGCCCACCGTGATCGTGCCGCCACCCACGCGCGGAAGACTCGCCGGGGTTGAGGGGGAGAGTCCGCGGATGGGGCTGTAGGACAGGTGGCTGAGGACCTTGGGGTGGCCCGGCAGCAGACCCGCGGCCGTCTGGGCGAGCACTTGGCCGAACTGACCGATGGCCGCGTAGGAGGCGTAGGTGAGGAAGGCGTCGGCCATCTTCCCGTTGGGCCCGATCACGTAGAGCGCCGGATCGTGGTTGATGATGGTCGAGCGCCGATTGACGTTCTGGGCGACCTTGTACTGGCGCCACACGCGCTCGAGCTGCCCAAGCGACCCGGTGAGGAAGTGCCACTGGCCGAGCAACCCGTGCAGCCGGGAGTAGTTCGCGACGTCGTCGATGGAGGTCGACTGCCAGTTCGCGTTGACCCCGAGCAGCTGGACGTCCTTGGCCGCCGGGCCCAGGGCCGCCCGGGCGTCCACCATCGCCTGGGTGGTGAGGGGGCAGATGGTCTGGCACTCGGCGTCGGTGAAGGCGAGGATGACGACCTTGCCGCGGTACTGGGAGAGGCTGATGCGGTGACCGGACTCATCGGTGAGGGTGAAGTTCGGGGCGGGCACGGAGTCGCCCAGCGAAGTCGGCGTCGCAACGGTCGGGTTGAAGGCGAGAGCCTGAGCTTGCGAGGCTCCCCCACCGCCACCGCCACCGCCGCCGCGAGGCAGTGCGAGGACGACGAGCGCGCCGACCGCGACGATCCCCACCCCGACGCCCGGCAGGGCCAAGCGGGAACGGCCGAGGCGGCCGCGCCGGCGCCAGAGACCAGGACCCAGGAGGATGAGAATGAGGAGGAGCGCGGCGGCGGCGATGACGGCGACAGGATTTGCGCCGCCGGAACCGGTGTTGGCGCCCGCGCTTTCGCCGGCCGCAGGGACGGTCCCGGCGGCCGCACCCGGGCCGGTGGCGCCGCTCGAGCTGGCGCCACCGCTGGCGGCGATCGCCCCGGTCGGCTCGGCCTGGCCGGCGTTGGCGGTCACGGTCGCCGCCGCCAGGTTGCCGGCGCTGGCCTCGTGGAGCAGCTGGGCGGCGCTGATGCCCGCCTGCCCGGCCACGGCGATGGTCGCAGCCCGCGCCGCAGCGGTGAGCCGGGCCGGCCCGGTGCCCGTCGAGATCCCGCTGAGGTCCTCAACCCCGTGGCGGTAGTGAAAGCTCGCCACGCCCTGGGGCATGACGACGATCAGCCGTCCGCTGTAGGCGAGAGCGAGCTCAGTCCCCAGAAACCGGGCGTAGGCGGTGGGTCGGCCCCAGTAGGCCGCCGCGGTCCCGAGGTCCTGGCGTTGCCCGATGACGGCCACACGCACAGGCGCACCCAGGACGACCGTCGCGTCGAGCAGCCGATTCAGCTGCGTCTGCTGGGCGGCGCTGAGGTCGTCGCCCGGCCCGAAGTAGAGGCTCTGGAAGTCGAGCTCGGCGACACCCGGGTCCCCGTCGGCGCGTGCGGCGCGGGGCGCGAACGTCACAGCCAGGCCGAACACGATGAGCAGAACACTCAGGAGCCGGGCCGGGGACTGCCAGAGCGGTCGGCGTCGAGCCGCTGGCGTCATATGGCTCATGCCGGCACCCGGGTCCGCAGCGGGCGGGTCCGCAGGCTCACGGCCCAGGCGGCCAGGACGGCAAGTCCCCCCACGACCAGGGCGATGATCGACACCGGTGAGGATCCACCGTGACGGACGCCAGGGGCGGGCGAGACGGCAGGCGCCGGCAGCCGGGCCGGAAGGGCGACGCCGTTGGCCGTGGCGAGACGGTGCACGACCGACAGGGCCCCGGCGACGAGGTCGCCGCCCGGCGGGGTGAGGCCGCTGAGGGCACGCTGCTCGGCGTGCGTCGCCGTACCGTTCACCCACAGCGCGTACCCCTGGGGCATGACGACGAGGGTCGGCCCCCGGTAGGTCGGGGCCAGCTCAGCCCCGAGGTAGCGGGCGTAGGCGAAGGGATCGCCCCAGTCCTGGGTGACGCTGCCGAGGTCTCCGCTGGAGCCGACGAGCGCGACGCGCAGCGGCAATCCGTGGGTCGCAGCCACCCGAAGGGTGCTCACCAGCCGGCTGATTTCGGCGGAACCGGCCCCGACGTCGTTCGGGACGAAGGCCGGTTCGCTGGCGAGCACGATGGCGGCGGGATCACCGATGGAGTCGGCGTTGGCGACCGGTGCTGCGAGGGCGGACGGTGCGCTTACCGCGACGAGCGCAAGAATGAAGACGATGGTCCGGCGCACGACATGGCTCATTATGACGCTCCTCCTGGGGGTCGCCCTGGGGGCACCGAGCTCGGCGCGCGCTGACGGGGCCAGCCCCTTTGCCGTCAGCCAGGTCGCCCGCGTGCTGCAGGCGCCGCCCGGCGTGAGCGTGAAGATCCTCGACGGCGACGCGCAGATGTGGCTGCAGGCGCCCCCGGCCGAGACCGTCATCGTGCTTGACCCGCTGGGCCTGCCGTGGCTGCGCTTCGATGCCCGGGGGGTCGCCGAGAACGAGAACTCGCTGCTGGCGCTGGAGTCCGCCTCACCCGTGCAGCCGATCAGTCCCGCCCGGATCAACGCACGGCCACTCCCCCACTGGGTCCCGGTCTCCTCCGGGCACGCCTTCGCCTGGCCCGACGGGCGCCTATCCGCCATCTCCGCTCAGTCCGCGGCCGCCGGTGGCGGTGGCGGTGGCGGTGGCGGGCGCTGGCGCATCCCCCTCACGATCAACGGCCGGGCCGCGAGTATCTCCGGCGATGTCGTCTCCCCCGCGGCCCCGAGCCCCGTGTGGTTCTGGGGAATCGCCATCATCCTGCTCTGCGTGCTCGCCGGGTGGCGGGTCCGCTCGCCGGGTCTGGACCGTCGCCTGGTCGAACTGCTCACGCCGAGCCTGCTGCTCGCCCTGGGGATCGTCGGAGCGGCCCGGCTACTCGACGGCCAGCCGACGGTGGCCGTGCTGCAGATCATCGCCCTGGCCGTGGTGGCGATGCTGCTGGTGGGGGCCACCGGTCTGTTCCTGCGCCGGCGCCTGCCTGCCGCGCTGCCCTTCATCGTCGCCTTCGTCGCGCTCTGGGCCGGGCTCACCTTCCTGCCGGTCCTCCTGCACCCGGTCCCCCTGCTCCTGCTGCCCGGCTGGCTGGACCGTGCCGCCACCGTCGTCCTGCTCGGTGGAGGCGCCGGCCTCGTGCTCGTGGCCATGCGGCGCCCCCTGCTCCGCACCGAGCCCCATCCTCAGGTTGCCGAAGCACCGGACATCACCGGGCTACCCTCAACGGGGTGACTGCGCTCCGGAGCCTCGGTCCCGAACTCAGCGAGGCTCCCAGCCGGCGGCGGCGTCTGTTCATCCTCGGGATCTGCTGCATGAGCCTGCTGCTGGTGGCGCTCGACAACTCGATCGTCAACGTGGCGCTCCCCTCGATCCACAAGGACCTCAAGGCGAGCCTCTCCCAGCTGCAGTGGACGCTCGACGCCTACACGCTCGTCATCGCCAGCCTGCTGATGCTCGCCGGATCCACCGCCGACCGGATCGGACGCAAACGCGTGTTCATGACCGGCGTGGTCACCTTCACCGTGGGCTCCGGCCTCTGCGCACTCGCGCCGAACCTCAACGTGCTCATCGGCGCCCGGGTGCTGCAGGCCATCGGTGGCTCGATGCTCAACCCGGTCGCCCTGTCGATCGTCCGCAACGTCTTCGAGGACCCCAAGGAACGGGCTCAGGCGGTGGGGATCTGGGGCTCGGTGGTCGGCATCGCCACCTCCCTGGGGCCCGTCCTCGGCGGCGCCCTGGTCGACGGCCCGGGCTGGCGCTGGGTCTTCGTGGTGAACCTGCCGATCGGGGCCCTCGCCCTCGCGCTCACCTTCTTCTTCGTCCCCGACTCCCGTGCCGAACATGCCCGGCGGCCCGATCCGGTCGGACAGCTGCTCATCCTCGTCGGCTTCGCCACGCTCGTCTACGGCATCATCGAGGGCCAGAAGGATGGCTGGGGGTCGTTGCCCATCGTCACCTGCTTCGCGGTCGCGCTCCTCTCCTTCGTCAGCCTGATCCGCTATGAGTTGCGGCGACCCGAGCCGCTCATCGAGGTGCGCTTCTTCCGCTCACGTCCCTTCGCCGGAGCGACCGGCTCGGCGGTTGCCGCCTTCGCCGCATTGGGCGGATTCCTCTTCCTCAATACGCTCTACCTGCAGGACGCTCGCGGCTTCTCGGCCCTGCACGCCGGGCTCTACAGCCTGCCCACCGCGCTGATGATGCTCATCTTCGCCCCGATCAGCGGACGGATCGTCGGAAATCGCGGCGGACGGCGGCCGCTCATCGCCGCGGGCGTGCTCGTCACCGCCGGACCGCTGCTGTTCCTGGGTCTGAGCCCTCACACCTCTGATGCGCTGCTGTTCCTCGCCTACGTGGTGATCGGCTGTGGCTTCGGCCTGGTCAACCCGCCGATCTCCAACACCGCGATCTCCGGCATGCCCCCGGCGATGTCCGGGGTCGCCGCCGCGGTCGCCTCGACCGGCCGTCAGGTCGGGTTCGCTCTGGGGGTGGCTCTGGCCGGTGCGGTCACCGGTCTCGGCGCAACCCTGCAGATCGGACCCAGCTTCGCCGCCGCGACCCACCCCGGATGGGCCGTGCTCGGTGGGATGGGCGCACTCGTCCTGGTGCTCGCGCTGTGGAGCACCACCGCGGCCGCGGAGCGCACGGCGGTCGAGACCGCCCAGCGCCTGGGCTGAGACGCGCCCCGGGCGGCGAGCAGACCCGGGCCGTTCATCAAGCGGGTTGGCGCTGGTGGCGCCCCCGGAGGCGGGGGCGCGCGACACCCACCCGTGGTCCCTGCCGTCGCTGGCCGCGGCTCCTCCCCGTTCAGCTGCGACAGCCGTGAGTCGCACTCTGACGCCTGGAGGCGGCTCCGGCCTGTCCGCGGGCCGCGCCGGCCGCGCAGTGACTACTCCCTGCGGGCCGAGACGCTCTACATCTCTCCGGTCCTGCTCGCCGACCCCCACGTGACGATCCTGTTCTGTGATCAGCCAGCGTTCACCCCGGTGGCCTTCGCCGCTGCCGAGCCGGTGACCCCGCGATCGGCGCCCCGGACGCGGCGATGCCCGGCGGCCGCGCGGGCCGCCGGGCATCGTTATCCGCCCCGATGGGGACGCGCCTAGCGCGTCGTCGCCCGACGACGCACCAGCGCGTCCAGCGTCACCGCGATGATGAGCACCACCGCGGTCACGATGTCCTGGACCGCGGCGCTCACGCCCATCAGCCCGAGTCCGTTGAACACGACCGCGACGACAAGACCGCCCAGCAGGGCGTTGGAGATCTTGCCCCGCCCGCCGAACAGGCTCGTGCCGCCGATGACGGCGGCGGCAACGGCGAAGAGCACGCTCTGGCCGCCGTTGAAGTCGGTCGACATGCTCCCCTGGGTGGAGGCGTAGTCGAGGCCCGCGAAGCCGGCGACGAGCCCGGTGAGCATGAAGCCGACGATGATCACGAGCTTCACGTTGATGCCCGCGCGGCGCGCGGCCTCCGGGCTGTTCCCCACCGCGTAGATGTAGCGGCCCATCCGCGTCTTGTTCATGAACAGGCCGGCGATCACGACGACGACGAGCGTCATCGGAACGAGGTAGGGCATACCGCGGATCGCCGTGATGGCGGTGCCCTGGTTGGAGTTGAAGATCAGCGTGAGCACGATCGCGATCACCGTCACTCCGACGATGGCGATCACCGTCACGCCGAGCGGAGCCGTCGTGAGACCCTGGGCAACGCGTGAGCGGTGGCGCAACAGGCTCACCGCCGCGAATCCGGCGACACACACCACCGCGAGGATCCAGTCGGCGGTCGGCGAGATGTGGCTGTTGTAGAGATTGGCGATCGTGCCGTTGGCGTTGATGACGCCACCGACCGCCGTCTTGTCGATGCTCGCCAGCTCGAGCATCACCCCGGTGAGCCCGAGGTAGCCGCCAAGCGTGACGATGAACGACGGCAGCCCCAGGAAGGCGACGAGCGCGCCCTGGAGGGCCCCGATGAGCATCATCACCACCAGGCCGCCGATGATCGCCAGCCACCAGGGGAAGTTCACCGGCGCGGCGTTGAGCTCGAGCATCGTGAAGGCCCCCACGCCGGCTCCGAAGCCGGCTGAGAGGTCAATCTCCGAGAGCAGCAGAACGAAGGTCTCGGCGGCCCCGAAGAGGATGAAGATCGTTGCCTGGACGAACAGGTTGACGAGGTTGTTGGCGTGCAGGAAGGTCGAGCGCTCCAGCTCGAAGAAGACGCAGATGGCCACCAGGCCGGCGATCACCGGCAGCGCGCCGGACTCGCCGTTGCGGATCCGGGCACCCCATGCACGGAAGTAATCCCCGACCGAGTGGGCCATCACCTCGGGAGCGACCAGGGCGAGCTCCTCATCCGACAGCGCCGTGTCCGGCGTGTCCTGGATGGCCGGTTTGTCCGTCGCACTCATCACGCAGCCGCCTTGCTCATCGATCCTGTGGTCATCCACTCGACCGCCGACTGGCGATCGAAGTCAGTCGCCGGCCCCTGCACGACGCAGTGGCCCAGGTACATCACGGCAATCCGGTCGGCGACCTGGAAGACGTCGACGAGGTTGTGGGAGACGACCATCACGGCCACCCCACGGCCGGCCAGGGTCTTGATCAGGTCAAGGACCATGCCCGTCTGGGCGACGCCGAGGGCCGCGGTCGGCTCGTCCATGATGACGAGCTTGGCGTTGGACATGACCGCCTTGGCCACCGCGACGGACTGGCGCTGGCCGCCCGACAGGGAGGCGACGGGTTGGCGGATGGACTTCACCGTCTTCACCGAGAGGTCCTGGAGCGTCTTCGCCGCAGTTTTCTCCATGCTGGCTTCATCAAGCACACCGCGGCGGAGAGGCTCGTGACCGAGGAACATGTTCTGGACGATGTCGAGGTTGTCACAGAGCGCGAGGTCCTGGTAGATCGTGGTGATGCCGAGGCGCTCGGCGTCACGGGGTCCGCCGAGATGGACCTCCTTGCCCTCCCAGAGGATCTGGCCGTTGTCCTGGGGCCAGAGCCCAGAGACGGTCTTGATCAGAGAGGACTTCCCGGCGCCGTTGTCGCCGATGAGGGCGGTGACCTTGCCGGGCGGGATGTCGAGGGTCACGTCGGCGAGGGCCTGGACCGGGCCGAACCGCTTGGAGACCCCGCGGAGGGAAAGAAGCTGTGCTGTGTCAGTCATCGCTGTGGGGGTTTGGTGTGTCGATCGTCCGGCCGGCCCCAGGCCGGCCGGACGACCATTCACCTCTAGTTGATGCCGTACTTCTTGCAGTCGGCTGCGTAGCTACCGCTGCACAGCTGGGACTTCGGGACGAACTTGTCCGCGATGATCGTCGAGTTCATGTTCTTGGTGGTCACCCAGACCGGGGTGAGCAGAACCGAGGGACGCGACGCGTGGTTGGTCGGATCCGTCGTGGTGCCGTTGAGCAGGCTCGCCGGAGCCGTCTTGCCGGCGCGCAGGTAGAGCGCGAGGGCGACGGCGGCCTGGGCCTCCTTGTAGACGGCCTTGTAGACGGTGCCGCACTGGTAGCCGGAGAGGATGTTCTGCAGGCCCGTGAGGGTCGCGTCCTGACCGGTGGTCGGGAAGGTCATCGGCTTGACGCCATGGGCCTTCAGGTACGTGATGATCGGGGCACCGTTCTCATCGTTGGGGATGAGCGCGGAGTTCGCGTTCGGGTGGGCGGTGTAGGCCTGCTCGAACTCGGTTTGGGCCACCGATGGCGTCCAGGTGCCCGCCGTGTTGGCGACCAGCGAGTAGGCGCCGGACTTGAACTTGGCGGCGAGGACGTCGTTGTAGTAGCCCTGGTAGAAGAGCGACGCGTTGTTGTCGGTCGGATCGCCACGCATGACGATCACGTTCGGGTGCTTCACGTGCCAGGCCGCGGCGCAGGTCTCAAAGCCCTGACCCATCAGCTGGCCCACGCGCACGTTGTTGAACGAGACGTAGGGGTCGTTCGGGCCGCCGGTGTCGAGGCGGTCGTAGTCGACGACGGCGACGCCCTTCTGCTTGGCCAGATTCTCGACCTGCACGCCGGTGCCGGAGTTCTCCGGATCAATGAGCAGGACGGTCGCCCCGTTGGTGATGTCCGACTGAGCGTCGGTGACGAACTGCTGGTCAGAGCCGCCCGCGTTCTGGACGGTGATCGGCACGCCGACCTTCGCGGCAGCCGCCTTCAGGTCCGGCTGGTCGAACTCGACGTAACGGGTCGAGCTCGTCGTGTCCGGCAGGATCGCGGCGATCGAGCCGTGACCGGCCTTGGCCAACGCCGCCAGCTGCGACATGGCGCTGAAGTCGTTGGTGAACGCTGACGCGCTGATCTGGGGGGTCGAACCGCTTGAGCTCGAGCCAGAGCTCGCCGATGAATTGCCGGAGCCGGAGCTCGCGGGCGTTGACGACGACGTCGTGTTGTTGGACGAGCCGCATGCGGCGATCGCCAGGGCAGCGACGATGGCCAAGACCATCGCGACGAAACCCGACTTGCTGGTACGCAAGTGCACGGTGTACTACCTCCTAGTGTTCCTCCTCGGGCGATGGTCTCCCACCGCGTTCTCTCTCTCAGCGCGACGGTATGCCCCAGTGCATAAACGATGCATTAACAACCGTTGTCGCGCCATGAACAAACCATAAATGGCCTGCTTGTCGGGAGAACTTTTCAGGGTTCGGGAGCGAAGCGGTAGCCCGCGCGCGGCGCCGTGAGGATCAGCTGGGGCCCTCCGGGGCTTTCCAGCTTTGCCCGCAGCCGTCCCACGTAGACGCGCACGTACTCGGTCTCGGTCTGGTAGGAGGGCCCCCAGACGCGCCGCAGGAGATGAGCGTGGGAGAGCAGCTTCCCGCGGTTGGTGGCCAGCTCTCGCAACAGGCTGAACTCGGTCGGCGTGAGGTGGACGGTCTCCCCGCCGCGGAAGACGTGCTGGGAACCGAGGTCGATCAGCAGGTCACCGACCACGATGCGGTTGGTGTCCTCGGAGCCACCTTCGCCGGCTGCGGGCCGCGTCCGGCGCAGCGTCGCGGTGATCCGCGCGAGCAGCTCCTCCACCGAGAAGGGCTTGGTCATGTAGTCGTCCGCGCCCATGTTGAGGGCGGTGACCTTGTCGCGCTCGCCGCCGCGGGCCGAGACGACGATGACCGCCGCGTTGGAGCGCTCGCGGATCTGGCGGCAGAGATCGAAGCCGTCGGCCTCGGGCAACATCAGGTCGAGCAGCACGATGTCGGGGTTTTCGATCTCCAGCAGGCGGATGGCGTCGGTGCCGTCGGTGGAGACGACCGTGTCAAAGCCCCGCACGGCGAGGTTCGAGCGGATCAGGTCGACGATGTTGGGATCGTCCTCGACGAGCAGCGCACGGGTGGCCTCAGGCACCGGCGCTCACCCCCAGTCCCACCGCGACCTCCGCGGCGAGAGCCTCCTCCACCCCGGCCACCTCCACCGGCAGGGTGATCTCGAAACGGGTTCCGCTCACGGTCTCCCCCAGGCCGATGCTCCCGCCGTGGGCCTCGACGATGCCCTTGGCGATGGACAGCCCGAGCCCGGCGCCGGCGGTGCGCGAGGCCGGACGGTGGGCGGAGTCAAAGGGGTCGGCGCGCAGACTGTCGGGGAAGCCGCGGCCGTCGTCAGCGACGGAAATCTCGACGCGATTCTCGCCGCACAGACGCGCGCCGATGCTCACGTGGATGCCCGCGGGGTTGTGGCGAAAGGCGTTGGAGAGCAGGTTGACGAAGATCTGTTCCAGGCGATCATGATCGGCCCAGATGACCGGCAGGTCCTCATCACAGATGACCTCGACGCAGCGGGACCACTCCACTGGCAACAGCGCGACCGCCGCCTCGATGACGAGCCGCAGGTCACACCAGTCCGGCTGCAGGCGCATGATCTGGGACTCGATCGCGGAGAAGTCGAGCAGGTCGTCGACGAGGCGGCCCAGCCGGGCCGACTCGGTGGCGATCCGCTCGAGGAAGCGCTGCTGGGAGTCACCGTCCCAGGTGACATCCGGCGCGGCGAGGCTCGTCGCGTAGCCGCGGATGGCGGTGAGCGGCGTGCGCAGCTCATGGGAGAGGCGGGAGAGGAACTGGCGCTGGAGCTCCTGGGAGCGCCGCAGCGCCGCAGCCTCGCGATGAGCGATGGCTGCCTCGTCCCCCAGCAGGGCCGCGACGTCGTCGCGGTGGCTCGTGCTCGGATCGAACTGGGCGGCGACGCTGCCGCGACTGAGGACGACGACACGGTCAGCGATCCGGAACATCTGCTCAACGTCACGGGTGATGAGCAGGATCGCCATGCCCGCCTCCCGGGCGGAGATGAGCAGGCGCTCGACCGTCGCGGTGCCGAGCACACCGAGGGAGGCGGTGAGCTCGTCGAGGACGAGCACCTTGGGCCGGCGCCCCAGCGCCATGGCCAGGCAGAGCAGCCAGCGCTGGCCGAGGCTGAGGTCCGAGACCAGCGCGTGAGGGTCACGGATGGGGATGCCCAGGGCCGCGAGCTCGTGGGCGGCCGCCGCGTGAAAGCGAGTGTCCGAGTGCAGGTGCGACTCACGCCCGAGCATGAGGTTCGCCGCGACGTCGAGGGTGTCGCAGAGGCTGAGGTCCTGACGGACGACGGCGATGCCGAAG
>DASSZV010000107.1:0-8433 GCA_035702765.1 Solirubrobacteraceae bacterium
GTTCCAGCTGCGCAACACCGGGCTGCAGAACCAGGATGTCCTCTACGTCATGGATGGTCCGATGGCTGAGGGACGGGTGCTGTTGGACCCTAACGAGCTGTCAGAGGACGGGACGGTGGCGCTGTCGGACCTCGCCGTCACCGACGACGGCGAGCTGCTCATCTACGCGACGAGCGAGGGCGGCTCAGACTGGATGACCTACCGGGTCCGTGAGGTGAGCAGCGGGAAGGACCGGGCCGACCGTGTGGAGTGGGCGAAATACAGCGCGGTGGCTCCGCTGAAGGATGCCAGCGGCTTCCTTTACGGGGCGGTCGACCCTCCGGAGGCCGGTGCCGAGCTGCTTGCCGCAGCCGAGGCCCACAGCATCCGTCTGCATCGCCTGGGCACCCCGCAGAGCGAGGACAGAATCATCATGGCCGCCCCGGAGCAGCCCGAGTGGATGTTCTCCGCCCGGGTGAGCGACGACGGCCGCTACGCGGTGATCGAGACGACCCGGGGCACTGCGCCAGAGACCCGGCTGCACGTGCTCGACCTCGCCGCCCCCGACGCCACGCCGGTGCCGCTGATCGACACCTTCGCGGCCAAGACGACCTATGTGACGAATCTGGACAGCGTCTTTTTGCTCCTCACCGACGCCGAGGCCGAGCGCGGCCGGCTGATTGCCGTCGATCTGGAGGACCCCGTTCCAGAGCACTGGCGCGAGCTCATCCCCGAGTCGATGGCGCTGCTCGCGGGGGCGCGCCGCTGCGGGGACGCGCTCGTCCTCCATCACCTCGCCGACGCCAGCGCACGCCTCAGCGTGCACGGCCTCGATGGCCACCCGGTGGGAGAGATCGCTCTGCCCGGGCTCTGCTCGCTGATGGGTGAGGGCGTTCACGGGCGGCCCAGCAGCTCGCTCGTGCACTTCGCCACCGTGTCCTTCATCGACCCCGGTTCGCTGTGGGAGCACGACCTCGCCACCGGAGCAACGCGTCAGATCGGGGCGACGCCGCTCCCGCTGGACACCTCCGCCTGGGTGAGTGAACAGGTGTTCATCCCCGCCGACGACGGGACCGCGCTGCCCCTGTTCCTCACGCGGCGGGGCGACGTCGTCCCTGACGGCGACACTCCCGTGCTGCTCTACGGCTACGGCGGCTTCGACATCTCGCTCACCCCGATGTTCAGCCCAAGTTGGGCGACGTTCGTGGACCGCGGCGGGATGCTCGCGGTGGCCGTGCTGCGCGGCGGCGGCGAGTACGGGCGCTCCTGGCACCGGGCGGGGATCCATGCGCGCAAGCAGCGCGTCTTTGACGACTTCCGCGATTGCGCGCGCTGGCTCGTGGACAGCGGCTGGACCGCCGCCAAGCGCATCGCCATCATGGGCGCGTCCAACGGGGGGCTGCTCGTGGGGGCCTGCCTCACCCAGCATCCCGAGCTCTTCGGCGCCGCGGTGGCCGACGTCGGGGTGCTCGACATGCTGCGCTTCCATCGCTTCACCATCGGCTGGGCCTGGAAGAGCGACTACGGCGACCCCGAGGATCCCGAGGGCTTTGCCGTGCTCGCCGCGTACTCCCCGCTGCACAACGTCTCAGCGCAGCGGCGCTACCCGCCGACGCTCATCACCACCGGGGACCACGACGACCGGGTCGTGCCCGGACACTCGTTCAAGTTCGCCGCGACGATGCTCGCCGCCGCCCATGCCCGGGCCGAGCGGGGACAGACCCCGGCGCCGGTGCTGCTGCGGACCGCGACCTCGGCCGGACACGGGCACGGGATGCCCACGAGCAAAGCGATCGCCAAGGCGACCGACGTGCTCGCCTTCCTCACCGCGACCGTCGGGGCTGCCTCCGCGTGAGGCGGCCCGCCAGTCGTTTGCCCCCACCGAGGCTCAGCGTCCCCGAGACGGGCCGCGGTCGGGCGGCCGCTGGGGCGCGGTGGCCTTCGTGCCCGGCGGACCGGGGAGCGACAGCGGGGCGATCCTGGCCAGACGGGTGTCGCTGTGGGGCAGCTTGGTGATGACCACGGCCTCCCCGACGCGGAGTGACTGTATAACGGAGGGATCCACGCGCGTACGCTCGATCAGTCGGTCGTGGGTGCGCTCGCCGTCACCGGCCCGGCCCCGGGCGCGTCCCGGCACCGCCGCGCTGTAGCTGCGCTCCCACACCCGCTCGGTGCCGCTGAGCGCGGCCACCGCCTGTGCGGAGGCATGGATGTCCTGACGGTGGGCGATCTTCAGCGCCGTGGATCCGATCACCTGGTCCCGGAAGCCGCGACCGACGCGGTCGAGGTCGGCGAGCTCCTGGGTCGCCATCAGCACCGAGACGCCGGCGGAGCGCCCCCGGGCAACGAGCGCCATCACGTGGTCGGCCCCGAGGGCGGAGAACTCGTCAACGAGCACGCTCGCCGACGCGGCCCGGGCGGCGGGTGCACGCTCACGCGTACCCGCGGCGCTCACCAGATCCTGGAGAACGAGGCCCCCGATCTGGGCCGACAGCTGGCCGTAGCTGCTCGCGTTCAACGAGAAGAGCACGACGTCCCCGCCTCCGAGCGCCTCAAGCAGGTCGATCGCGCCCGGGCCCGGCTCGAAGAAGCGCCCGGTGTGGGACTCGGTGATCACCGCGAGCCGGGACTGCAGTCCCCGCACCGCACTCACCTGATCGGGTCCGAGCTCGCGCAGATAGCCGCCGACCCGTGCGGCGGCGGGGGGATCCAGACGCCGCGCCAGCGCGGCGAGTCGGCTCGGCGCGAGCAGGTCGACGACCTCCCCGAGCGTCGGGGGCGTGTCGGGCATGACCTGGGCGCGAACGGAGAGCGCGAGCTGGACGTAGCGCTCGGCTGCCCGCTGATAGTGCGGCTCGGAGAACCTCTCGGTGCTGATGAGCTTGTCCTTGAGCTCGGTGGGGTTACCGTGGCCCAACGGATTCCAGGTCCCGGGACCGTCGGGACTCCACACCCGCAGGGCGCGTCCACTCCGTGCCGCAGCGTCGGCGAGGGCGGCGGCGAACTCCGGCGAGCCCTTCAGGTCGATGGCCACGAGACCCCTCCCGGCGATGATCTGCTGGCAGGCGATGGTGAGCAGCGTCGTCGTCTTGCCCGCTCCGCTGGCCCCGACGATGAGCCCATGGGCGGAGAGCTGGCGGGCATCCAGATCGAGGCTGTGCCCGCCCCCGTCGCGGCCCAGCTGGATCCGTTCGCCCGGCGCCGGCGACGGTGCCGCCAGGGCTCTCCGGCGGTGCCGTCGCACGAGCAGGGCGCCCGCCGCGGCCGAGAGCCCCAGGAGCACGACGGGCAGCCCGAGCGCTCCGGGCACCAGCCCGGCGCCGGCGAGCAGCAGCAGCCAGCGACCGTCGCGACCGCGGCGGCGCGGGGGTGGCGGTGGCTCGGGATGCAGCTCGAGACTCACCGGGTCATACCCTCACGCTGATCCTGCGGGGACGCGGGTCCGTCCCGGTCGCGCCCGACCCCGGCGGAGCGTGCACCGCTGCCGATCTGTCGCCGCCCGACCGCGCCTCGGGAGATCGGACCCCGCTCAGGTCCCGGGACCCCACCGATCTGAGCGCGGGCGACCCGGCGCACGTGCACCCGGTCGGCCATGTCGGCCCGTTCAGCCGCGGCGTGGATCTGGGCGCCGATCCGTGGGTCGGCGACGAGGTAGAGCACCGCGTCGACGCTCAGGTCCGAGGCGTACGCCTCCATGATCCGGTCCAGACGCCGGGCGCCCTTGTGGGTGAGCTCGAGCTCCACGCCAATCCGGCGCCCCGAGGCGGTGTCGAGCAGCAGGTCGGGATAGTGGCGCTGGGGCCGGCCGTCGGCGAGGAAGGCGCCGACCCCGATCCCGCCGGGCGCGTCGTGGCCGTCCTCCACGGCCAGCTGCCGCTCACCCGGGGTCAGCCGGTCTCGGCGCGCGTCGGCACTGCGTAGCGCCCGCTCGGAATGGATCGCTGCGAGGTCCCCGAAGGCACCGTCGCGGGCGGCCGTCCACACCCACCCGACGCCGACGTCGTGACGGTACTCGTCGAGCTTCTGCCCGGGCCGTGAGAGCCGGCTGCCGATCTGGGCCAGCCCGCGGCCGGTGATCCGCAGCATCGGGGATCCCCGGTCGAAGATGCGCCGGGTCTCGACCAGGTCGGCGCGAGCGAGCGCACGGACCCGCCGGGCCGCGGTCGCCTCGCTCACCCCGAGCCAGTGCGCGGCCTGGGCGAGGACGGCCACACGCTGATGGGAGAGCGCCTCCAGCAGCAGCAGATCACGGGGCTGGAGGGGTCGCGGGGGTGAGGCCACGCTCCATAGAGGGCCCGGGAGCCCGCTTTTCCCCCTCTCACACCGAGATCACCGCGAACTCAGCCCCAATTTGGGCCAAAATACGTTCACTTCATGCGGACATACGCGCCGACCGCTCCCGGGTCACGCGCGCCCGACGCGCCCACTGCGCCCAGCGCGCCCGACCCGACTCAGGCGACGACGGTGAGCGCGCGGGGCAGCACGCCAAAGACCGCCTCATGCGCCTCACCGATGAAGTCCCCGTCCACCTGGATCGGAAGTGGCCGCTCATCCCGGGAGCTCACGGTGAGTCCGTTGATGCCGCAGAAGGCGTCGACCTGGCGGTGGTCGCCGACCTGCGCGGAGGAGAAGGCCCGCCATGAGATGGTCGGCACCTCGATGGGAGTGGTGCGCTTGAGCACGACACCGGCGAGGTCGCCGCTGTCCAGCGTCGCCCCGGGAGCGAGCTCGACGGGGCGACTGCCAAAGAACGTGTAGGGAGTCCCGTTCTGGATGATCGCCGTGACGCCGTCCACGGGGTCGGGCAGGGTCGCGCCCTCCGGCGCGGTCGGGCCCAGCTGGTCGTAGTGGACCCGCAGGCGCGGGGGCCGGCGCAGGTAGCGCCGGATGAACGTCGAGGTGGCGACGCCGACGTAGTAGTACTCGCCGAAGCGGCTCTTGAGCCCGGGTCGGGCGTCAACGCGCTCGACCACCGAGGCGTCGAGGCCGACGCCGGCATTGATGACGAACAGGCGGTCGTTCACCACCCCGACGTCGACCGCCCGGGGACGCCAGTTCTCGGCCAGGCCGAGCAGATGCTCGGTCGCGTCGACCACGTCGGCGGGGATGCCGAGCGCTCGGCAGTAGACGTTGACGCGGCCGCCGGGCAGGCAGGTGAGCGGCACGCCCGAGCCGGCCAGGCCGTTGGCCGCCTCGTTGACGGTGCCGTCGCCCCCGAAGGCGACGACGACGTCGTAGCCGGCCGCCGCCGCCTCGCGGCACAGCTCGGTCGCGTGCAGGCGTCGCTCAGTGTCGACGGCGTCGACTTGGTAGGAGCCGCGCAGGGCGTGGACGACGAGGTTCTTCAACCGGTCCGAGACGGTCGTCGCGTACGGGTTGACGATCACCAGCATCCGCTTGCTCGGCGCTGCGGCCGGTTCGCGCAGGCTGGCCTGGAGCCGGCGTTCGGTCTCTCCGAGGATGGCGCTCATGTGGCGGGAGAGCCTACTGGGAGAACCGCGGGTTATACTCCGCGGCACATAGCAGTACGCATCCAGAGGGGTGGAGGGATATGGCCCTACGAAACCCCGGCAACCGGCCCACTCGGGACACGGTGCCAATTCCATCAGGCTCCTACGACAAGCCTGGGAGATGTGGGGAGGGTGGCACTCTGCCTCTGACCAGATCGTCCCGGCGGAGGTTTCACATATGCCGCCAGTTTCGCTTCGCTGCAAGGAATGTCAGACCGAGTACGCGCTCGACGCGCGCTACGTCTGCGAGCGCTGCTTCGGACCGCTGGAGGTCGCCTACGCGCCGCGCTCCCGCGCCGACGCGGCCGAGCTCAAGCGCCGGATCCAGGCCGGGCCGTTCTCGATCTGGCGCTACAGCGACTTCCTGCCCACCGACGGTCGGGGCTATGCCCTGCCCGCGGGCTGGACGCCGCTGGTGAAGGCCGACCGTCTGGCTGAGGAGCTCGGCGTGGGGGAGGTGTGGATCAAGAACGATGCCGCCAACCCGACCCACTCCTTCAAGGATCGCGTCGTCTCGATCGCCCTGGCCCGGGCCCGGGAGCTCGGCTTTACCACGATCGCCTGCGCGTCCACGGGCAACCTGGCCAACGCCGTGGCCGCCCATGCCGCCGCGGCCGGCCTGGAGTCCTACGTGTTCATCCCGGCCAACCTTGAGGAGCAGAAGATTCTCGCCACCGGGGTCTACGGCACCAACCTCGTGGCGGTGAACGGCAACTACGACGATGTCAACCGTCTCTGCACCGAGCTCTCGGGCGAGCACGAGTGGGCTTTCGTGAACATCAACATGCGGCCCTACTACGCCGAGGGCTCCAAGACGCTCGCCTTCGAGATCGCCGAGCAGCTGAACTTCACGCTGCCCAGCCGGATCGTGGCGCCGATCGCCTCCGGCTCGCTGTTCACCAAGATCGCGCGCGGCTTCTCCGAGTGGATCGACGCCGGCCTGCTCGAGGGTGATCTGCCGATCTTCAACGGAGCCCAGGCCGCGGGCTGCTCCCCGGTCGCCCAGGCCTACGCGGCCGGACTGGACTTCTGCAAGCCGGTGAAGCCCGACACGATCGCCAAGTCCCTGGCCATCGGCAATCCGGCCGACGGCCCCTACGCGCTCGACCTGGCCCGCCGCAGCGGAGGGGGCATCGATGCCGTTTCCGACGACGAGATCCGCGAGGGGATCCGCCTGCTCGCCCGCACCACCGGCATCTTCACCGAGACCGCCGGCGGGGTGACCACCGCGGTGCTGAAGAAGCTCGCCCAGCGGGGTGAGATCGGCGCGCAGGAACGCGTCGTCGCCGTCATCACCGGTGAGGGTCTGAAGACCCTCGACGCGGTGCGCGGCACCTTCGAGACCTGGCAGATCGAGCCGACCGTCGACGCCTTCGAGAACGCCGCGGCGACCCGGACCGGGGCGGTGGCCTAGATGGCCGTCACGGTGAAGATCCCCACGCAGCTGCGCTCGGCGACCGACGGCGCGGCGACGGCTCAGGTCGAGGGCGCCACGGTCGGGGAGGTCCTCGACGGCCTCTACGCCCGCTTCGAGGAGCTGAAGTCCCGGATCGCCGATGACCACGGCCTGCGACGGTTCGTCAACGTGTACGTCGGCGGCGAGGACATCCGCTTCCTGGACGGCCTGGACACGCCGGTGAGCGACGGCGCCGAGGTGACGATCCTGCCCGCCGTGGCCGGCGGCTGAACCGATCCGAGCTCGTGGCCCGCGGCTGATTGTGGATTCAGCCGCGGGACCGGCGCGGCCGGGGGCGCGCCCGGACGGCATCTCCGCGCGGTCGCGGACCCGCTCGCGGGATGCGGCGGGGTGGAGTGGGTAGCTCAGAGGGAGAATGCCCCCGTCATCTGAGGAGAAGCCCATGGCCACTGACACCCCACCCGCCACCGAGGCCCCGTTCCGCGCCTCCGACACGCTCACCGACGCCCTCCAGCAGGTGCTCGTCGACCAGGTCGACCTCCACGTGCAGGGCAAGCAGGCCCACTGGAACCTCGTCGGCCCCGGGTTCCGGGAGATTCACCTCCAGCTCGACGAGATCGTCGACGCCGCGCGTGAGTACGCCGACACGATCGCCGAACGGCTGCGCGCCCTGGGTCGCACCGTCGACGGCCGCGCCGGAACTGTCGCCAAGACCTCGTCGCTGCCTCCGTTCCCGGACGGTGAGGTCTCCGTCCACGACACCGTGGCGCTCGTGGAGGAGCGGATCGCCGCCGCCGGCGAGGCCATCCGCCGGATCCATGACGCCGTCGACGCGGAGGACCCGACCTCCGCGGATCTGCTGCACGAGATCCTCCACGGTTCCGAGAAGCAGGCCTGGATGCTGCGCTCCGCCATCCGCCAGCCTGGCGAGGGCAGCTAGGCCGGCTCCCGGCCCCGATGCGGGCGTCCAAGCGCCCGCATCGGGGAGATCGCCTAGACCGCGGGCTCGGCGTGGGCGATCGCTCCGAGCTGGCGCCACATCGCCGCGAGCGTGAGGCCGGAGCCGACGAAGGCGAACCAGAACGGCGCGGCGATCCCGAAGCGCTGGGCGATCACACCGCCGAGGAACTGGCCCAGCACCATCCCGCCGAACACGCCGATGAGGTAGGTCCCGGCGACACGCCCCTGGAGCGCGGCGGGGACGGCGCGTTGGCGGACGGTCGTCGACACAGTCATCCACACGAAGGCGTAGGCCCCGAACACGAACAGGATCCCCACCGCAACCCACGCCCGGGTGTCGAGGGCGAGGCCGAGGTGGGTGACCACCTCGAGCGTGAGGCAGACCTTCATCAGCGTCGCCAGCGTGAAGCGCCGTTCCAGGCGCGGGTAGAGCAGGATCGCCAGCATCCCGCCGACCGCGCTCGCGGCCGTGAGAACGCCGAAACCGACCTGGCCCATGTGCAGGCGGTCGAGCACGTCGAGCACGAGCACCGACCACGCTGCGCCCCAGGTGACGTTGAACACGAG